>DASVCF010000017.1:0-12778 GCA_036381735.1 Gemmatimonadaceae bacterium | reverse complement strand
TTCCTCAAGCGGGCCGACCCGGAATCCGCCCGGCACGCCATCATCGATTACGGCAACACCATCAAGGACCTGGCCGCCGCCAACATCTTCACCGGCGATATGCTGCTCAAGAACTGCGGCGTGACGCGGCACGGGCGGGTGGTGTTCTACGACTACGACGAGATGGCGCTGCTCACCGACTGCCGGTTCCGCCGCATCCCGCGCGCCACGAACCTCGACGATGAGCTCTCCGCCGAGCCGTGGTTCTACGTGGGGGAGAACGACGTCTTCCCCGAGGAGTTCCGCGCGTTCCTCGTGCCGTCCGGAACACTGCGCGACGCGTTCCTCGAGATGCACGCCGATCTCCTCACCGCGGAGTACTGGCAGGGCATCCAGCGCCGGCTGCGCGCCGGCGAGCTGTTCGATGTCTATCCGTACGCGCGGAGTCGCCGGCTCGCGCGACCGTGACGGCGGAACGCCGCCGACTGGCGGGGCCGGGCGAATCGCGAGCGGCCGTCATCGCCTCGCTCGCCGGCGATACGGCCATCGCCGTCACCAAGTTCATTGCCGCCATCGCGACCGGCAGCTCCGCGATGATCGCGGAAGGAATCCACTCGGTGGTCGATGCCGCCAACTCGCTCCTTCTCCTGCTCGGCATGCATCGAAGCCGCAAGCCACCGGACGTGCAGCACCCCTTCGGACACGGGCAGGAGCTCTACTTCTGGACGTTCATCGTCGCCGTCGTGATCTTCGGCATCGGCGGCGGACTCTCCGTGTACGAGGGGATCACGCGCGTGCTGCACCCCGAGCCGTTGGGCGATCTCACGTGGAGCTACATCGTGCTCGCGGCGGCGATGGTCTTTCAGCTCGCGTCGTCCACGGTGGCGTTCCGGCAGTTCCGGCGCGTGGTGCGAGGGCAGGGGATCTTCCACGCCGCGCACGCGAGCAAGGATCCGACCATCTTCGCGGTGGTGTTCGAGGACGCGGCCGGGGTGCTCGGACTGGTGATCGCGTTCCTCGGCATCTTTCTGGGGACTCGGCTGCACGTCCCGGTGCTCGACGGCGTCGCGTCGATCTTCATCGGGATCATCCTCGCCGCAGTCGCCGTCTTCCTCGCCCATGAGAACCGCAGTCTGCTGGTTGGCGAGAGCGCCGACCCGCGCATGGTCGACGCGCTGCATCAGCTGGTCGCCGACGATCCGAGCGTGGTCCGCATGTCGCGACCGCTGACGATGTACTTCGGGCCGCAGCACGTGCTGCTCGCCCTCGACATCCAGTTTCACACGTCGCTCAGCGCCTCGGATGTGGCGGCGGCCGTGGAACGGCTCGAGCGGAAGATCCGCGACCAGTTCCCCGTCATCAAGCAGATCTACATCGAGGCCCGCGCGCTCGCCGCGCGCGAACCGGAGCACACGCAGCAGGCGGGGCGGTCATCGCCGCGGGGATAGTCGTTACGTCGCCACCCGCAGCACGATCTTCCCCTTCCCGTGTCCCGAGTCGAGCCGCTCGTGCGCCTTGCGCACCTGCTCGAGCGGGAGGACCTCGTCCACGAGTGGGCGCACCTGACCGCGCTCGATGAGGCGCGTCAGCTCTTCGAGGCGCTCGCGCTCCCGCGTGAGGAAAATGCCGTGCAGCGTCAGATTCGCGAAGGTGAAGCCGCGCAGATCGCCTTCGGGGTCGAGAATCGTCGCGAGGTGCCCGAAGGGGCGCACCACCTCAATGCTATCGGCGATCAGTCGATCGCCGACGGTGTCGAAGACGGCGTCCACGCCGTCGCCACCAGTCGCGCGCTGCACGGCTTCCGAAGGGCGTTCGCGCTGATAGTCGATCGCGACGTCGGCGCCGAGCGCGGTGAGCGTCGCCTGATGCGTGGCCGACGCGGTGGCGAGCACGAACGCGCCGGCGGCCTTCGCGATCTGCACCGCGAACGAGCCGACGCCGCCCGCGCCGCCGTGGATGAGGATGCGCTGTCCCACGTGCAGCCGCAGCCGGCGGACGATCGCCTCGTACGCGGTGCCGCCGGCCAGCGGCACGGCGGCCGCCTCCACGAACGAGAGATTCTTCGGCTTCGGCGCGACGATCGACGCGGGCACCACCTCGTACTCGGCGTACGTCCCCATCTGGTTGCCATGAATCATCGGCGTGTAGTACACCTCGTCGCCGGCCGCGAAGTCGCTGACGCCGGCCCCGGCCTGCTCGATGACGCCCGCCGCATCGTAGCCGAGGATCGCTGGCGGGACGATCCCCGCCCAGGTGCCGTTCGCGCGGATCTTCGCATCGACAGGATTCGTCCCCGACGCGATCACGCGCACCAACACCTCACCGGCGCCGGGAATGGGCGTTTCGACGTGGCGCTCCTCGAACACATCGGGATCGCCGAAGCGGGGGATGACCATCGCACGCATCACCGCACGCCCTCCGCACGGATGGCGCCATCAGCGCGGAACGCGGTCAGAGGGTCGAGCGTCACATTTGTCCAGCGAATGTCACGCGGGATCGCGCGTCACGGCTTGTCGCGCATACACGGCACCGTGTAGCTTGCGCCATGCCTTTCACACCCTTTGGACTGCATCGCGATCTGCTCCGCGGCATCAAGGAGTTGGGCTTCGTGCGCCCGACGCCGATCCAGAGCGAAGCGATGCCGCCCGCGCTCGCGGGGCACGACGTGCTCGCGTGCGCGATGACGGGGAGCGGCAAGACGGCCGCGTTCCTGCTCCCCATCGTGCAACGACTCCTCGATCGGCCGCGCGGCGTCACGCGCGCGCTGATTCTCGCCCCTACGCGCGAGCTGGCCGCGCAGATCGAGCAGCACTTCACGGAGCTCGCGCAGCACACGCCCGTCACGGCCGCCGCGATCTTCGGCGGCGTGGGGATGGGACCGCAGGAGCACGCGTTCCGCAGCGGTGTCGATGTGCTCATCGCGACACCCGGCCGGTTGCTCGACCATCTGCGGCAGCCGTACGCCGACCTTCGCCACCTCGAGGTCCTCGTCCTCGATGAGGCCGACCGGATGCTCGACATGGGCTTTCTCCCCGACATCCGCCGCGTGCTCAAGCACGTACCGGCCAAGCGGCAGACGCTCTTCTTCTCGGCCACGATGCCCGCGCCCATCCAGGCGCTCGCGCAGGAGATGTTGAAGTCGCCCACGACGATCAACATCGAGCGCAAAGCCGCGCCGGCGGTGGGGATCACGCAGGCCGTGTATCCGGTGTCCGAGGAGCTCAAGCCGGCGCTGTTCCTCGAGCTGTTGAAGCGCGGCGAGATCCGCAACGTGATCGTCTTCACGCGCACGAAGCATCGCACCAACCGGTTGGCCGAAGTGCTCGCGAAGCACGGCGTGAACGCGGTCCGCTTGCACGGCAACCGCTCGCAGGCACAGCGCACCGAAGCGCTGGCCGGCTTCAAGTCGGGGAAGTATCGCGTGCTCGTGGCCACCGACATCGCGGCGCGCGGCATCGACGTCGAATCGCTCGGGCACGTGGTGAACTTCGATGTGCCGAGCGTTCCCGAGGACTACATCCATCGCGTGGGGCGCACGGCGCGCGCCGAGGCCACGGGTGACGCGTTCACCTTCGTGTCGCCGGATGAGGAGCGCGACCTGCGCGCGATCGAGCGCGCCGTCGGGAAGCGGCTCCCCCGCGTCACGCTTCCCGGCTTCGATTATCACGCGACGTCGACCGAGCGTTTCGAGGTGCCGCTGGCCGAGCGCATCGCGGCGATCCGTGCCCGCAAGGCGGAGGAGCGCGCGCGGGCGAAGGCGAAGGCCGAGCGGAAGGCGCAGCGCGAGGTCGAGGAGCGCGAGCGGCAGGCGCGTCGCACGGCCGCATCGAAGGAGCGGCCGGCATCGGGTCATCACGAGCGGTCATCGACGCACCAGGAGGCCGGCCGCCCTGGGGCTCCGCGGCCGCATCGTGGCGCGTCCAGTGATCGTGGCGCGTCCAGTGGAGGCGCGGCACGCCGTCCATCACGTGGCTCGCGCCGTCGCGGGCGCGGCGATTCGCCGTACAAGCCCTGAACCCCGACACCGCGTGTTGCCGTCATCGGGGCGCGATGGTATGTTGCGAGGCGGCCGTGGGAAACGGTTTCGCCCGCGTTTAGTCGCACATTGACAGAGGACCTGGGCGTGGGCTCAGGTCCCTTTGCTTTGCCCTTCGGGGCGTTGGGAGACTCATGGTAGAAGTCATCATTGACGAGAACGATCGGCTGGACATGGCCCTCAAGCAGTTTCAGCGGAAGGTGATTCGCTCCGGCATCCTGAAGGACATCCGGAAGAAGCGGTTCTACGTCAAGCCGAGTGAGGCGCGGCAGCACAAGGCAGATGCTGCGCGGCGCCGGCTGGCGCGCTCGCAGCGCCGGGACAGCTGACGTCCGAGGTCGGTTCGAAGACTCCGTATGTCGAAGCAGGACGTGATCGAGTTGGAAGGCGTCGTGACCGAAGTGCTGCCGAATGCGACGTTCCGCGTCGCCGTCAGTGAGTCACACGAAGTGCTCACCACGCTCGCTGGACGCATGCGGCGGTTTCGGATTCGCGTCCTGGCTGGAGATCGCGTGAAGGTGGAAGTCTCACCATACGATCTCACCCGAGGACGGATCACCTATCGGCACAAGGACTGACGGTACGACGAAATTGTCATCCCGAGCGCAGCGAGGGATCTCCTTGGTAGCACGAGATTCCTCGGTCGCTTCGCTCCTTCGGAATGACAGCGCCGATCACCTGGCATCCGCTAGATGCACGAGGCGGCCCGAGCATGCTCGGGCCGCCTCTTTCGCATCAGTGGCTCAACCGGATCGATGGGTCAGCGCGGCCATCCCTTCGGTCGCCGCGGCAGCACGGCCACGAGGGGATCGGCGAGATCCGCCGGGGTGAGCAGGCTCTGCAGCCCGATGAAATCCTTCGGGTGCGTGAGCCCGGGGCTGATCAACAGCGTGAGCCGGATGCGGCGCACGATGTCCGCCGGATCGGGTTTGCCGTGCCCATCCACGCCGAAGAACGTGGCCACCGCGCCGTAGATCCATGCCGGTGTCGTCTCGAGCGGCGCAATGAGGCGCGCCGTCAACGGCAAACGCTCGCCGCCGATGGTGGTGATCGCGAAGGCCGCGCGGTCGCCGTACTCGGCGGCCGAGAGCGCGAAGCCGTAGGCAAAGTGCGGGGGTTGGCCTGCTCCCGCTCCACCCTTCTTGAGCGTGCGGGTGATCTTCTTCAGAACCTCGTCGGTCACGTGCGTAGTCCATGGCTTGAAGGGGGCGCCGCGCCTCCTGCTGCCGCTACGCGGAACCGCTCAATTGACGCGGAATGGGAGCGGAATGTAACCGTGATAAAAGGCGATTCACGAAGGGCTCACACAGCCTCGTGGACTCGCATTTTGCAAGGCGCGGAATGGTAACAAAACGGAGCACTCAGGCCATGGTATCGAGGTGCTCCGAGAGGCGCGGGCAGGCGCGGCCTCAGGCCATCTTGTCGAGGTACTCGAAGAGGCGCGGATGGATCACGCGAGCGCGCGCTTCGGAGATCCGCCGGCACTGCCGGCCGAGATATTCGGCGCTGCAGAGACGCGCGAGCACCGGGCCGTTTGGCTCGCAGTCATCAGGGTAGGCGCACAGCGCGGTGAAGCAGATCTCGCCTTCCTTCACGAATGAATCGCCGGCCATGTGCACGGCGATGACGTTGCCCGCGCTCTGCTCCCTGGTGCCGCTCCTGAACTCCTCGAAGAACCGGAATCCGCGCATTCGCCTCTCTCCCAAGGGAATCCACCTCACGTCGCTCGGTCGCACTATGCATCGGTTGCGCCACGGCTCGTGGCCGGCGGAGGTTCACCTATGTTCGGCCTGCGTGCATACGTGTAGAGCCGGCGCACACATCGGTTCTTGGACCGGCACGCGCCGTGGCCCGCTTCTTTCCATTGTGTCCACCCATCCGCGGGAGGCGTGCCTGCCCGTGTGGCCAGTACTCGACACGCGCTGCCGATGTACTGTGCGAGGCGAGGGGATGCCGCGGCCGGCAACGTGAACGCGGGTAGCGCGGCGGCATGGCAGGACGATGACTGCGCGCACGTGGAGGACAGCATGAGCGCGAACGACCGGATGAAGGAAGCCGAGGCACTGGAAGCACGCTGGGCCACGGATCCGCGGTGGAAGGGGATTCGTCGCGACTACTCGGCGGAGGATGTCATCTGCTTGCGCGGATCGATTCGACTGGAGCAGACGCTGGCGAAGCTGGGGGCCGAGCGGCTCTGGTCGCTGCTCACATCGCGCGACTACGTGCACACGTTCGGCGCGCTCACCGGTGCACAGGCCGTGCAGATGGTGAAGGCGGGACTGGAGGCCATCTATCTGAGCGGCTGGCAGGTGGCGGCCGATGCGAATCTGGCGGGACAGACGTACCCCGATCAGAGCATTTATCCGGTGAACAGCGTCCCCGCACTCGTGCGGCGGCTCAACAATGCGTTGCTTCGAGCCGACCAGGTGGAGTGGTCCGAGGGCCGCGACACCCGCTATTGGATGGCGCCCATCGTCGCCGATGCGGAAGCCGGCTTCGGCGGTCCCATCCACGCCTTCGAGCTCACCAAGGCGATGATCGAGGCGGGGGCGAGCGGCGTCCACTTCGAGGACCAGCTCGCGGCGGAGAAGAAGTGCGGGCACATGGGCGGGAAGGTGCTCGTCCCCACCTCGCAGTTCATTCGCACGATTACCGCGGCACGCTTGGCCGCCGATGTGCTCGACGTCCCCACGCTCATCGTCGCGCGCACCGACGCGCTGTCCGCGACCCTGCTGACCACCGATGCCGATGCTGCCGACCGTGCGTACGTGACGGGCGAGCGGACGCTGGAGGGGTACCACGTCGTGCGGCCCGGGCTGCAGTCCGCGATGGCGCGGGCGCTCGCGTATGCGCCCTACGCCGATCTGCTCTGGTGCGAGACGTCCACGCCCGATCTGGATGACGCCCGCACCTTCGCGTCGTGCATCCACGAGCACTTCCCCGGGAAGATGCTGGCGTACAACTGCTCTCCGTCGTTCAACTGGCGCCGCAATCTGGACGATGCCACCATCGAGAACTTCCAGCGCGAACTGTCGGCCATGGGCTACCGGTTCCAGTTCATCACGCTGGCCGGCTGGCACCTGGTCAACCTGAACACGTTCGAGCTCGCGCACGAGTACGAGCGGGAAGGGATGCCGGCCTACGTGCGCGTGCAGGACCGCGAATTCGCGCGTGAGGGCGATGGCTACACGGCCACGCGTCATCAGCGCGAAGCGGGTGCCGGCTACTTCGACCGCGTGCTGCAGACGGTGACGCGCGGGCAGGCGTCGACGGCGGCGCTGGACGGCTCCACGGAGGCGGCGCAGTTCCAGCCCGCGTGACCGCGCGACTTACAACCGGCTCATCCGCGGCGCGCCGAGACGCGTGCGTTGCGTCTGTCGCTGCTCGCGCAGCCGGTAGGCCTGCTGCAGCAGCCCTGGGGTGAGCTGCAGGCCGAGCCGCGTGAGCTTGAGCTTCCACGACCGCCAGCGCCAGCTGCGGTACGCGTGATTGGCGCTCGCGAGCGCGCGACGCGCCGAGCTGAAGTCTCCGCTCGCGATGCTCTGCTTCCCGCGCTCCAGCGCCAGCTCGCCGCACACGCGCCGGATGGCCCCGTCGAGTGCGATGCGCTCCGCGCGCCGCAGCGGCGTGCACGTGGAGAGCCGCTCGAGCACCTCCAGCACGCATTCGCACAGCCGGATGTTGTCGCCCGAGAGATTGTCACCGTGGATGCGGCGATGCGCGAGCACCTTGCACTGGTACGCCATCCGTGCGCCCCCGCGTGCCAGCCGCAGCCACAGGTCGTAGTCCTCCGCGCACTCGAGCGCTTCGTCGAACATCCCCACGCCGATGATCGCCGCTCGACGTGCGACGACCGTAGACGTGAGGATCTTGCATTCGCCGGCGAGCAGCCGCTCCAGCGTCACCTCGCCGGTTGACGGATCGAGCTCCATGCACGTGCGGCCGGCCTCCGACGAGGTGCCGAACAAGCGAGCGTCCGCGTACACGAGATCCAGGGGCTCCGCTGCTCGGCGGAGAAACGCCATCTGCTCGGCCAGAAAATCAGGCGCCCAGAGATCATCACCATCGAGAAACGCCACGAATTCGCCGCGTGCCGCGCACAGCCCGGTGTTGCGGGCCGCGCCCGGGCCGCCGTTCGGGCGCTCGATGTACATGATGCGATCGGCGAACGGCGCGAGCTCCTGGCGCAACGCCGCGGTATCCGGCGAGCCATCGTTGATGACGAGAACTTCGAAATCGGTGAACGTCTGGCCCTGAAGCGACCGAATCGTCGCTCCAATGAATTCGCTCACACCGTAGGCCGGAACGATGACGCTGACAGCGGGCGGGGACGTCTCACTCGAGGATCGGATTGCGGCTTGGGATCCTGAATACTGCTGCACGACGACTAGGTGATGCCGAGCGATGCGCCACCAATTTCTGCACCACTCGTACGGCTACGACAACGAACCACGGCGCTACTCAAGGCAAGCGCCGCGCCACCACGTTCGCTGGAGGGCGGGGAATGCGGGCAGCAACATGCGTCGCGTGAACCAGCGCGGCGGGCACCGGACTACACATGGCGTCCGGTGCCCACCGCGCTGGTTCACGCACGCACTTCGATTCCCGCGCGGTATCGCTCGATCACCTGCGCGTCGAGCTCGAGATTGGCGACGCCGCCATACGTCCGCGTCTCGCGCACGGTGAGAATGCCCGCGGGCATCAGATACGACAGGTGCCGCCACGTCGGCGCATGCAGAACGTGGCAGGCGAGATGATACTGCCCGCGCGCGAGGTTCACGCGGAACGCGAAATCCACCACGCACTGCTCACCGGGCTCGAGCGTCCCGAGACCGAGCTCCTCGCCCGCCACGCTGCTGTCGTACGCGACGAGACGATCGGTGGAGCGGTGCGCCGCGAATCCGAACGTGAGGTCGCTGATCGTGCGATGCGCCTCGTAGGTCACACGGAGCGTCAGCTCATCACCGGGCTCGGCGGCTGTCACCGGGATGCCCCGCGCATCGAGCAGCTGCGCCTTCACGATCTCGATCTCGCCCCGGCGCGGGAGCACGCGGTCGCGCTCCGTGCTCTCGACGTACTTCGCCATCACATCGACCGTCGGGCCCAGCGCGCGCGCGCTGCGGTGCAGGTAGAGCGCGGTGTCGCACAGCTCGACGACCGCCTGGAGATGGTGCGAGACGAAGATGATCGCCACGCCGCGCGCCTTGAATTCCTGCATGCGCTCCACGCACCGCCGCTGGAACGGCATGTCGCCCACGCTCAGCACCTCATCGATGATGAGCACGTCCGGATCCAGGTGCGCGGCGATCGAGAAGCCGAGGCGCGCGCTCATACCGCTCGAGTACCGTTTCACCTGCGTGTCGATGAAGTCCTCCACTCCGGCGAACGCGACGATCTCATCCAGCTTCCGCGCGATCTCGGCGCGCTTCATCCCCATGATCGCGCCCTGCAGGAAGACGTTCTCGCGCCCCGTGAGGTCCGGATGGAAGCCGGCCGCCACTTCGATGAGCGCCCCCACGCGTCCGCGCGTCGCGCAGTAGCCGCGCGTGGGCTTGAGGATCTTGGTGAGCAGCTTGAGGACGGTGGACTTCCCCGCGCCATTGGGCCCGATGATCCCGAGCGCTTCGCCCGGCCGCACGGCGAACGAGACATCCTGCACCGCCCAGAATTCGTTCTCGCCAACGTCCATGGTGCGTTCACGCTCGTGCCGCCCCAGTCCCATCACTCCCCTCGCGAGCGCGGGGATCAGGTCGCGCAAGCTGTCGTTGCGCTCACCACGCCGGTACTTCTTCCACACGCCGTCGAAGACGACGACGGGATCGGCAGCGTTAGATGTTTTCGGCAAAGCGGAACTCCGAGCGATGAAAGGCGAACCAGCCGACACACAGAACGAGTGTGGACACCGCCGCGGCGTATCCGAAGGCGTGGGCGTCCGGGAACGTGCCGCGCAGCAGCACGGCGCGATAGCCATCGATGATCGGCGTCATCGGGTTCAGCGACAGGAGCGCGGCGAGCCGCCCGCCCACACGGTCGATCGGATACACCACCGAGGTCGCGAACATCCACAGCGACAGCACGATCTCGAAGAGGTACTTCACGTCGCGATAGAACAGGTTGGCCATCGACAGCAGCAGCGCGATCCCCGCCGTGAACATCACCTGCACGAGCACCACGACGGGGAGGAAGAAAACGGCCCACGTCACGCCCATCCGATAGTAGACCATCATCGCGATGAGCACGGTGAAGGCCACCGCGAAGTCGATCAGCGACACGAGCACGGCCGAGAACGGAAAGAGCTCGCGCGGGAAGTACACCTTCGTCACGAGCGCGACGTTCCCCGTGAGCGATGTCACGGAGAAGCGGAGCGACGAGGCGAAGAAGTTCCACGGCAGGAGCCCGGCGAACGCGAACACGGGGTAGGGCATCCCCGTGTCGAGCGGCGCCACGCGCATGAAGATGACCGAGAAGATGATGGTGTTGAGGACGGGCATGAAGATCGCCCAGCCAAAGCCCATCACCGTCTGCTTGTAGCGCAGCAGCATGTCGCGGCGCGCAATGGTCATCAGCAGCTCGTGATAATCGATCTGCTCGCGAACGATCTCCTGGAGATCGGCCAGCACGCCGCTTCGGCGCGGCCTGTGGGTGCCCCATTCGAGAGGCACCGATGATGCGGACGATGGGATCATGAACGAAGGGTGAACGGTTGCAGGTGGATGAACGAACGACCGAACAACGAGCCAGCATGCGCATCTGTGTGATCACGTATACGTATCCCCACGTCGGCGAACCGTGGATCTACGAGCCGGTGGAGTCGCTGCGGGCGCGGGGACACGAGGTGCGCGTCATTGCCGCGCGGCGAGGCGAGCTGGACGGCATGTCGCCATCGCGGTTCCCGGCCCGCATCACGAACGACTGGCTGTCGCGCCGCGAGAAGACGCGCGCGATGCTCCGGGCGCCGGTACGCGCCGCCATGCACGCACCGCGCGCGGCCGCGCTGCGGCACCACGCGCCGTTCCGCGAGCTGCTCGCGCGCTCCGTGCTCCCCGAGATCGTGCGCGCCGACGTAGTGCTGGCACACTTCGGCGATGTCGGCGCGACCTGGCTCCCCGTGGCCGCGATCGCGCGCCGCCCGCTCGCCGTCTTCTTCCATGGCTACGACGCGACCGCGCTCCCCGCGCTCAAGCCGGACTTCTACGACGCGCTCTTCGCGTCCGGGGCGGCGCTGCTCACGAACGGCCCCTACCTCCGTTCGCGGCTCATCGCCGCCGGCGCGCCCGCGGATCGTATTCACATCGTGCGCCTCGCCGCGCCGCCGGAGGTCGGCGAGCTGCCCAGCCCCGAACTCTCGGCGCCGCGCATCATCACCGTCGCGCGACTCATGCCGAAGAAGGGCCTGGACGACGCGATCGTCGCCTTCGCGCGCGCGCAGTGGGCGCTGAACGGCGCGTGGCGCTACGAGATCATCGGGCAGGGCGAGCTCCGCGACCCACTCGGCGCGCTGGCGCGCGATACGGGCGTGGGCTCGCTGGTCGACTTTCGCGGCGTGCTGCCGCACGAGCAGGCGCTCGACGCAATGCGTGAGGCATCGATCTTCGTGCTGGCCAGCAAGGTGGCGCCGAGCGGCGACACGGAGGGCACGCCCGTCGCCATCATCGAGGCCGCGACGCTCGGACTGCCGGTGGTCGCCACGCGCCACGCGGGGATCCCCGATCTCCTCCCCGCCGACGCCGAGGCGCGCGGATTCCTGGTGCCCGAGGGAGACGTGCAGGCGCTCTCGGTCGCGATCGCGACGCTCGCATCCGACGAGCGATTGCGCCGCGAGTGGGCGGCGCGCTGCCGCGCCCACGCACGCGGCAACTTCTCCGCCGCCGCGCACCTCGATGCGCTCGTCGGCGCCATGCGTGACCACGCGCGGATCCCGGTGTTGCGCGCAGCGCACCGCGCGCACGATCCCGCGCCGGCCCACATCGATACGGTTCCGGCAGCGCCTCATGGCTGATCGCATCTCCCCTCGTCGGTCGTCGTGGAGCCCTCGTGACTCGCACGCCCCATCGGTCCCGCATCCCACCGCATCTGACGGCTCGATCTTCCTGACGGCCTGCTCGTCCTGACGCCCCGCCGCTTCGTCGCGGCCGAGTCGTCATCCCACGCTCCGGTTACTTCCCCCCGCGCCCGTCGTCCGCGCCCACGTCGCGCACGTAGCGCGCGACATGGTCCGCGACCGTGCTGTGATCGAACTCGGTCCCCGCACGTACCGGGAACACGATCCGGTCAGAGGCTGCGTCAGCGCACGGTTCGCCGACGATCATCTCGATGCGCGGATAGCTCTGCCGCGCGACCGACGCGAGTGTTCGGCTCAACGCCGCGGACGATTGCACATCGCGGGCCGCGGCACCGCGACCGTAAACCCGCGCGTCAGCCCGCGCGTCCTCCGGTCGATCGCCGCGCGATGCCACGCGCGTGCCGTCGCCGGCGATGGCCACGTGCACGACCGGCAGCTCGAACGAGCGGCTCAACGCTTCCCAGCTTCGCGTGACGACACGGCGCTCGAGCGGAACGCACTTCCCGGTGCGGGTTCCCGCGCGGCGTCGCTCACGCCCCGCGTCGAGCAGACGCGACAGTGCCTCCGACACCTCATCCACAGTGATGCTCCGCAGGCAATACAGCGGGGCGCACTCCCAGCGCACGCATGGGGAGCACGGCACGCGATAGCGGAACGCGACGGCCGGAACGGGTCCGATAGGGTAGGGCCCCCAGCGTCGA
>DASVCF010000016.1:0-13389 GCA_036381735.1 Gemmatimonadaceae bacterium | reverse complement strand
GGCACGCGAGATCCCTCGCTGCGCTCGGGATGACAGCCGCTGCGCTCGGGATGACAGCGAGTCCCGAGCCCCGAGCCCCGAGCCCCGATGATCCCCGGCTCCTGGCAAGTCCGCGGCCGCGTACTCGCACTCGACCGGCCGCGGATTCTCGGCATCCTCAACGTTACCCCCGACAGCTTCAGCGACGGGGGTAAGTTTTTTTCCAGCGAGCTGGCCGTGGAGCACGCGGCGCGGATGCTCGACGAGGGGGCCGACATTCTCGACATCGGTGGCGAATCCACGCGGCCGCAGGGCGCGGTGCCGGTGGAGGCGGAGGAGGAGCTGCGGCGTGTGCTCCCGGTCGTCCGCGCCCTGAGAGCGCGCTACCCGGCGTGCTACCTGTCGGTGGATACCGTGAAGAGCACGGTGGCCGAAGCGGTGCTCGCCGAAGGGGCGGACATCATCAACGATGTGTCCGCGGTTCGGCTCGATCCGCGCATGGCTGCCGTGTGCGCGGCGACGGGCGCCGGCGTCATCCTCATGCATTCGCGCGGAGGCGTGCACGACATGGCGACGTACACGCACGCGTCCTACGGCGAGGATGTGATTGGCGACGTCATCGCCGAGCTGCGGCAGGCGGCCGAGCGGGCGGAGCGGGCCGGCGTGTCGCACGAGGCGATCGCTCTGGATCCGGGGATCGGCTTCTCGAAGCGCACCGAACACTCGCTCGCCGTGCTGGCACGACTGGAGCGATTGACGGCAATAGGCTATCCTGTGGTGGTCGGCGTGTCGCGCAAGCGTATCGTGGGTGAGTTGAGCGGAGTGAACGAGCCCGCCGCGCGCGTGGACGGGACGACCGGCGCCAACGTGATGGCGCTGGCGGCAGGCGCTCGACTCTTTCGAGTGCATGATGTGCTCGCGGCGCGGCGGGCACTCGATGTGGCATGGGCCATTGAACAGCGCAGGATCACGGTGTGAGCATCTTCGACCAGTTCCGCTTTCTCACCTTCGGGTGGCGCGACGCGATAGAGATCGTCGTCGTCGCGTACCTCATCTACCGGCTGCTGCTCCTCATCCATGGGACGCGCGCCGTGCAGATGCTGCTCGGGATCGTGGTGCTGGTGTTCGTCTACGCGCTCGCGTGGCTGTTCAAGCTCACGATGCTCATCTACCTGCTCAAGTTCGTGTTCGCGTACGGCGCGTTCGCGGCGATCGTCGTGTTCGCACCGGAGATTCGCGCCGCGCTCGCACGGCTCGGCCAGTCGCCGGTCACGCGACTGTTCCGCCGGCTGGAGGTGAGCGAGGTAGCCGAGGAGATCGCGGACGCGGCGGAGCGGCTCAGCCGATCGGGGATCGGGTGCATCATCGCACTCGAGCGCGAGGTCGCGCTCGGCGAGTACTGCCAGACGGGGACGGAGCTGCAGGCGAAGGTGAGCGCGGATCTCCTCGCGACGATCTTCACGCCGTACTCTCCGCTCCACGATGGCGCGGTGATCATTCGCGGCGACACGATCATCGGTGCGGGGTGCATCCTCCCGCTCTCGCAGGAACCGCTGCTCGACCGCTCGCTCGGTACGCGCCACCGCGCGGCGCTCGGCCTCTCCGAGGAGACGGACGCGCTCATCGTCGTGGTGTCCGAGGAGACGGCGACGATCTCCGTCGCGCGCGGCGGGCGGCTGATCCGTCGCCTCACGCCGCTCCAACTTCGCGACATCATCGCCGGCCGCCCGCCGCGTACCACCGGCGAGCAGCCCGTCATCGAGCTGCGCCCGCCGACCGCCGGCCGCGTCTCGGGACGTGTGGGGCAGGGGGTCGGGAAGGATTGAGAGTGGGCGGGAGTGAGCATTGAGCTGTGAGTTCTGAGCTCTGAGCCGTGAGCTCTTGGCGCCGAGCTGGTTATGAGCACGAACACTGACAGCGCCGTCGGGTCACTACCCACGGCCCGAAGCTCACAGCTCAGAGCGTCGCTCCGGTCGCTCGCGCTTCTCGTCGCCCTCCTGCTCTTCGTCGTGTACGTCGCCACGCTCGCGCCCGGGATCACCTTCTGGGACCCGAGCGAGTTCGTGGCGGCGGTGCACGTGCTGGGGATTCCGCATCCGCCGGGCACACCGCTCTTCGTGCTGCTCGAGCGCGTGTGGAGCGATGCACTCGCCTGGCTCCCGCGCGCCGAGGCGACGAATCTCTTCTCGGCGGTGTGCACCGCTGCAGCGGGCGGTGCGCTCGCGGTGTTCTTCGCCCGGGCGACGGGATCGCGACTGGGCGCCTTCGCGGCGGCGATCGCGGCCGGCGGCATGTCCACCGTCTGGCTGAACGCGACGGAGACGGAGGTATACGCGGCATCGCTGCTGCTTGCGATGGCGATGCTGCTCGCCGCCCAGCGTGCGAGTGAACGTGGCGAGCGGCGGTGGGTGACGCTCACGGCGTACACCTTCGGACTCGCCGTCCCGCTGCATCTGAGCGCATTGGTCGCGGCGCCGGCGGCCATCGTCCTTGCGGTCCAGCGCGCGCCGGCGCGGCAATGCGATGGGGGAGCTGCGCGCGTAGTTGGAGGCGACGAGGGATCTGTGCGAGGCATCGGATGCGACGATCGAGCTACACGGGGCAACATCCGATGTCGCCTTGCCGTGCTGCTCAGCGGCGCGTGCATCGCTACGGCAGGAGTGGGGCTCGCGCGCTGGCCGATCGCGCTCGTGGGCACACTCGTGATGGTGACGGCCGCGGTGCGCGCGCGGTCGTCGCGTTCCGCTCTGCTCTTCACGCTCCTCGCGCTCTGTGTCGCCTTCTCCGTGCTGCTCTATCTCCCGATTCGCGCCGCGCATCATCCGGTGATCGACGAAGGGAATCCCGTGAGCTGGAGCGCCCTGTGGGATCTGATCGGCCGCCGGCAGTACGGCGCGCAGCCGCTCTGGCCACGCCAGGCGCCGCTGTGGGCGCAGTTCGCGAACGTGTTCGAGTACGCGGACTGGCAGATAGCGCTCGGCCTCACGCCCGGGGTCGCGCCATCGTGGCATCGAACGCCGATCACGGTGCTCTTCGCGCTGCTCGGCGTCGTGGGATGCATGGCGCATCGCGCGGCGGATCGCCGCAGTTGGCGCGCATTCGTCGTCCTGCTGCTCAGCGCGAGTGTCGGGCTCGTGATCTACATGAACTTCAAGGCGGGCGCATCGTTCGGATATGGCGTGCTGCCGGTGAATCTCCCGCACGAGGCGCGCGACCGCGACTACTTCTTCACGCTCGCCTTCCTGGTATGGGGCGCCTGGGCGGGGTTCGGCGCTGTGGCGCTGGCGTCGCGGGTCGCGCCGCGAGGAGCCGCGCCCATCGGCCTGTGTGTCGCCGCGCTGCCCAGCGCGCTCAACTGGCGCGCGGTGGATCGCAAACATATGCCCGACGCTTCGATCCCGCGGCTGTCCGCCGAAGCGTTCCTGTGGTCGACGCCGCGCGGCGCCGTGCTCGTGACGGGAGGGGACAACGACTCGTTTCCCATCTGGTACGTGCAGGCCGTGGAGCATGTGCGCCCCGACGTCACGGTCGTCGTCGCCCCGCTGCTCCCCGTGGAGTGGTATCGCGCGCAGCTGGCGCGTCGTCACGGGCTGCTCGATTCCGCGGACGTCGCGGCGCCGGTGTATGCGGAACGCGAAGCACTCGCGCGGGTCGCTCGCGAGGTCCGACGACTGGGCCGGCCGCTGGCCGTGACGGTCACGGCGGGTGCGACGCGGCTCGATGCGTTGGGTGGGCGGTGGACCCTGCACGGAACGGTGTTCGTGAACGCTTCGGTGGACAGCGGTGTACGCAGCGGAGCGCTCGCTGAGCTCGTCGATACAGCGGCAGCGTCGGCGTTCGTGCGGCGGTTCCACTGGACGGCGGCGGACACTCTCCGCGATGAGTCGATCGATCCCGCACCGGAGGTTTTCGCCAAGGTGCTCGCCTGTCCGGCGTTCGCTCTCGCCGCTGTGGGAGCCGCGGTTCGTCCAGATTCTCTTGATTCACCCTGTAAATTCCGGTAATTTCATAGCTTATGCTTTTTTCGGGCCTCGCCGATCGAGTGTCGGAGGTGAGGGCGCGCATCGCGGATGCGGTGGCGCGCGGGGGACATGGGCAGGAGGTGACCATCGTTGCGGTCACCAAGACGCACGGCCCCGACGCGGTGCGTGCGGCGTGGCAGGTTGGGCTGCCGAACGTCGGCGAGAATCGGGTGCAGGAGGCGCTCGCGAAGATGGAGCAAGTCACCGAGCCCGTGACGTGGCATCTGATCGGTCATCTGCAGCGGAACAAGGTGAAGGCGCTCGATCACTTCGCCCTGCTGCACTCGCTCGATAGCCATCGACTCGCGGATGCGGTAAACGCTCACGGCGTGGTGCGCGGGCGAGCGGTAGACGCCTTGGTGCAGGTGAACGTGGTTGGTGAAGAGACGAAAGGCGGCTTCTCGTTGGACACGCTGCCGACGGAGGCCGAGTGGTTGGCCGGCTGTGCCGGGATTCGCGTGGCCGGCGTGATGACGATCGCACCCCTGGGCGTGGATGAAGCGACGTTGCGCCGAGTGTTTCAGGGTGCGCGCACGGCCCGCGAGATCCTCGTCAACGCCGGTTGTCCGGCGCACGAGCTCTCGATGGGGATGTCGAACGATTACGAGGTCGCGGTGGAGGAAGGGGCGACGATGGTCCGGCTTGGTACCGTCCTGTTCGGAGCGAGATCATGATCGACGAAGGGTTTCATCTCACACCGCTCGATGTGCGGCGGTACGATTTCGGCGGCAAGAGCTTTCGCGGCTACGATCCCGCCAGGGTCGAGGAGTTCCGGATCCAGGTCGCCGAAGAGCTCGAGCGTCTGACGCACCTCGTGCAGGAGCTGGAAGAGAAGGTGCGCGGCAGCCACGAACAGCTGCGGGCCTTCCGCGAGCGGGACCAGGCACTGAACGATGCGCTCATCTCGGCGCAGCAGCTGCGCGCGGAGATGCGCGAGCAGGCCGAGCGTGAGGCCAAGCTCCTGCTGCGCGAAGCGCGCGCCGAAGGGGAGCGCCTCATCGAAGCGGCGCGCGAGGAGGTGCACAAGCTCGAGGCCAATCTGGCCCAGCTGGAGCAGTCGCGGCTCATGTTCATCGGGCAGCTGCGCGCGCTCGTGGAGCGCCAGCTCGTGGAGCTCTCCGCGGCAGAAGGGACGACGCTTCGGCCGGCCCCCGAGGGTGATGCCCAGCAGACGCGCGCGGCGATGAAGACACCGGCGTGGCTCGAGTCGCTCGTCAAGGAATGACCGCACAGCGGGGGACGACCGAGCAGCGCTCCTACGCGGCACCGCACGCGGCCGGCGCTCTCTCGTCCGAGCACGCCCTTCATAGTCGCGACCGGATCGAGCGCGCGGCGCAGGCCGTGCGGGCGCGGTTCGCGAGGACGCCGAGCGTCGGGATCATCCTCGGCACCGGACTCGGCGCGCTCGCGCGCGAGATCGAGACGGCTGCCGTCATCGATTACGCCGACATCCCGGGATTCCCGCTCTCGACCGTGGAGTCGCACGCGGGGCGTCTGCTGTGCGGGACGCTTGGCGGGAAGACGGTGATCGCCATGCAAGGGCGCTTTCACCGCTACGAAGGGTACTCGCTGCAGCAGGTGACGTTCCCCGTGCGCGTGCTGCGCGCGCTCGGCGCGGAGACGCTCGTCGTCTCGAATGCGTGCGGTGGGATGCATCCGTTGTGGAATCCGGGCGATCTCATGTTGATCGCGGATCACATCAACCTGCTGGGCGACAATCCGCTCGTGGGCCCGAACGATGACGCGCTCGGGCCGCGATTCCCCGACATGTCCGAGCCCTACGACGCCGCGTTGCGCGCGCTCGCGCGCGAGGTCGCGGCCGAGCAGCGGATCGGGCTGCGCGAGGGCGTGTACGTCGCCGTGAGTGGACCGAACCTGGAGACGCGCGCGGAGTATCGCTTTCTCCGAGGGATCGGCGCGGACGTCGTCGGGATGTCGACCGTCCCGGAGGTCATCGTCGCGGTGCACGGCGGCATGCGCGTGCTCGGGCTTTCGATCATCACCGACCGGTGCCTGCCGGACGCATTGGAGCCGGCGACCGTCGAGCAAATCATCGCCGTGGCCAACCGCGCCGAGCCGAATCTGACGGCGCTGGTGCGCGGCGTTCTGGAGCGTTTGTGACTGCCGTCGATCCACACGTAGCACCGTACCGCCTGCTGCCGCCGGACCTCCCCGTGAACGAGTTCGAGGAGGAGGTCATCGCGCGGTGGAGCGAGGAGGGGATCCTCGAGCGCGCCGACGTGGCGCGCGAGGGGAGCCCGGAGTTCGTCTTCTTCGAGGGGCCGCCGACGGCGAATGGCCGCCCCGGCATCCATCACGTGTTCGCGCGGACGATCAAGGATCTCTTCTGCCGCTACCGCGTGATGACCGGGTGTCACGTGACGCGGAAGGCCGGGTGGGACACGCACGGCCTGCCGGTCGAGATCGAAGTCGAGAAGCAGCTCGCCGCGCGCGTGGCGGAGGAGCGCGGCCTCGAGCCGGGACAGCTCGCGCTGATGAGCGGGAAGCAGCTCATCGAGGAGTTCGGCGTCGAGGAGTTCAACAAGCTCTGTCGCGAGAGCGTGTGGAAGTACAAGGGCGAGTGGGAGCGCCTGAGCTCGCGCATCGGCTACTGGCTGGACTATCGCGACCCGTACATCACGTACGAGAACGACTACATCGAGAGCGAGTGGTGGGCGCTCAAGACGCTCTACGAGCGCGACCTGTTGTACCGCGGTCACAAGATCCTCCCGTACTGCCCCCGCTGCGGCACGGCCCTGTCGAGCCACGAGGTGGCGCAGGGGTACGAGGACGTGTTGGATCCGAGTGTGTACGTGGTGCTGGCATTGCGGGATGCGGGAGGCGGGATGCGGGATGCGGAACAGCCTCGGGGGAGAGGGACTTCTCCCCACGAGCCGGTCGCATCCCGCCTCCCGCATCCCGCCTCCCGCAAGATCCTCGTCTGGACCACCACCCCGTGGACGCTCGTCTCGAACGTGGCGCTGGCGGTGAATCCGGATCTCACGTACCTCGAAGTGCGGCGGCGCGAGCGGCCTGAGGAGGGCACGCTCATCCTCGCCGAGTCGCGAGCGGCGGCGGTGCTCGGGGAGGACTTCACCGACCGGTGGGAGATCGTGGGACGGATGCGCGGGAGCGAGCTCGTGGGGATGCGCTACGAGCGTCCGCTCGATTGGGTGGCGTACGGTTCCGGCGAGCACGAGGTGGTCATCGGCGAGTCGTTCGTGTCCGCGGAAGACGGCAGCGGCGTCGTGCACATGTCGCCGGCGTTCGGCGCGGACGACTATGCGGCGGCGCAGCGGAATGGACTCGCGTTCGTGCAGCCGGTGAATCTGCGCGGTGAGTTCCCCGCGGAGATGCCGGTGGTCGGCGGGCTCTTCGTGAAGAAGGCGGACGAGCGGATCATCGAGGAGCTGCGCAAGCGCGGTGTATTGTTCAAGGCGCAGAAGATCGAGCATGCGTACCCGCACTGCTGGCGGTGCGGCACGCCGCTCCTGTACTACGCCCGCGAGTCGTGGTTCGTGCGCACGACCGCCTTCCGTGATGCGATGCTCGCGCGCAATGCGCGTGTCGATTGGCATCCGCCCGAGGTGGGGCAGGGGCGTTTCGGCGAGTGGCTGGAGAACAACATCGACTGGGCGCTCTCTCGCGATCGCTACTGGGGGACGCCGCTCCCGGTGTGGGTGTGCGAGGCCGATCGGTCGCACGTCGAAGTGATCGGCAGCTACGCCGAGCTCGCCGAGCGCTCCGGCGCACCGCTCCCCTCGGACTTCGATCCACACAAGCCGTACATCGACCGGTACGAGTGGGCGTGCCTCGAGTGCGGGTCGCCGATGCACCGCACCCCCGAGGTCATCGACACGTGGTTCGACTCGGGATCGATGCCGTTCGCGCAGTGGCATTATCCGTTCGAGAATCGCGAGGTGACTGAGCGGCACTATCCAGCGGACTTCATCGCGGAGGGTGTCGACCAGACCCGCGGGTGGTTCTACTCGCTGCTGGCGATCGCGACGGGGTTGGGGGATGCGCTCCCCCACAACGGCGGAGCGACCGGTGCGGCAACGGTCGATGGAATCGCGGCGCCGTATCGCGCGGTCGTCGTCAACGACTTGGTGCTCGATGCGAACGGCGTGAAGATGTCCAAGAGCCGTGGCAACGCGGTCGACCCTTGGGCGGTGCTCGCGCGGCACGGTGCGGATGCGGTGCGGCTCTTCCTCATCGCCTCGAGCCAGGTATGGCTGCCTCGTCGCTTCGACGAGGAGGCGATTCGCGAGACGGCGGGACGTTTCCTCCTGACGCTGCGGAACACGTACCAGTTCTTCGCGCAGTACGCCGCATTCGGGTGGTCGCCGAATCTGGAGAACCCGTCGCCTGAGGAGCGCCCGGCGATCGATCGATGGGTCTTGTCGCGCCTCACGCGCGTGGAGCAGGACGTCAACGCCATGCTCGCGCGGTACGAGTCCACGGCGGCGGCTCGGCTCATCATGGACTTCGTGGTGGACGACGTCTCCAACTGGTACGTGCGGCTCACCCGCGGGCGCTTCTACGACGTGGAGTCGGCGGACAGCCGAGCGGCGTTCGCGACGCTGCACGAGGTGCTGGTGGTGACGTGCCGGCTGCTCGCGCCCTTTGCGCCGTTCCTCACCGATTGGATGCACCGGGAGCTCACCGGCGTGTCGGCGCATCTGGCGTCCTTCACGCGCGGCGAGCGTGCGGCGGCGACGCTGGACGAGTCGCTCGAGCTGGCGATGGCGCAGCTCCGGACGCTGGCGACGTTGGGCCGTGCCGCACGCGAAGCAGCCAATATCAAGGTGCGCCAGCCCCTTTCGCGGCTGGTATGCGTTGTGCCAAATTTCCAGGCTGCGCTACTGGAGCCCCTGGTGCCATTGTTGGCGGCGGAGTTGAACGTGAAGCGCGTGGAGTTCGCGACGGCTGGCGACGCGCTGGTCGAGCTGGAGGCTCGGCCGAACTTCCGGTCGCTGGGGAAGCGGTTCGGGAAGCGCACCCCGCTCGCCGCGCAGGCCGTGGCGGCGTTGCGCGGCGAGGCGCTGGCGGCTCTGGAGCGCGGGGAGCCGGTCGCGATCTCGGTGGAAGGTGAGCCGCACGATGTCGTGCCGGAGGATGTGCAGCTGTTACGGCGTGGAGTGGGTGATCTGGTGGTGCAGGAGGCAGGCGGCTTCGTGGCCGCGATCGACCCGGCGATCACGCCGGCGTTGCGGGCGGAGGGGCTGGCGCGTGAGCTGGTGAGTCGGGTGCAGCGCATGCGCAAGGATGCGGGGTTCGCGATCAGCGATCGGATTCGCCTGCACGTGACCGGGAACGAGGAGGTAGAGCGCGCGGTTCAGGAGTTCCAGGCCTACGTGGCCAGCGAGGTACTGGCAGTCGATGTGACCATCGGTGGTCACGTCGAAGGATCACCAGACGCGGTGCAGACGGTGGAGCTCGATGATCTCTCCGTTCGTATCGCCTTGACCAGAGTGTAGTAGAATGGCGTCTTCAGCGAGCGCAAAGAAAGCCTCATCGAAGCCGATGACGAAGAAGATGCTGGCGCACTTCGAGAAGCGCCTCATCGAAGAGCGCAAGCGCGTGCTCAAGGAGCTTGGGCAGTACACGGAGACGTTCAATGCGACTCCGCAATCGGAGGACGGTGATCTGAGTTCGTACTCGTTCCACATGGCGGATCAGGGCACCGACGCCATGGAGCGGGAGAAGGCGTTTCTGTTCGCAAGCCAGGAAGGTCGCTTCCTCTGGCACATCGACGAGGCCTTGCGCCGGCTCTACCGCTCACCGGATACCTTTGGGCGGTGTCACAACTGCGGCGAGTACATCGACTTCGATCGGCTCGATGCGCTCCCGCATGCGAGATTGTGCATTGGCTGCAAGCAGCGCGAGGAAGATGGAAAGAAGAAGTAGTAGGGCGCGACTCTTCTGGTCGATCGTCGGGACCGTCGTGGTCCTCGACGGATTGACGAAGTACTGGGCGGCGCGGGCTCTCGTGCCCGCGCGCGTCCCGCGCGAGGTGCTCGGCGACTGGGTGCGTCTCACCCTCGTGCACAACCCTGGGGCGGCGTTCGGTCTGTACCTCGGGCCGTACTCGCGATGGATTTTCATCGTGCTCACCGCCGTGGCCCTCATCATTCTCGGCCGGCTGTACAAGGGCACGAAGCCGGGGCAGTTGCTGCGTGTCGTGGCGATCGGGCTCGTGTGCGGTGGCGCGGTCGGCAATCTGCTCGACCGGCTGTGGCCGGGCTCGCGCGGCGTGGTCGATTTCCTCGATCTCGGGATCGGCGATGCACGGTGGCCGACCTTCAACGTCGCCGACATGGCAGTGAGCACCGGCGCGCTCCTCCTCGCCTGGGTGCTCTGGAGCGAGGACAACGCGGCGCCGGAATCCGGCGCGGAAGCGACGCCGTCCGTGCCAGGGGTGCCATCGGCGCGAGCGACGCGAGACACCGGCACCTGAGCCCGCGGGCGCATGTCGAACGAGCCGGCACCCCACGCGGGCGCGACACGGCATGAATTTCTGGTCGAGGCGGAGCATGATGCCCGCCTCGATTTGCTTGTGGCGCGCCGCTTGGACCTCTCCCGCACACAGGCCGCAACGCTCATTGCCACGGATCGCGTAACGGTCGATGGCCGACGCGAGAAGGCGAGCTACCGCCCGCGCCCGGGGGAGCGCGTGGTGGTCGAGATCCAGCCGCCGCCCGTGCACCCGGTGGTCGCGGAAAACATCCCGCTCACCGTCGTGTTCGAGGATGCCGACGTACTGGTGGTGGACAAGCCCGCCGGCATGGTGGTGCATCCCGCGCCGGGGCACTGGTCGGGGACGCTGGTCAACGCCCTCAAAGGGCGCGGCGAGGCGTTGTCCGGGGTCGGGGGCGAGGGGCGCGAGGGGATCGTGCACCGCCTGGACAAGGAAACATCCGGCTTGCTCCTTGTGGCCAAGACGGACCGGGCGCATCGCACGCTCGGGGCGGCGCTCGCGGCGCGCCGCATCTCGCGTCGCTACGCGGCGCTGGCGTGGGGGCACCTCCAGGAGGACGAGATCACGGTCGATCGCCCGATCGGGCGCGATCCGCGAGACCGAAAGCGCATGGCAATCGTCAGTACCGGGAGAGCTGCGCGGACGGACTTCACGCGGCTCGCCCGGTTCGATGCCGCGGATCTCTTGCGGGCGCGTCTGCACTCGGGGCGCACGCACCAGATCCGCGTGCACCTGGCATCGATCGGCCATCCGGTGGTGGGGGACGACACGTACGGCGGAGGCGGCGCGCGACGACTCATGGCGCTTCCGCCGAAGCGTCACTTCCTTCACGCCGCCTGGCTGGCGTTTCCGCACCCGGTGACCGGGGCGCGCATCGAGCTGACATCGCCGTTACCCGAGGATCTCAAGCGGTCGCTCGCGGCCGCGGCCGAGGATCCCGAGCTGCTCGATCGTCCCGATCCCCTCGCTGATTTTGGGTTCTATCGCTTCGATTCCTGACATTCCGGCGCGCCAGGTGGTGCTGTTCCGCCTGGCAGACCGCATCTACGGCATCGATCTCGAGCACGTGCGGGAGATTGTCCCATTCCGGCGCGCCACTCGGCTGCCCGGGGCACCGGAGTTCGTGTGCGGGCTCATCAACCTGCGCGGGACGGTGATCACGGTCATCGATCTGGGCGCTCGATTGGACGGTGGACCGTCGGTGCGGACGGGCGGTTCCGTGATCCTCGTGGAACATGGCGCCAAGCTCGTGGGGCTGGCGGTGGATGAAGCGCTCGAAGTGCAACATCTCTCGGACGATGATGTGGATGCGACCCCGTCGGACGGCGAGTCCGGCGGCGCGGTGCGCGGAGTGGGACGTCTGGGGGACACGGTCGTCATTCTTCTCGATGCCGGAGAAATCGTTCGTCAGGTTCTGCTCTAGTGGAGGAGCCGTTGAGTCACACCGTGTTGATCTGCGATGACGCCATCTTCATGCGCACCATGATCTCGGAGATCCTGCAGCAGTCGGGGTTCGAGGTCGTTGGCGAGGCCGAGACGGGCGTGCAGGCGATCGAGAAGTACAAGCAACTGCGTCCCGATCTGGTCACCATGGACATCGTGATGCCGGACATGGGCGGCATCGATGCCGTGCGCGAGATCGTCGGGTTCGATGGCGATGCCAAGATCCTGATGTGCAGCGCGATGGGGCAGCAGGCGCTGGTGGTCGAAGCGATCCAGGCGGGCGCCAAGGACTTCGTGGTGAAACCCTTCCAGCCGAGCCGCGTGCTGGAGGCGGTGCAGCGGGTGTTGGGATGAGAGAGAGGCGGCTGTGAGCTCTGGGCTCTGAGCTCTGGGTTGTGAGTGGGTTGTGAGCTCGACCATCCAGGGAGCATCGAGCTCACAGCCTCGACTCAGCGCTAGTCACAGCTCAAAGCTCACAGCCCATAGCTCATAGCCCTCCCTGTTCCGCACTTCCGACCCGCCCATGGATCTCTCCCGTTACGCCGATCTCTTTCAGACCGAGAGTCGTGAACATCTCTCGGCCATGAATGCATCGCTCCTCGAGCTCGAGCGTGCTCCGGAGCGCCAGGAGCCCATCGACGCCATCTTCCGCGCCGTGCATACGGTGAAGGGGATGAGCGCCACGATGGGGTTCGTGGCGGTCACGGAGCTGGCGCACGAGCTGGAGACGTTGCTCGATCGCGTGCGGAGTGGACATCAGCTGGTGACGCCGGCCGTCGTGGATCTGTTCTTCCGTGCCGCGGATGCGCTGGAGACGGCGATCGAGCAGACGGTGCAGGGGCGGGACGGGGAGATCGACGTCGGCGCGATGGTGACGCAGCTCAAGGGGTTCACGGAATCGGCGCGCGCCAGCGAGCCGATCGTGCTTCTTGGCGAGCCGATGATGCCGGTGGACGAACCGGTCGTGTCGCTGGGGGAGCCGATCGTGCCGGTGGCTGGATCGTTCGTGCCGATTGGCGAACCGGGGGCCGCCGACGCCGACGACGGGTGCACGGTTCGTGTCCGTCTCGCGCCCGGGACCGCGCTCCCGGCCGCGCGCGCGATGCTGGTCGTCAAGCACGCCGAGACGTTGGGGCGCGTGCTCAGCGTCTCGCCGCCCATCGAGACGCTCGTCACGGAAGGGGTCGATGGCGAATTCTCGCTGCGACTCGATACGGCGGCGAGCCTGGAGCGCATCCAGGAGGTGCTGCTCGCGGTGGGCGACGTGGAGCACGTCGAGGTGATGGACGGTGGGGGCGTGCATCCGGAGATTGCCGCGCCTGCGGCGCCGACAGCCGATGCGCCGGGACAGGACGCCGCACCGATGGCGTCCGTGTCCCAGACATCGTCGACGCCGTCGACATCCCCGGCCGCGCGCAGCGCGTCGCGCTACGTGCGCATCGACAGCCGCCGGCTCGACGCGCT
>DASVCF010000015.1:0-15870 GCA_036381735.1 Gemmatimonadaceae bacterium | reverse complement strand
TCAAGGAAGCCCAGGAGCTCGACCCCGACGCCGTCGCACGCGGGGGATCGCCTGGCACCATCGTCCCGCTCGCCGAGCGATCGCGCCCGCACGCGACGCACACGCATGGTCGCACTCGGCGGAACGGTCCTCGCCGCGCTCATCGTCGCCGTGGTCGCGGTCATGGCAGGACGCAACGGGAGCGGCGTCGCGTCGGGTACATCGGGATCTCGTCCCGACTTCCCGCCTCCGCGCGAGCCCGCGGCCGCGCCGCACGACGCCGTGAGCCTCGCGGACTTCGTGGGCTCCGAGGCGTGCGCGTCGTGTCACGCGACGGAGTACGCGGCGTGGAAGCGCTCCACGCACGCACGTGCCGGTGGCCCGCCGTCGCCGGATCGCGTGATCGCCGACTTCGATGGGACGCCCATGCGCTTCGCCGATGCCGTCGTCATCCCGGCGGCGAAGAACGGCACGTACACCTTCACCGTCCGGCAGCCGGGGCAACCCGACCGCGTGTTCCGCGTGGATGGCGTGATCGGTGGCGGACACATGGTGGGGGGTGGCACGCAGGGATTCGTGTCGCGCTTCGCGGACGGCACCGTCCGCTTTCTCCCCTTCGACTTCATTCGCAAGGAAGGCGTCTGGTTCTGCAACACGAACTCGCGGAGCCAGACGGGCTACACGAAGATCACGCCGACCATGCGACTCGCCGAGTGCGGCGACTGGCCGCCGGTGCGCGTGCTGGGCGATCAGGCGCGTTTCGCGACGTGCCAGCAGTGTCACGGCTCGCAGATCACGATTGCGTTCGACTCGAGCGCGCACGCGTACGACACGCGCTACACGTCGCTCGCCATCAACTGCGAATCGTGCCACGGGCCGGGGCGCCGGCACATCGAGATCGCGACGTCGGGGCGCATCATGACGGCATCCGACATCGGGATGCGCTCGCTCGCCACGCTCTCCAAGGACGCCTCGCTGCAGGTGTGCTTCCAGTGCCACGCGCTCAAGGATGAGCTCAAGCCCGGCTACCTGCCGGGGAAATCGCTGCGGGACTTCTACTCGACCAAGCTCGCGCTGCTCGGCGACGAGCCGCTGCACGCCGACGGGCGCGTGCGCACCTTCGCGTATCAGCAGAACCAGCTCTACAGCGCGTGCTACCGGAACGGTTCGATGACGTGCACGAGCTGTCACGATCCGCACAGCCAGCAGTACCGCGACGTGAACGGCGCGCCGCTCACCGGGCGGTACGATGATCGGCAGTGCACGAGCTGCCACGCGAGCAAGGCGGACGACATCGAGGCTCACACGCATCACCCGGCGGCATCGCCGGGGAGCCGGTGCGTGAGCTGCCACATGCCATACCTGCAGCATCCCGAAGTCGGTACCACGCTCCGCTACGCGCGCTCCGACCACACGATTCCCATCCCGCGCCCCGCGTTCGACGCGTCGATCGGTGTGCAGAACGCGTGCAGCCAGTGCCACGCCGATCGCAGTGTCGCGTCACTCGAGGCACAGGTGGAGAAGTGGTACGGGACGATCAAGCCGCAGCCGCCGCTCGTGGCCGGTCTCGTCGCGGCGCAGCGCGACACCGATCCGGCGCGCGTCGCGCAGCTCGTGCTGCAACCGGAGCCGGACGACGCCATCGCGGAGTTCGCGGGGCTCAGCCACTACGTGGAGACCGCGCTGCACCCCGACATGCCGTCGCTCCCCGCGCACGTGCGCGATCGGCTCGAGGCGCTCGCCGAGAGCCCCGACATCGACATCAAGGCGCTCGCGCTCGCGAGCCTGCACTACGCGCTCGGCACCGATCGCGAGGTGCGTGCGTTCCTGCGCAACGCGCTCGATTCGCTCGGCGCGGACGACGATGTGGTGCGGCGTCGATGGGTGGTGGTGCTCGGCTACCTCGGCGACCGCGCGCGCGCCAAGGGGAACACGCGCGATGCGATCGCGGCGTATGGCAAGGCGCTCGAGATCCGGCCGGACGATCCGCGCATCCTCGCGAACATGGGGATGGCGTACAGCGATGCGGGGGACGTCACGAACGCCGTGCAGTGGCTGCGCCAATCGCTCGCGCGCGACCCGATGCAGCCCGTCACGCTCGTGAACCTTGGCAACGCGCTCGATGCCCAGCGCGATGCGGCGGGCGCGGCGAGTGCGTATCAGCAGGCGCTTGCCATCAATCCGCGCGAGCCGCTGGCGTACTTCAACCTCGGGAAGCTCGCGCTCGAGCAGGGCGATGCCGCGCGCGCCGTGCAGATGTACGAGCGCACCATCGCGCTCGACGCGTCGCTCGTCCCCGCGTACTTCAACCTCGCGCGCGCCTACGCCATGCAGAGCGACGCCGCGAAGGCGAAGGCCGCGCTCGAGCGGGGGCTCGCGTTCGATCCCAGCAACGCCGAGGGGCGCGAGATGCTGCGCACGCTGCAACAGGCGGTGGGCGGACGGCGGTAACGGCGGGCGGCGCGTCGATCGTGGATCGTGTCGAGCGTGGCGCCCCCGCGGCCACACGCCCGGCGCGCCGCTCCGCGCCCTCTTCCGCTCACGTGGTTCGCGTCGCAAAATCACGGGTCGGTCGCACCCCGCGCGCGCGGTCGATGCTCGGTGTGGCGCATCGCAGCCGTGCGACGCCCGACTGTATCGACAGCACGCATCCCGTCACCTCTTCAGCCTCCCAGTCCGCCATGATCCGTCGTGCATCGTTCGCCGTGCTCGGCACCGCGCTCCTCTGGAGTGCGCCGGTCATCGCTCAGCAGCAGCAGCCGATCCGCGGCTTCCCCGCCGACGCGCTCCAGCAGGAGACGCAGATCGAAACGCGCTTTCGCGCGATCCCGAACGCCGACTCGCTCCGCACCCTCATGCGCGTGCTGAGCGAGAACCCGCACGAAGCGGGCACCGAGCGCTCGCACCACGTGGCCGAGCTCATCCTCGCGCGCTTCAAGCGCGACGGGCTCGACGCACACGTCGAGCAGTTCCAGGCGCTCATGCCGCGCCCCATCTCGCGCTCGCTGGAGCTCGTGAGCCCCACGCGCTACGTGGCGAAGCTCGAGGAGACGCCGGTCGCGGGCGACAAGGATTCGGCCGATCCCTATCAGCTGCCGACGTTCAACGCGTACTCGCCGGACGGCGACGTCACCGCACCGCTCGTCTTCGTCAACTATGGAGTTCCCGACGACTACAAGGTGCTCGACTCGCTCGGCATCAGCGTGAAGGGCGCGATCGTGATCGCGAAGTACGGCCGCTCGTGGCGCGGGATCAAGGAGAAGGTTGCCGCCGAGCACGGTGCGGTGGGGTGCATCATTTACTCCGATCCCAAGGACGACGGCTACTGGGTGGACGACGTCTACCCGAAGGGACCCATGCGTCCGCCGCAGGGCGTGCAGCGCGGCAGCATCATGGACATGCCGACGTATCCGGGCGATCCGCTCACGCCGGGGTGGGCGGATGTCCCCGGCGCACGCCAGCTGAAGATGAGCGAGGCAACGACACTCGCGCAGATACCCACGCTCCCCATCGGCTACGGCGATGCGCAGCCGCTGCTCGCGGCGCTCGCTGGACCGGTGGCGCCGGAGTCGTGGCGCGGCGCGCTCCCCATCACCTATCACGTGGGCCCCGGCCCCGCGAAGGTGCACCTCGCCGTGAAGTTCGATTGGAAGGTGCGCCCGCTGTACGACGTGATCGCGCGCATCCCGGGCAGCGAGGCGCCGGACCAGTGGGTCATCTACGGCAACCACCACGACGCGTGGGTGAACGGCGCCAACGATCCGCTCGCGGGGCAGGTGGCGCTCGATGAGGCGGCGCGCGGCTTCGGTGCGCTGCTCAAGACGGGGTGGCGCCCCAAGCGCACGATCATCCTCGCGGCGTGGGACGGCGAGGAGTGGGGGCTGCTCGGCTCCACCGAGTGGGCGGAGAAGCATCGCGCCGAGCTCGATTCGAACACCGTCGCCTACATCAACAGCGACACCAACGAGCGCGGCTGGCTGGGCGTCGCCGGCTCGCACTCGCTGCAGACGTTCATGGAGCAGGTGGCGCGCGACATCACCGATCCGGATACGAAGAAGAGCGTGCTCGAGGCGGGACTCGAGCATCGGAGCGAGATGCGTCGCGGGCGTGGACGCTCCGCCGCGCCGCAGGCCGCGACACCGGACACGAGCAACCGCGCCGCGCGTGCGACGGCATCGCTCGACACCGCCTTCTCGATCGGCGCGCTCGGCTCGGGCTCCGACTACACCGCGTTCCTCGATTTCGTCGGAGTGCCATCGCTCAACGCCTCGTATGGCGGCGGCGCGCACGACGGCATCTACCACTCGATCTACGACTCGTTCGACTTCTACACGCGCTTCATGGACCCGACGTTCGCCTACGGCGTGGCCGAAGCGCAGACGGTCGGCACCGCGGTGCTCCGTCTGGCGGATGCGCCCGTGCTCCCGTTCGAGTTCGAGACGGTCGCGCGTACGTACCGCGGCTACGCCGAGCAGATCGCGCGTGAGGCCAAGCGCGACGACGCCACGAAGTCGCTCGACCTGAGCAACGTGCTGCAGGCGCTCGACCGGCTGCAGCAGGCTGGTGAGCGCTACGAGTCGGCGTATGCCCCCGTGGAGCACATGTCCGACGCGCAGCTTCATGAGCACGCATCGGAACTGGCCAAGGTGAACACGATGCTCTACGGCACCGAGCATGCGCTCACCGATGCGAAGGGACTCGAGCACCGCGAGTGGTTCAAGCACCTGATCTACGCCCCGGGCTTCTACACCGGCTACGGTGTGAAGACGATGCCCGGCATTCGCGAGGCGGTCGAGGACGTGCCGGACGGCGCCGTTGCCCAGCGCGAAGCCGGCCGCGTCGCCGCCGCCATCGACCGCATGGCGACGCAAGTGAGCTCGGCCGCGGACGCGCTGGCGAAGGTGACGGGGGGAGGGGCGGTGGGGCAGTGAGTTATGGGTTATGAGTTGTGGGTTATGAGTAGCGCGTTACCACTCAGAACGCCGTACTCAGAACCCACAACTCACAACTCAGAGCTCGTACCCCTTTCTCTCTCTCTTCTTTCCCCGTTTCACCACCGCCACCGCCGCCGCTATGACCAATGCACCGATGATGATCCACGTCGCGGGCTCCAGCACCTTGGCGACCTTGTCGTAATGGCGACCGAGCTGCCGGCCTGCATAGGCGAGGGCGACGACCCAGATCCCGGTGCCGAGCGCGGAGTACAACAGGAAGGGCGCGAATGGCATCTCGTCGAAACCGGCGGGGAGGCCGATCAGCGGGCGGATGCCGGGCGTGATGCGTGCGAGGAAGACGGCGAAGTGGCCGTGCCGGTCGAACCAGTGCGTGGCGCGATCGACGTCGCGGCCGCGGAGCGGGAACCACCTGCCGCGCCGGTCCACCCACTCCATCAATCGCTCCTCGCCGATCAGCCGGCCGACGAAATACCATGGCATCGCGCCCATCAGGGAGCCGATCCACCCGACGAGCACGACGCCCCAGAACGACAGCTGGCCCTGGCCGGCAACGAAACCCGCGAGCGGCATGATGAGCTCCGATGGGATGAACACGACGATGTTCTCGATGAACATGAGGAGTCCGATCCCCGCGTATCCGAGCGAGCCCATGACACTCGCCATCCAGTGCAGCATGCACGTCATCAGTGCAAGCGCGCGGCCAGCGGCATGAGCGCTCAGCTACGTGTGCGCGCTGTCCATCGCGTGGCTCGCGCCGTCGCTGCCCGTGTGCTGATCGTGATGCCGCTGCTCGCCGCACCGCTGCGCGCGCAGGTGCCAGACAGCGCGCGCGTAGAGGCGGCGCGACCAGACTCGATCACCGGTCCGCTGTTCACACCGCGCGACGCGGTCGTCGCGGGCGCGTTCGTGGCGGGGACCGCGGCGCTGCTCCCGTTCGATGAACGGCTCGCCAAGTGGTTCCAGCGTCCGGCGCTGCAGAACAGCTCCGTCGCCGGCGACGTGGCCACCGGTGCGCGCGTGCTCGCCATCCCGGGGACGCTCATCATCACTCCCGCGCTCTACGTCGTCGGCCGGCTGGGCCATCACCCGCACGCGGCCGACCTCGGGTTGCACGCGGGCGAGGCGATCGTCGTCGCGCTCGGCACCACCTGGCTCGTCAAAGGGATCGCCGGGCGCGCGCGGCCGTACGCGGTGAGCGACACGAGCCCGCACGACTTCAAGCTGGGGCGCGGCTTCTCCGGTGGCGAGGACTTCTCATCGTTTCCATCTGGACACGCCACCGCCGCGTTCGCGATGGCGGCGGCCACGACGGCCGAAACGTCGCGCTGGTGGCCGGGCTCCGCGCGCTACATGGCGCCTCTGCTGTACGGCGGCGCGACGCTCGTCGCGCTCTCTCGCATGTACGACGACAAGCACTGGGCGAGCGATGTACTGATGGGCGCCAGCATCGGTACCTTCAGCGGATGGAAGGTCGTGCGCTACAACCATCTGCATCCGCACAACTGGGTCGACCGCTGGTTCCTCTCCGCCTCCATTGCACCGATCGGGACGGGCGGCGCGATGGTCGTGTGGTCCGTGAGCACGCGGTAGCTGCGCGTATCCTATCACTCACACCGCGGCGGGCGATCCCCGCTGCCTGGAGGTGTTGGTGCCACTTCAACCCAACTTCATCGAACGTCAACTGATCGGCCGAGGCGTCGTTCCCTGGCCCCTGCTCGACGCCTTCATCCCCACCTTCCAATCCGCAGCCGTCATCTCCGCCGCCGAGCTCGGCGCGTTCGAGGCGCTGCGTGATCCGCTCACGCTCGACGAGCTCGCCACACGGATCGGCGCGTCACGTGTCGGAACCGAGTCGCTGCTGAATGTCCTCGTCGGCCTGGGCTACGCCGAGCGACATGACGACCGCTTCGCCCTCGCCGCCGTCGCGCGGCGTACCGTGCCCGTGAATGAGATGCGGATCGTCGCGCCCTTTCTCCGCGAGCAGCTGCGCGCAACGCTCGATGCGACGCGAGCCATCCGGGAGGCGCCACCGCGTGGCGTCGCCAATCAGGAGCTCATCCAGGGCGGCGAGATTGGCCTCGGCTTCCAGACCGCCATGCGCTGGATCGCCTCGGGGAACGTGAGCGAAGTGGTGCAGCACGTGACACTCCCCACTACGGCCACGCGTCTGCTCGATGTCGGCGGGAGCCACGGCCTCTACACGGCGGCGCTCTGCCGCAAGTATCCGCGGCTGCGCGGCACCGTTCTCGATTGGCCCATCGGTATCGAGGCGGCGCGACGGACGATGCGCGAGCAGCCCGACGTGGCGGACCGCATCGATTTCGTCGCGGCGGATTTCGAGCGCGACGAGCTGCCGAGCGGGTATGACGTCGCGTTCCTCGGCAACATCGTCCACGGGCTTTCGCCGGAGGACAATCAGACACTGTTCCGCAAACTCGCGCGATCGACCACGAGCTCGGGGACCGTCGTGATTCTCGATCAGCTCGCTGGATCGGCCGGCTCCGCCTTCTCGAAGTCGGTCGCGTCGTTGATCGGCTTCAATCTCTTTCTCGTCACCGGTGGGCGCGCATATCGATTCGAGCAGTTGCGGCAGTGGCTCACCGATGCGGGATTCCCGATCGTCAGCGCGACGAACCTCCGCCGAGCGCCGGGGCTATGGGTGGTGACGGCGCAGAAGAGGTGAGTGGGAGAGGTACGGATCGCGCGGCGATCCCCTCGCGGGATGCGCGCACGCTGACGACATTGTAGGGAGCGGTGCTCGTGCCCTGATGCACCAGACGCGTTCCGATCCGCAGGAGACCATGTCACGGTCCTGGTCGTTCGCGTTCGTCGGAGTCACGTTGATCGCTGGCGCGTGTGCACGTCGCCAGTCGTATCGGCCTGCGCCCATCGCTCCCGTTGCGGAGGCCGAGCGGTATGCCGATCGGCGGCTGCGCGACCCCGCGCTCGCGCGCTTTCTCGCCGAGCACGAGGCAGCGCTGCACGACAGCGCCTGGAGTTCGCGACAGCTCGCGCTCGCCGCGCTGTACTTCCGCGCGGATGTCACCGAGGCGCAGCGCACGCTCGCCGCCGCGCGCGCCGCGGAGATCACGGCGGGCGCGCGACCCGCCCCGAGCGCGACGGCCACGGCCGATCGCGCGGAACGGCCGGACGAAGGGAATCCCACCCCGTGGTCGTTCTCCCTCACCGCCGGCTGGACGCTCGAGCTCGGTGGGAAGCGCGCCGCGCGCATCGCCCACGCCCGCGCCGTCACGCTCGCGTCGCGCCTGCGCCTGGAGGCCGACGCATGGGAGATCGCGCAGAGCGCGCGGCAGGCGGCGGTCGTCGCCCTCGGCGCCAAGCGCGAGTTGGCCGACGCGAGCGCGGAGCGCGCGGGGCTCGACTCGGTGCGCACGCTGCTGCACGCCCGCTTCGTGGAAGGGCGCCTCACGAGCACCGACGTCGCGCGCGCCGAGACCGACGTGCAGACCTCGGCGGTGGCCGTGGCCGATGCGGCGCGCGCGAACACCGCCGCTCGCATCGCGCTTGCACGCACGCTCGCGGTCCCGCTCCGCGAGGTGGAGTCGCTGCCGATCCGCGAGGAGTCGAACTCCGCGTGCGCGGCGCTGGACACGCTCGCGCCCGACTCGCTCGAAGCGCGCGCGCTCACGACGCGTGCCGACGTGGGCGCCGCGCTCGCCGATTACTCGGCGGCCGAGGCCGACCTCGCGCTCGCGATCGCGCAGCAGTACCCGGACATCACCATTGGGCCGGGCATCGCGTGGGAGCAGGGGATCCAACGGTGGGTGCTCTCGCTCGCCATACCGAGCATCGCGGTGAACCGGGCGCGCGGCCCGATCGCCGAGGCACGCGCGCGCCGCGCCGCGCAGGCGGCTCGCGTCGCGTTCGTGCAGGACTCGATACTCGCCGCCGTCGACTCGAGCGTAGCCGCGTGTCGCACCACGCGCGCGGACGTCGCGAGTGCGGACTCGCTCGTGAGCGCCACGCGCGCACAGCTCGCGTTGGCCAACGCGGCGTACCAGCGCGGCGAGATCGGACAGACCGAGATCGCCTTCGCGCACCTCGCCGTGCGGCGCGCCGAACGTACGCGGGAGGAAGCCGTGCGGCGCGGCGTGCTCGCGGGAATCATGCTCGAGCAGGCCGCCGGCAGCTGGCTCTCCGGCCCGCCCATTCGATGGCCCGATCTCCTGCGCGTGACATCGAACCCATGACCACCAAGCGCATCGTCTCCGCCGCGGCCGGCGGCGCGATCGTCGTCCTGATCGTCGCCGGATTCATTGCGGCACACAGCGAGCAGACGCACGCGAATGACGAGCCGCCGCCGGAGCCGAACCGGATGCACACGATACAGGGTCCGGCGGGGGACGAGGCGGCCATCATCCTTCCGACCGTCGTGCAGCATCGCGTCGGTCTGGAGACGCGGGTGGTGAAGCCCGCGTCGCAGCCGAACACGATCCGCCTGTCGGGTGTGCTCATCGCCAGCCCGGCGCGGATCACGACCATCCAATCGCTCGTGGCCGGCCGCTTGACCGATGCGACAGGACACTGGCCCTCGCTCGGAGAAGAGGTCGCGGCCGGCGCGGTGCTCGGCCAGGTGTCCGACGCGCGGCCGCTCGTCGCGCCGCGCGCGGGGACGGTGACGCGCGTCGATGCACAGCCGGGCGATCTCGTGTCCGCAGGACAGCAGCTGCTGCAGCTCACCGACTTCCGCCATCTCCTCGCGCGCGTGGTGTGGCACGCGGGGGCGCCACGCAGCGCGCCGCGCACGATCTCGCTCTCCCCACTCGGCGACGCGAGCATCGCGGCCGTCGCGCAGCTCATCGGTCCCGATGCGCGCGCGGACTCGCTCACCGGCGAGCCTGTCTATCTGTATCGCGTGGATGCCGCGTGGGACGGCGCGCGCCCCGGTGCGCCGATCGTCGCAACGCTCGCGATCGCCGGCACCGTCGATCGCGCGGCGCTCGTGCCCGCGGACGCCGTCGTGCAGTGGCAGGGGCTGGCGTGGGCGTACGTGCGACGCGGCGGCGACGCCGCGCAGGCGAGCTTCGTGCGCCGGCGCGTGGACACGAGCCATCCCGTATCTGGCGGCTGGCTGGTGAGCTCGACCGATCCGCTCGCCGTGCACGCGGGCGACACGGTGGTCGTGCGCGGTGCGCAGGAGCTGCTCTCCGAGGAATTCCGCTCGCGCATCACCGTGGGCGACGAGGACCAACCGTAGGCGGCGCGCGCATCACATGCTCCGAGCGATCGTCGGGTTCTCCGTTCGCTACCGCGGTGTGGTCATCGCGCTCGCCGCCGCGCTCCTGCTCTTCGGCGTGACGGTGGTCGCGAGCACGCGCTACGACGTGTTCCCCGAGTTCGCACCGCCGCAGGTCGGGATCCAGACCGAAGCGCCGGGCTTCACGCCGGAGCAGGTCGAGGTGCTCATCACCACGCCCATCGAGCACGCCATCAATGGAGTGACAGGCATCACGAGCATCCGCTCGCAGTCCATTCAGGGGCTCTCCGTCATCACCGCGCTCTTCGATCCCGGTATGGACGTGCACCGCGCGCGGCAGTCGATCGCGGAGCGGCTCACCGAGGTGACGAGCCGGCTCCCAGCCACGGCGCGCACGCCGGTACTCACGCCGCTCACGTCGTCCACCGGCACGGTGCTCGTCATCGGGCTCACCTCCCGCACGCGCTCGCTGGTGGACGAGCGCACCTTCGCGGATTGGACGCTCCGTCCGCGACTCCTCTCGGTGCCGGGCGTCGCGCGCGTGTCGGTGTTCGGCGGCGCCGTGCGGCAGCTGCAGATCCAGCTCGACCCCACGCGTCTGCGCGCGCTGAACCTGGACCTCGCCGACGTCGTGCAGGCCGCGCGACGCGCCACCGGCGTACTCGGCGCCGGCATCATCGACAACGCCAATCAGCGCATCTTCGTGCGCACGGAGGGGCAGCTCTCCACGCCGGATCTCCTCGCGAAGAGCGTGATCCGCGAGCACGACGGCGCCGTGCTGCGGCTGCGCGACGTGGGGCGCGTGGTGGACGGCGCGGCGCCGCGCATCGGCGCCGCCTCCATCGAGGGGACGGAAGGCGTGATCCTCAACATCGATGCGCAGCTCGGCGCGAACATCCGTGAGGTGGCGGCGGCCACCGAGCAGGCGCTCGACGGTCTGCGCCCGACGATCACCGCCGAAGGGTTCGAGCTGCACCCCGCGCTCTTCCGCCCCGCGACGTTCGTCGATGTCGCCCTCGGGAACGTCGCGCACTCGCTCGCGCTCGGTGGCGTGCTCGTCGCCATCGTGCTCGTTCTCTTCCTGGCCGACCTGGGCGCGGCGGCCGTCTCGCTCACGGCGATCCCGCTCTCGCTCCTCACCGCGGTCATCGTGCTCGACTGGTTCGGCTTCTCCATCTCGACGCTCAGCCTGGCGGGCTTCGCCATCGCGATCGGGGAAGTGGTGGACGATGCGATCATCGACGTCGAGAACATCGCGCGCCGGCTGCGCGAGAACCGCGCGCTCCCCACGCCGCGCTCGGTGGTGGCCGTCGCGATCGACGCCTCGCTCGAGGTGCGATCGAGCGTCGTGTACGCCACGTTCATCGTCGCGCTCGTCTTCCTCCCGGTCATTGCGCTCACGGGTGTGCAGGGCGCGTTGTTCCGGCCGTTGGGGCTCGCCTACATCCTGGCGATCCTCGCCTCGCTGGGCGTCGCGCTCACGGTGACCCCCGCGCTCACGCTCGTCGCGCTCGCGCGGCGCGGGCAGCACGCGGGCGAGTCGCGCTTCCTGTCGTGGCTCAAGGCGTGGTACGCGCGGCGGCTCGCGGGTATGGAGCGGCATCCACGCACGGTGATCGCGGCAACCGGCGCGCTCATGATCGTGGCGGCGGTGATGGTGCCGTTCTTCGGCGCGACCTTCCTCCCCGAGTTCAACGAAGGGCATCTCACCGTGCACATGTCGGCGATGCCGGGCACGTCGCTCGATGAGTCGCTTCGGCTGGGCCACATCGCGACGGCGCTGATGCACGAGGATCCGCGCGTGCGCTCCGTCGCGCAGCGCGTGGGGCGCGCGGAGCTCGCCGAGGACACATGGGGGACGAACTACAGCGAGTTCGAGGTCGATCTGGCGCCGCTGTCGGGAAAGGACGCCGCGGAGCTGCAGACCACGCTGCGCGAGCACCTGATGCAGATGCCGGGCGTCGCCTTCGCCATCCGGCCATTCCTCACCGAGCGCATCGAGGAGACGGTGTCGGGCAGCACGGCGCCGGTGGTCGTCAAACTCTACGGCGACGACCTCGACAGTCTCGACGCGGCCGCGCGTGCGGTGGGTGCGGTGGTGACCGCGATGCCGGGTGCGACCGATGTGCAGGTCGGTGCACCGGCCGTCGCGCCCGAGGTCGTGGTGCGTCTCGACCCCGACGCGCTCGCCGCGTCCGGCATCCCGTCCGAGGATGCCCTCACCGCCGTCGAGACGGCGACGCAGGGGCAGACCGTCTCACAGGTCTTCGAGGGGAACCGCGCGACCGATGTCGTGGTGATGATGAACCCTGCGGCGCTCGCGCGCCCCGAAGACCTGGCCGAGATCCCGCTGCGCGGCACCGGCGGGCGCCTGGTGACGCTGGGGCAGGTGGCGACCATCGCGCGCACCTCCACGCGCTACGGCGTATCGCACGAGGGCGCGCGACGTGTGCAGATCGTCACCGCGGATGTCACGGGGCGCGATGTCGTCTCCTTCACCGCGGCGCTCCGCCGCCGCCTCGCCGCGAGCGTCCGCCTCCCGCGCGGCGTCTACAGCGAGATCGCGGGCACGGCCACCGCGCAGGCGACAGCGCAGCGCGAGCTCCTCATGCGCAGCCTGCTCGCGACGCTCGGCATCGTCGTGCTGCTCTGGCTCGCCTTCGGCGAGACGCGGCGCACGGTGCTCGTGCTCGTGAACCTCCCCTTCGCCCTCGTGGGCGGCGTCTTCGCGGTGTTCCTCACGGGCGGCTCCCTCTCGCTCGGCTCGCTCGTGGGGTTCGTTACGCTGTTTGGCATCTCCACGCGGAACGCGATCATGCTCATCGCGCACTACGATCATCTCGTGCGCATGGAGGGCGAGACATGGGGGCTCACGGCCGCGATTCGCGGCGCATCCGAGCGGTTCGCGCCCGTGATGATGACCGCGACCGTCACCGCGCTGGGGCTGCTCCCGCTGGCACTCGGCAGCGGTGCGCCGGGACGCGAGATCGAGGGACCGCTCGCCATCGTCATCCTCGGCGGGCTGGTGACGTCGACCGCGCTCACGCTGTTCGTGCTGCCGACGCTCGCGCTACGGTTCGGCAGGTTCGGGGAGGCGCGGGAGGAGTGAACCGCGCCAGCGACACGCCGCGCCGATCGCGATCCGGCATCGACCGATCGCGATCCGTCACCGAGGTGAGCTCGCGGCGCTACGATTGATCCGGCTCGTCGGGCTTCGGTGTGTCCGCCTGCCACCGTCCCGTGATGTCCATCGACCAGCTCCCCGTGCGCTCTTCCGGCGGCAGGTCCGCGCGATACATGATCACCCGCGCCCGCTCCAGCGTGATGAGCCCGCCGCCGATCATCCCATCGAGCTCCGGCAGGATCGACTCGATCTTCTCCTCGGTGTCGATGCACTCGATGACGATGGGCAGATCCATCGAGAGTCGAAGGACGCGATCCGTGTGCAGCTTGGCGTGCGCCCCGAACCCCATGATCCCACGGAACACCGTGGCGCCCGCGAAGTGCCGCGTGCGAAGCAGCTCGACGATCGCTTCGTGGAGCGGCTTCCCGTGGTACTTGTCCGTCTCCCCGATGTGAATGCGCATGAGGACGCGCTCGCCTTTCAGGCCATGCATGGGAGTCTCCGAAGAAGGAGAGTGCTGTCACGCACCGTTCAGATGCCTTCCCGCAACCGCAACACTTCTCGCGCCAGCGCGAACCCGAGAAACGTTCCGATCAGAGAGACCACGAGACTGAGCACGACGTACAACACCGCGCGATGGTAGTCGCCGTTCTCGATCATCCCCGCCGTCTCGTAGCTGAACGTCGAGAAGGTCGTGTACCCGCCACAGAACCCGGTGGTGAGCAGCGCGCGTACTTCCGGGGTGATGGCCTGTGATGCGAGCGCGTAGCGAATGAGGAAGCCGAGCAGGAACGAGCCGGTGATGTTGATGAGCAGCGTGCCCGAGGGAAAGGTGCCACCCGTCCATCGCTGAATGATCCCGCCGAGCACGAAGCGCAGCGCTCCGCCGACGGCACTCCCCGCGGCCACGTACCCCGTCAAGGCCCAGTTCATGGGCGAGTCTCACCGTCGGGCGCTCCTGCGCTGTGGGGTCGGGCGACCACGCGCCGTCGTGGCGATCCCGATCGATCGAGGCTCATGAGTACGTTCCCGTTTGCAGGCACAAAAAATCTCCCACGCGATGAGATCACGTAGGAGTCATCAGCTGCACGATGCGCAGCGGTTCGAGGTGAACTCCATCACCTGTCGTCGATTGGACGCCACCAATGTAGCGGTCCGGACACTCGCCTGCCAGTACAGACGAGCGTCGCCACGTTCACGACACACGACGCTGCTGGTCGCGCTCGGAATGGAACGTGCGCGCCCTTCACGGATCCAGCGTGGCCCCACCCGCCACGCGCCGCATCCGGACCAGGAGGCCTTCCATGCAAGCAGTCGTCTTTCACGATGTCGGTGACATTCGCCTGGAGAACGTGCCCGATCCGCACATCCAGGAACCGACGGACGCGATCGTCAAGATCACCTCGAGCGCGATCTGCGGCACCGACCTGCATCTCATTCGCGGCACGGTGCCCGGCATGGAAGCAGGGACGATCATCGGCCACGAAGCGGTCGGCACCGTGGAGGAGGTGGGGCGCGGCGTGCGCAACCTCGTGCCGGGCGATCGCGTCGTCATCCCATCGACCATCGGGTGCGGCTACTGCTCGTACTGCCGCGCCGGCTACTACGCGCAGTGCGACAACGCGAATCCGCACGGCAAGCGCGCGGGCACCGCGTTCTACGGTGGACCGAAGACGAGCGGATCCTTCAATGGCCTGCAGGCCGAGCGGGCACGCATCCCGTTCGCGAGCGTGAACCTCGTGAAGCTTCCGCCCTCCGTTACCGACAACCAGGCGATCCTCCTCTCCGACATCTTCCCCACCGGCTACTTCGGCTCCGAGCTCGCCGAGATCGAGCCGGGGGATGTGGTCGCGATCTTCGGATGCGGTCCAGTCGGCCAGTTCGCGATCGCGAGCGCGTTGCTCAAGAGCGCGGGTCGCATCTTCGCCATCGATACCATCCCTTCGCGCCTCGATCTCGCGCGCGGGCAGGGCGCGGAGGTCATCGACTACAACGCGGACGATCCGGTGCAGGCGATCCTCGAGCTCACCGGCGGCATCGGCGCGGATCGCGTGATCGATGCGGTGGGTGTCGACGCCGCCGCACCGACGCAGGGTCCGGCCGCCAAGGAGGCGAAGAAGCTCCAGCACGAATTCGAGCGCGAGACGAAGTACGTTGCGCCGAAAACGAACCCGCAGGGCGACGACTGGCATCCGGGCGGCGCGCCGTCGCAGGTGCTGCGCTGGGCCGTGGACGCGCTCGACAAGGCGGGCACGCACGCGATCATCGGCGTCTACCCCGAGAGCGACATGGTCTACCCGATCGGGAAGGCGATGAACAAGAACCTCACCGTGAAGATGGGGAACTGCAACCATCGGAAGTACATCCCGAAGCTCATCGACCTCGTCGAGAGCGAGACCGTGCACCCCGAAAAGATCCTCACGCAGGTGCAGCCCTTCAGCTCGGTGATCGACGCCTACAAGTCGTTCGACACCCGGCAGCCGTGGTGGGTGAAGGTGGAGCTGCAGCCCGGGATGTGAGTGTGAGCTCTGGGCTGTGAGCTGTGAGCGGGGTCGGGATCAATGGGGTCAGAGTCGATTGATCGCGTGCGATCA
>DASVCF010000014.1:0-24146 GCA_036381735.1 Gemmatimonadaceae bacterium | reverse complement strand
GTCATCCCGAGCGGGAGCGAGGGATCGCGCTGGCGGGTCGAGATCCCTCGCTCCCGCTCGGGATGACAGCGCTCCGCTCGCGATGAGAGTGTTACGAGCCGCTCCTGACTCACTGACCCACTGACTCACTGACTCACTGCTTGATCCCTCACGATGTTTCCCCGTCCAAAGACCGCCGTCCGCTTCTCCAGGAACGCTGTGATCCCCTCCGCCGCATCGCCGCTCCGGAAGCACTGGAGCTGCATCTCCAGCTCGGCGTCCAGCATCTCGGGAAGGGAGTGATCGAGTGATTCGTACACGGCCCGCTTCGCGAGCGAGAGCGCCAGCGACGGCTTCCCGGCGAGCGTGCGAGCGAGCACCGTCGTCTCCTGCGCGAGTTGATCGTGCGGCACCACGCGGTTCACCAGCCCGAGCCGCAGACACTCGGCGGCGTCGATCACCTCGGCCAGCCAGAACAGCTCGAGCGACTTCGCCGGCCCCACGAGGCGTGGCAGGAAGTACGTGCCGCCCCAATCCGGACAGAGGCCGATCCGGTTGAACGTCTGCCCGAGCTTCGCCCGATCGCTCGCGATCCGCATGTCACACGCCAGCGCGAGATTCGCGCCGCCGCCTGCCGCGACACCATTCAGGCTCGCGATCACCGGCTTCGAGGAGCGGCGAATCGTCGTGACCACGCGCCGCCCCGCTTCCACCAGCGCCGCCATCGCCGTCTCGTCCTTGCGCTCGATCAGCTCCGCCATGTAGCCGACGTCGGCCCCCGCGCAGAAGCCGCGCCCCGCGCCCGTGATGACGATGACGCGTACCGTCGCATCCGCCTCGAGCTCGTCCAGCGCGTCGGCGATCTCGCGCCGCATCGTCCCCGCGAACGCGTTCAGCTTCTCCGGACGATTGAGCACGAGCGTGCCGATGGCGCCGTCGCGCTGCAGCAGGATGTGTTCGAAACCGCTCATGCCACTCGCTCCACGATCGTCGCGATCCCCTGACCGACCCCGATGCACATCGTCGCCAACCCGTAGCGCCCCCCGCGCCGCTTGAGCTCGTGCACGAGCGTCGTGAGGACGCGCGCGCCCGATGCGCCGAGCGGATGCCCGAGCGCGATCGCTCCGCCGTTCACGTTCACCTTCGCCGGATCGGCGCCCAGCTCGCGCATGCAGGCGATGGACTGCGACGCGAACGCCTCGTTGAGCTCGATGAGATCGAGGTCGTCGATGCCAAGCCCCGCGCGCTCGAGTGCCTTTCGCGTCGCCGGGATGGGTCCGAGCCCCATGACGTCCGGCGACACGCCCGCGACCGCCGATGCGACCACGCACGCCATCGGCGTGAGACCGGCCGCGCGCGCCGCATCGCCCGACATCACGAGCACCGCGCTCGCACCGTCGTTGATCCCGCTCGATGAGCCCGCCGTCACGGTGCCGCTGTCCTTCACGAACGCTGGGCGCATCGCGGCGAGCTTCTCCAGCGTCACGTCGGGACGCGGGTGCTCATCGCGATCGACCACCGTCTCCTCGCCGCGCCGACCGGCGATGCGAACTGGAACGATCTCGTCGCGAAAGCGGTCGTCACGCACGGCACAGGCGGTGCGCTGCTGACTCTCGTACGCGAACGCGTCCTGCTCCTCGCGCGTGATGCCGAATCGCTTCGCGACCTCCTCCGCCGTCTCGCCGAGCGAGATCGTCCACTCGCGAGGGAGTCGCGGGTTGGTGAAGCGCCATCCCACCGTCGTGTCGGCCGACTGCGGGGCGGAGCGGGGGAATGGCTCCTCCGGCTTGAGCGTCACCCACGGCGCGCGCGACATGCTCTCGACGCCGCCCGCGATGAAGCACGCTCCCTCGTTGGCACGGATCGCCTGAGCGGCGCTGACCACCGCTTGCAACCCCGAGCCGCACAACCGGTTCACCGTCTGCCCGGGCACCTCCACCGGGAGCCCCGCGAGCAGCAGGGCCATGCGCGCCACGTTCCGGTTGTCCTCGCCCGCCTGGTTGGCGCAACCGAGGATGACGTCATCGACCATCGCGGGCTCGATCCCCGTGCGCTCGACGAGCGCCCGAATCGCAACGGCCGCGAGGTCGTCGGGACGCACAAGCGCGAGCGCGCCCCCATGCCGCCCGATCGGCGTCCGAACGGCGTCGATGATGACGGGGTCGGTCATGGCCATCGCGGGATGCGGGAGGCGGGATGCGGGATGCGGGATCGCCCCCTGTCATTCCGAGCGGAGCGAGGAATCTCGGACTGGCGAACGAGATTCCTCGCGTTCGCTCGGCATGACAGCGTATCCCGCATCCCGCCTCCCGCCCTCACGACAGGTCCACCCATACCGACTTCACTTGCGAGTATTCCTCGAGCGCGTGCATGCCGAGGTCGCGGCCGAAACCCGACTGCTTGAAACCGCCAAAGGGCGACGCGGCATCGTACATGTTGTAGGTGTTGATCCACACCGTGCCGGCGCGCACCGCACGCGCCGTGCGCAGCGCCTTCTTGATGTCCCGCGTCCAAATTCCGGCGGCGAGGCCGTAGATGGTCTGGTTCGCCATGTCCACTGCACCCTCCACGCCTCCCTCGAACGTCATCATCGCGAGCACGGGACCGAAGATCTCCTCGCGGGCGATCGTCATGTCGCTCCGCACATCGCCGAAGATCGTCGGCTGCACGAAGTACCCTTTGCCGTTCACCGGCGTACGCTCGCCACCCGTGAGGAGCGTCGCACCCTCGCGCTTCCCGCTCTCGATGTAGCCGAGCACCCGCTCCATCTGTTGCTTGGAGACGATGGCGCCAAGCCGCGTTTTCGGATTCAGCGGATCGCCCGCCACCATGCGCGTGGCACGCTCGAGGATCTTCTGCTGCAGTTCCTCGCGCACCGGCGCTTCGACGAGCAACCGTGAGCCCGCGGCGCACACTTCGCCCTTCCCATAGAAGATTCCAGTGAGCGCACCGCGCGCCGCGGCATCGAGATCCGCATCCGCGAAGACGATGTTCGGCGACTTGCCCCCCAGCTCGAGCGACACCTTCTTCACGGTCGCCGCCGCCTCGCGCATCACCTGCTTGCCCACCTCGGTCGATCCGGTAAACGCGATCTTGTCGACGCCGGGATGCCGCACGAGTGCAGCTCCGGCCGTCGGACCGTACCCGGGCACACAATTGAGCGCGCCTGCCGGGAATCCGGCCCTGAGCGCGAGCTCGGCGAGGTACAGCGCCGTGTACGGCGTCTGCTCCGCGGGCTTCAGGACCACCGTGTTTCCACACGCGAGCGCGGGGCCAAGCTTCCACGCGGCAAGCGAGAGCGGGAAGTTCCACGGCACGATCGCCCCGACCACGCCCAGCGGCTCGCGCAGCGTGTAGTTGAAGAACGGACCGTCCACGGGGATCGTCTCCCCGTGGATCTTGTCCGCCCATCCGCCATAGTACTTGAGCGTGTCGGCGGTGAGCTTGATGTCGATCATCGACTCGAACAACGGCTTCCCGTTGTTCAGCGTCTCCAGGCGCGCGATCTCATCCTTGTGCTCGAGACAGAGCTCGCCGAGCCGATACAGCATCTCGCCACGGCGCCGTGCACTCGTGCTGCGCCACTTGTCCGACTCGAAGGTGGCGCGCGCGCTCGCGACCGCCCGGTCGATGTCCGCCGCATCACCTTCGGCCACTGCCGCGAGCTGCTCCTCCGTGGCCGGGTTCACGACCGGGTAGGTCTTGCCCGATGCGGCATTGACTTTCTCTCCCCCGATCACGATGTGAGTCGGGAAAGGGTCGCTCGCCACCACCGTCGTCACCGCTTACTTCCCCTTGAAGGCGGGCTGCCGCTTCTCGACGTACGCCGCGAGTCCTTCCTTCGCATCGCCGCTCTTGAAGAGCAGGTTCTGCAACTCGCGCTCGAGCGCCAGGCCGTACTCGAGCGGGATCTCAGCACCCGACTGGACGGACCGCTTGATGTGCCCGACGGCCATCCCCGCCTTGTTCGGCAGGCAGAACTGCCGCGCGTAGAGGAGCACGCTCTCCCACCAGTCATCCTTGGGGAACACTTCGTTGATGATCCCCAGATCCTGTGCCTTCTCGAATGAGAACGTGGTGCCGGTGACCATGAGCTCGATCGCCTTCGCTTTGCCGACGAGGCGAGCGAGGCGCTGCGTGCCGCCGGTACCCGGAAGCACACCGAGCGTGACCTCGGGGAGCCCGATCTTGCCGGCGTCGGCGCGCGCGATGCGGATGTCGGCCGCCATGGCGATCTCCAGCCCGCCGCCCACGCAGTGCCCGTTGATCGCCGCGATGACGAGCTTGGGCGTCTGTTCCAGACGGCTCAGCGTCTCGTTGGCGTGCAGGCAGAAGAAGTACTTGAAGGTCGGATCGACCTCGTTGAGCATTTTGATGTTCGCGCCCGCGCTGAAGAACTTCTCCCCGGCGCCGCGAATGATGATCACCTGCACGTTATTGTCGAAGCGCGCCCGCAGGATGCACTCGTCGAGCTGGCGCATCATTTCGTGGGTGTACGTATTCGCCGGCGGGTCGTTCAGCTCGAAGATCGCGATGTTCCCATCGGTGCGGTACGTGACCAGCGTGGCCGTGTCTCTGTCTGTGAGTGTAGCAGTCGCCATCGGACGCCCCTGAAGGGTGAAGGGTTAGCCGGCGGACGCGCGCGGGAGCGCCGCGTCGGCCACCGGAAAGCCGACGTATCCACCGAGGAAGATGCGGCGCACGTTCTGACTCAAGAGCTCGACGCCGAGATCGCCGAGTGGATCGTACCAGTTGTAAATCCAGTTCATCATGCCGAAGAGCGAATACGCGGCCACCCGCCGGTTCGCGTGCGCGGGTCCATACGCCCGCTCGACGTCGGCGAGGATGTCCATGAGCACCCGCGTGTACGCACGCTTCTTCTCGTTGACCTCATGCAAGAAGTCCCCCGTCAGCGCGCCCGCTTCGTGGGAGAGCACCTTCATCTCCGCCATGTGGGAGGCGAAGTAGTCGAGATGGTTGTCGATGAACCGGGAGAGCCGCTCGACGGGATCGCTCACGCCCTCCAGGGCCCCATGCATCCCGGCGATGACCGCGTCGAAGTTGCGGGTCTGGATCAGGTAGAGGAGCTGATCCTTGCTCTTGGTGTAATGGTAGACGCTGGCGAGGGGCATGCCGGCCGCGCGCGCGAGATCGCGCATGCTCGTATCATGGTAGCCGCGCGCCGCGAACACCTGGGCGGCGACGGCGAGCAGCGCATCGAGCTTCTGATCGCGGGTGATGCTGGCCATAGCTCCACCTCTTGCGGGATCGAACGATCGTTCGATGGCAACCTACCGCACCTCTCACACACCGTCAAGCAGCCTTAACGTTGTGCATCCGTGTCACGTCTACTTCGCACAGGGATGACCGAAGCGACGCTGCAGGCCGACGAGCCGAGTGACGGCGCTCTGATTGCGCGCTGGCGCGCGGGCGACGAACACGCCGCCACGCTGCTCGTCGAGCGCCACGCCCTGGCCGTCGGGCGATTCGTCGCCAGCCTCGGCGAGCGCGCGGAGATCGACGAAGTCGTTCAGGATACCTTCGTCAGGGCATTCGCCTCGCTGGACGGCTTTCGCGCCGAGAGCTCGCTGAAGACGTGGCTCTTCACGATCGCGCGCAACCTGGTGCGCGATCGAGCGCGGAGCCGGCGGCGGCAGCGGTCGAGCGTGCCGATCGAGGATGACCACAGCATCTCGGAGCACGACGCGCTCGACGAAGTCGTAGCCGACGAGACGGAGCGCCGGATGCGCGATGCGATGCAGCGCCTGTCGCCGATGCAGCGAGATGTGTTCACCCTCCGGGTGGCGGAGGGACTGTCGTACAAGGAGATTGCGCAGGTGTTGGATAGCACGGAGGGCGCGGCCAGGGTGCACTACCACAATGCGATGCGAGCCATCAAGGAGTTTCTCGATGCATGACTGCCCGCGCGGAGACATTCGCGATCGGCTCCCCGACCTGCTGCACGGCCGGTTGGATGCCAACGCGCGCGCCGACGTCGAGCAGCACGTCTCGTTGTGTACGGAGTGCGCGGCGGAGCTGGAATTGCTCCGCGCCATGCGACGCATGCTGACCGCATCGAGCGCGGTGGACACGACGCGGCTGGCCGCGGCGGTGCGCGCGAGTGAGGCTCGTGGGGCCAATGCCGCTGGTCGCACCGATGCCGCTGGTCGTACCAGTGCCGCTCGTCGCTCCACCGGGGCGAGGCCGCGCGTGCGTCGGCTCGATTGGCGCGTCGCCGCCGCGGCGGCTGTGCTCGTGACCGGGGGGCTGACCGTCGCGGTCGCGCGCCGTACGCCAACGTCAATCACGGCCGGGCGGCCGATCTCGGCGGCCAACGGCGGGAACGCGTCCACGAGCGCGCCTGGATTGATGTTCGGCGGCGGCGTCTCCGATCTCTCGGATGGTGACATCGAGCGGCTGCTGCAGGATGTCGATTCCCTGAGCGCGCTCCCGGACGTCGAGCCCGCGCCGGTTCTGCGCGGCGTGGACGGGGAGGAACTGTGAGACTCCGGCTCGCGGCCATCGTCTGGGCGGTGCTAGCGCTCGGATCGACGGGAACGCTGGCGGCGCAGCGAGCCCCGCGCCCGCGCCAACTCGCGCACGGCAACGCGGCCGGTCAGCATGCGCAGCTCGACCAGCACGCGCAACTCGAGCAGCGGCTTCGCCAGCGGCTCGGTGCCGTCGTTCGGCAGCGGCTCCATCTCTCGGACGAGCAGTTCCGCAAGCTCGCCGTGACCAACCGGAAGTACGAGCGCCAGCGCCGGGCCCTCGTACAGCAGGAAACGCAGGTCCGGAAGGCGCTGCGCGCGGAGATCTCGTCCGGCAGCCAGGCCGACCAGCAGCACGTGGCCGACTTGATGAATCAGCTCGTCACCGTGCAGCAACAGCGGCTCGCGCTCCTCTCGCAGGAGCAGGAGGAGCTCGCCACGTTCCTCACACCCGTACAGCGCGCGCAGTACGTGGCGATCGAAGAGCAGATCCGCCGCCGCGTCGAGCAGCTCCGTCAGCAACAGATCGACGGCGGGGAAGCGGACACGGTGAGGGGACGCGGGCGTCGCCCGCGGCGGTGACGCCCGACGGACCGCGAAGCGACCACGGGCAAGCCCGACACTTGCATACACACTCCCGTCGCACACCTACCTCGTCGCCCTTCGGCCGGCCGCGCGCGACGGTATGAGCGCTCACCGGCGGTCCGGGTGCCTCGCGAGGGCGATGCGAGAGTCCGCATCGAACGGGAGAACATGACACCAGCCGAACACATCCGCACGCGAGTGACTGTCGAGGACGCATCGCTGAGCTCGAGCCAGTCCCTCGGCGATTCGTGCGCCCCGTCGGGTCATGCCGTTCAGTTCTACGAGGACGATCGTTTCCTCACCAGAGCCATCGCCGATTACCTCGCCGCGGGGCTCGCGGCCGGCGAGCCGGTGATCGTGATCGCCACGCGGGCGCATCGCGACGCGTTTTGGAATCGGCTTCGATTGCTCGGCGTCGACGTCGCGCTTGCGCTCCGCAGCGGTCGCCTCGTGTGGTTGGATGCGAGCGAAACCCTCACCGCCATCATGCACGGGCGAATGCCAAGCGCGCAGCGCTTCCATTCCGTCCTCGGCACCATGATCGCGCGGCACGTGAACGCGAATGGGCGTGGGACGGCCCGTCTGTACGGCGAGATGGTCGACCTGCTCTGGCAGGGTGGCAACCGCGCGGGTGCGGTCCGGCTCGAGGCACTGTGGAACGAGCTGGCGAGCCGGCACACGTTCTGGTTGCTGTGCGCGTATGCAATGGCGCACTTCACCGGCGAGCAGGATCGCCAACATTTCGAATCGATCTGCCACCAGCACACGCACGTCATCCCGACCGAGCGGTACATGCAGGCGGATGCTGAGGAGCAGCTCCTGCAGATCGCCCTGCTGCAGCAACGCGCCAACGCCCTCGAGACGGAGATCGTGCGACGTGAGGCGCTCGAGCGGCAGTTGCGCGATGCGCTCCGCGAGCGGCACGACGCCGCGGAGGCGTTGCGCGAGAGTGCCGAACAGCTGCGTACGGCGCTCGCCGAACGCGAAGCCGTGCTGCAGCGCGAGCAGCAAGCACGCACGGACGCGGAATCCGCGAATCGGGCAAAGAGCGCGTTTCTCGCCGCAATGAGTCACGAGCTCCGCACACCGCTCAACGCCATCGGCGGCTACGTCCAGCTCGTGGAGATGGGTGTGCACGGGCCGGTGACCGACGCGCAGCGCGAGGCGCTCCGTCGTGCGCAGCGTGGGCAGCAGCATCTCCTCATGCTCATCAGCGACATCCTGAACTTCGCCAAGCTCGAGGCCGGCCGTGTCGAGTATCGGCTGCGCGACGTTCCCCTGGCGGATGTGGTCGCCGAGATCGCACCGATGGTTGCGCCGCCGTTCGCGGCGAAGGGGATCGCGTACGAGGTCCACATTCCTGCGCACACGACCGTGTGCGCGGACCGCGAGAAGCTCCAGCAAATTCTTCTCAACCTGCTCGCGAACGCGGTGAAGTTCACGAGCGCGGGGGGACGCGTGACGGTGGACACCGCCTCGCGCGACGGCGCGCCCGAGGGCACCGTGTTCCTTCGCGTCGCCGATACCGGGTGCGGGATCCCCCGAGAGCACCATGACGTCATTTTCGATCCCTTCGTCCAGGTACCGGCGCGCCTGATCCGCACGCAGGATGGCACCGGGCTCGGTCTCTCGATCAGCCGCGATCTCGCGCGCGGGATGGGAGGCGAGCTGCGCGTGCGGAGCGTAGAGGGGAAGGGAGCAACGTTCACGCTGATGCTGCGGCTGCTCTGCCCGGCAGCGCGTGAGGCACGCGACCGTGCCGGCGCGGACGGCGTCCGCGGCTGATCGCCACCCTGCGATTGTGCTGTTGAGCACGGGTCGCTGTCGTGCTACATTGCCGGCAGCGCCCGGGTGGCGGAATTGGTAGACGCAGGGGACTCAAAATCCCCCGGCCTTCGGGCCTTGCGGGTTCGAGTCCCGCCCCGGGTATCACGGGCCTGTAGGGTCCGCCGAACGTTGCAGCAGGGAGTCGCGAAGTCGATCGAGTAGGGCAGGGCAGAGGAAGTCCCGCGCGCTGCGGTCGCGCGCCGTGTTTGAGTCGGAATCCGTCTGAAAGAGCGCAGTTCCACGTGCCGGGCTGCGCTTTCGTGTTTCCGTCGCTCACGCGCTGGAGGCGTTCCTGATGGCGATGACGCCGTCCCCCCGTTTCGCGTGCTGGTGCGGCCGGGATGCCTGGGCCGTGCAGTTCCGCACCGCGCGGTTTGGCTTGCTCCGCTGTACCTCGTGTGGCTGTTATCGCATCGACCCTGCGCCGATCCAGCGGGATGCCGAGAGCGCGGCATTCTACACGGACTATTACGCTGGGCCCAACGTCGTGCCGAGCCCGGGGACAGGAGCGCCCCGCCGCACATCGCGCTTCTGGCAGGTCGTCGAGCAGGTCCCGCGCCTCGCGGCGCCGGGCCGCGTGGCTCTGGACGTGGGGTGTGGAGAGGGACACCTCTGCGCGCAACTTGCCGCGGCGGGGTGGGAGCGGGTCATCGGGATCGACGTCTCCAGCAGCAGGATCGCGAGAGCACGCCAGCGCTATCCAGGGATCGCCTTCTACGATCGGCCGATCGGTGACATCGGTATTCCGCACGGATCCGTGGATCTGATCGTCATGGACAACGTCCTGGAGCATCTCCCGGATCCCCCCGGTATGCTCCGGGAGTTGTACCCGTACCTGACGCCGGGCGGTACGCTCGTGCTCATCACGCCGAACATGGAGTCTGGCAGCTTTCGGCTGCTGGGCCGCTACTGGACGCCGGAGCTGGCGCCGCATGCGCACGTGTATCTGTTCACCCCTTCGGCGATCACCCGCCTCGTGTTGCACGCCGGGTACGCGCTCGACGCGCGGGGAACCTTCCACTTCCCACTGCGCGGCTGGCGGCAGTGGATCGAATCGCTCCGCGCGGCGGATCCCCGGCAGTTCCTCTGGCGCGCGGCACAGGAGGCGGGCGAGGTCTTCGGCCGGCTGATCGGCTCCGGCTCGATGCTCTACGTGGTGGTGCAACGACCAGCACGCGCGATCGAGCGTCCCCACGGGGGGGACTGAACCGCATCTCGGTCCCGCTCATCCCCCTCTGGGCGTATCACGCACACGAATCGCGCGCACGCCGGGGACGCCGCGCAGCGTATCGAGCGCTGCACGAAGCGGCTCCCTCGCCGCCTGCCTCACGTAGAGATGTACGCGATCCTCCTCCGGCGCCGGTCCAGGGAGGATGGAGAGGCGCTCCACCCCGACCCCAGCCGCCTCCATTGCCGATTCAATGGCGAGCATCGATGCCGTGCGCCGATCGATGACGAGTGTCAACCGGGTCCGCCGATCTCTGGCGAACAGGTAGCGTTCGAGTGGTTTGAGCACGGCGAGGATGCCGAGTGCGAGGATGGTCGTGACGAGCGCTGGAACGTAGAGCCCACCGCCGGTCGCCAGACCGATAGCCGCCACGGTCCAGATGCTCGCCGCCGTCGTCAGCCCGCGGGCTTCGTTGCGACGGAAGATGATCACCCCCGCGCCGAGAAATCCGATGCCGCTCACCACCTGTGCGGCAACGCGCGAGGGGTCGAGGACGACGGCGCTGCGGCCCAGTGCGTCGGCGAACCCGAACGCCGAGACGATCATGACCAGCGCGGACGCCATGCCGACCATGGCGTGCGTGCGCAGCCCCGCCGCGCGGTTCCGTCGCTCGCGCTCGAGCCCGACGACGGCGCCGAGGACGGCCGCCAGGATGAGGCGAGCGAGCACCTCCTGCACGGTGATCATTGCTCCCATCTCCCTCCCACTCGTGATGAGCTACAAGCGTCCAGTGTAGTCCGCACCGGCACGTCGTGCGCCGCGACACGAATCTCCGCGCGCACGCCGGGGCACGGCACGTCCATTGCCAAGTTACAGCGGGACGGCCACCAGCGGTGGCGGAGACGAGATGATGGAGCGGGGCAGGTGGCGGGAAGTTCATGCCATTGATGGGGGGTCGGCAACGCCCGCTGTGGTGGCACTCTCAATCAGTGGAGGAGCGAGCATCATGGAAATCAACGTGGCACGCGAGGACCGCGGCGACCGCCACTACGGGCAGGTTCGGTTCGCCAGCGGCATCAACATAATTGCCGGCATCTGGACGATCATCTCGCCGTGGGTGTACGGGTTCTACAACGGCGTCGGCAATGTCTGGAACAACGTCATCGTCGGAATCGTCATCGCCGTGTTCGCGGCTATCCGGTTCTTCGGTGCGGCCGGCACCGTGTGGCTGAGTTGGATCAACGCGCTGCTCGGCATCTGGCTCATCCTCTCGCCGTGGATCTACGGGTACACGGGCAACGGTGGGCGCATGTGGAACAGCATCATCGTCGGCATCGTGGTGCTGGTCTTGAGCGTTTGGAGCGCGGTCGCCACCAGCTCATCAACGGAGTCGCGAGTGTAAGGCGCGGGCATGGCGGGGCGGCCGCGACTCGCGACCATCGCGGGTGGACACGTCGACTGCCAGGTGCGCTACGGCGCACGAGATCAAGTGCCCAACCGCGCCCGCGGCGCTCGATGAACAGCACATGAATTGAAGTGTGGGCCAGGGCACACGCAGTGCTCTGACCCACATTTGTCATCTCCCACGGAGGAACGATGAAGCTCGTCTCCTGTGCGATCACGGTCGCCCTCGTCGCCGCATGCGCCAAGGCAAACCGGCCAGCTACCCCGGCATCGTCGGACTCGGAAGCGACCGCATCGACGGCGTCCAACGGAAGCGTCGGCCGCCCCGTCGTCCCCGAACCGACGGCGGCCCCTGATGTCGCCACCGGTGCCACCAGACCGAACACCACCGGTGCGCCGGCACAGGCAGCTCGGTCCATCACGCGCATCGCCGGCCCGTCCGGCGTTCTCGGATCCAAACGAACGCGGGCCGCAACGGTACGCGACAGCGCGTCGGCACGCGACACCGGCTCGATGCGCGACACCGGCTCGATGCGCGACACCGGCTCGACACGCGACACCGGCTCGACACGCGACACCGGCTCGGCCGCATCGAGCGGCGCGAGCACGCCGTCGAGCCATGCCTCCGACAGCGTGAAGGTCAATCAGTTCATGTCGTACGACAAGGCGAAGAAGACCGTCACGATCGACATCTTCGCCGCGTACAACACCAACCTGGGCGGCTTCAACTTCAACGGCGGTTACAGCGGGAACGACACGATCACCGTGCCCCAGGGGTGGAGCGTCACGATGCCCGTCGTCAACAAGGACGCCATCCCGCACTCGGCGATCATCATCAAGGCGCAGATGCCGCTCCCCGTCCAACCGCACGAGCCGGCGATTCAATTGGCCTACACGACGCACCTCACGGATGGTCTGGCGCCGCAGGGCGGCCACGATACGATGCGCTTCAAGGCATCCCCCGTCGGTGAGTACTTCCTCGCCTGCGGCGTGCCGGGGCACGCCACGAGCGGCATGTACATTCGCTTCAACGTCTCCAGCACCGCGACCGTCCCCACCTATGCGACGCAATCGAAGTGAAGCGGTATCGCCTGGTGGCGGACAGGAACATCCCGAGCGCGTCGAGGCTTGAGCCATCGCATGGGTGGACATGTTCCTTCACACCTCGACAGGTCAGGAGTACCGGAGATGGAGCAACGCACGATCGGAACGCAGGGGCTGGTCGTCTCGGCGCTTGGACTCGGCTGCATGGGGATGTCCGAGTTCTACGCCGGCCGCAACGACGAGGAATCGATCGCCACGATTCACCGCGCGCTCGACCTCGGCATCGACTTTCTCGACACGGCCGACATGTACGGCCCGTTCACGAATGAAGTCCTGGTCGGGAAGGCGATTCGCGGCCGTCGCGATCGGGTCGTGCTGGCGACCAAATTCGGGTTCGTGCGCGATGCCGCCGGGAGCCGACGCGGTATCAGCGGTCGCCCCGAGTACGTGCGCCAGGCGTGTGATGCATCGCTCCTGCGGCTCGGCGTCGATCACATCGACCTCTACTACCAACATCGCGTGGATCCGGCCGTCCCGATCGAGGAGACCGTCGGCGCGATGTCGGAGCTCGTCGCCGCCGGGAAGGTGCGCTTCCTCGGTCTGTCGGAGGCTGCGCCGTCGACCATTCGCCGCGCGCACGCCGTCCATCCGATCACCGCACTCCAGACCGAGTACTCGCTCTGGAGCCGAGAGCCGGAAGACGAGATTCTCCCCACGTGCCGGGAGCTCGGGATCGGCTTCGTCGCCTACAGCCCGCTCGGCCGTGGCTTCCTCACCGGTCGATTCCGGAACATCGATGATCTTCCGGCCGACGACTATCGACGCGATTCGCCGCGATTCCAGGGCGAGAACTTCCAGCGGAATCTGGACCTCGTCGCGCGCGTGGAGGAGATCGCGAGCGAGAAGGGGTGCACGCCCGCGCAGCTCGCGCTCGCGTGGCTTCTGGCGCAAGGGACCGACATCGCGCCGATCCCCGGCACGAAGCAGCGACCCTTCCTCGAACAGAATATCGGCGCGCTCGACGTCGAGCTGAGCGCGAGCGATCTCCGCCGGCTCGATGAGGTCGCGCCGATCGGCGTCGCGGCGGGCACGCGCTACCCGGAGGCGGGGATGCGCGTGGTCAATGGCTGAACGCGCCGCGCACGCGCTATGCAGAGCTCGGTGCACGACGCGCCCGGTGCACGAACGGATTCGCCAATCCGGGGTAGAGCAGAGATGTGCGCGCCACGTGCGCTCTGCATTCCGCTTGCAGCACATCACTCGCGCTCGTACCTTTTCCGACTGGGGCAAACGGGGTCGACGGGTCGGCCACTGCCCCCTTCCTGCAAATTCTCCTGAGTGATCGATGGCAACCACAGCAAGCATCAAGACAGCGGCTGCCGGTCTCGAAGATGTAGTGATCGGCCCTTCCGAAATCAGCGATGTGAATGGCCAGACCGGCCAGCTCATCTATCGCGGCTACGATATCCACGACCTCGTCGCCCACACGACGTTCGAGGAAGTGGTGTATCTCCTCTGGAACGGTTCGCTACCGAACCGTCGCCAGCTGGATGATCTGAAGCGGGCCATCAACGAGAATTACTTCCTGCCCGCCGAAGTGCTCGAAATGCTGACCCGGTGTCCGAAGGACGCCGAGCCCATGGACGTGCTGCGCACGGCGGTCTCGCGCCTCTCGTTCTACGATCCGGAGCCGCACGCCAAGGTGGACGATCGGCAGGTGAACATGCGCCGGGCTACGCTGCTGACGGCCAAGCTCCCGTCCATCGTCGGCGCCTGGCAGCGCATTCGCAACGGCCAGGAGCCGGTGAGCGCCGATCCCAAGCTCTCCATTGCGGCGAACGTGCTCTACATGCTCACGGGGAAGCGCCCCGATGATCGCGCCGAGCACGCGTTCAACATCGCGCTCATCCTGCACGCCGATCACGAGCTCAACGCATCCACGTTTTCCGCACGCGTCACCGCGGCGACGCTCGCCGACATGTATGCCGCGATCGTCTCGGCAATCGGCACGCTCTCCGGCCCGCTGCACGGCGGTGCGAACACGGCGGTGATGCGGATGCTGCTCGAGATCAAGGAGTCGGGCGAGGATCCGGTGAAGTGGATCGGGCAAGCCTTGGCCGAGAAGCGGAAGATCATGGGCTTCGGCCACCGCGTCTACAAGACGGAAGATCCACGCGCCACGCACCTGCGCCGCATGTCGGAGGAGCTCGGGAAGCGCTATGGTCAGCCCGAGTGGTTCCAGATGTCGCGAGCCATCGAGCAGAAGGTGAAGGAGGAGAAGGGGCTCAACCCCAACGTCGACTTCTACTCCGCGTCCACCTACTACGTGATGGGGATCCCGACCGATCTCTACACGCCGCTCTTCGCGTGCAGCCGCATCGCCGGCTGGACCGCGCACCTGCTCGAGCAGTACGCGCACAACCGCCTCATCCGCCCCCGCGCCGAGTACGTCGGCCCGCGTGGGTTGAAGGTGGTGCCGATCGAAGAGAGAAAGTGAGTCAGTGAGTCAGTGAGTCAGGAACCGCAGAGAGACGAGGGGCGGTGTCATCCCGAGCGGAGCGAGGGATCTCGCTGGTAGAACGAGATCCCTCGCTCCGCTCGGGATGACAACCTGCTCTCTGCTTTCTGCTCTCTGCTTTCTGCTCTCTGTCGTTCCTGACTCACTGACTCACTGTTTTTTTCGTCCGCTACCCGCATCCCTTCATGCCCCCCCGTCTTTCCGTTCGCCAGGCCGATCTGGCCACGCTCGACGTTCCACTGCTCGTGATCGCGCTCGCGAAGAGTGCAACAGTCACAGGACCGCTGGTCGCACTCGACCAGTCGCTCGATGGTGCGTTGAACCGCACGCTGTCACGCAAGGATTTCCGTGGTGCGCGCGACGAAGTGCTGCATCTGCAGGGCGGGAAGTCAGGACCGCAGCGGGTGCTGCTCGTGGGTGTAGGGGAGAGCGTGGAGGATGCCGGCGCAGTGCGGCGGGCAGCGAGCATCGCTGGTCGTCAGGCGCGCTCGATGGGGGTGCGCGGGCTCGCGTGGTGGGACGGTGGACCGGTGGCGAATGTCGAAAGCGCGGCGGCGGGCGTGCAGCTTGGTGCGTGGGAGTACACGGACCTCAAGTCGCCCCCGCCCGAGAGTGAGCGCAGGCCGCCGCTGGAAGATGCGACCTTCATCGTGGCGAACACGAAGGATGCCGAGAAGCCGCTTGCCCAGGGTATCGCGATCGGCGAGGGGATCAACCTGGCGCGACGACTCGCGATGATGCCTGGCAATCTGTGCACGCCCGAGTACCTCGCCGACACCGCGCGCGACATGGCCAAGCGTCACGGCATGACGGTCACCGTCCTCGGCCGCGCGGAGATGGAGAAGGAGCAGATGGGTTCGTTCCTCTGCGTGGCACAGGGCACGCCGCAGGATCCGAAGCTCATCGTGCTGGAGTATCGCGGTGCGAAGGCGGGCGCGCAGCCGATCGCGCTCGTCGGCAAGGGCCTCTGCTTCGACACCGGCGGCATCTCCATCAAACCCGCGCAGGGCATGGAAGCGATGAAGTTCGACATGTGCGGCGCGGCGGGCGTCCTCGGCGCACTCGAGACCATTGCGCGCCTGGGGCTCGAGATCAACGTGGTCGGGTTGATCGGCAGCACCACCAACATGCCCTCGGGGACCGCGGTCAAGCCGGGCGACGTCGTGAAGAGTCACCTCGGCAAGTCGATCGAGGTGATCAATACGGATGCCGAGGGGCGGCTCGTCCTCGCCGACGTGCTGTCGTACGCGCGCCGCTTCAACCCGGCGGCGGTCATCGATGCCGCCACGCTGACGGGCGCGTGCGTCATCGCGCTCGGGCATCTGGCGACCGGCGTGTTCGGACCGGATGAGGGGCTCGTGCAGGAAGTGGTCGCTGCCGGAAAGCAGGCGAGCGAGCCGGGGTGGCCGCTGCCACTGTGGGACGGTTACAAGGAGCAGATCACGTCCGACGTCGCCGACATCAAGAACACCGGCGGTCGCCCCGCGGGTGCGATCACGGCCGCGATGTTCCTCAAGGAGTTCGCGTCCGACTACCCGTGGGTGCATCTCGACATCGCCGGCACCGCATACTCCGAGACGGATCTCGGCTACATCCCCAAAGGCCCGACCGGCGTGCCCGTTGGCCTGTTCGTCGAGTTCGTGCGGGGAAGGGCAAGCTAGACGTGGCAGTCGTAACGATGCTGCGTCGCGGTGGCCTCGGCCTTCTGGTCGGGGCCGTTTTGCAGGGAACGGTCCTGGCGCAGGGGACTACACGCGACACGTCCGCGACGCGGCGCGACACCACGCAACACGCGCCCGTGGCCGCGCCGCGCGATACGTCGGTGCGTCACGACACGACCGTGGCGGGCGACACGACTGCGGCGCGGGACACCACAGGCGCTGGCGGGCGCGCGCCGGCCGACACGACGACATCGGACACGACGAAGGCTCCGCGCGATACGATCAAGGCGCCGCTCGCGCACGCCCCGGTACCACGCCTCGTCGGCATCGGCGAGCAGTACCACTGGACGCGCGACTCGATGTTCGCGACTGGTGCGTTCAACCTCATCGATCTGCTCAGGCTCATCCCCGGGGTCACGATCTTCCGTTCGGGGTGGCTCTCCTCTCCGGCCGAAGCCGCGTACCTGGGCGACCCGTCGCGCGTTCGCATCTTCTACGACGGCGTGGAGCTCGACGCTCTCAATCCGCAGAACGGAGGCGTGCTCGATCTCGATGCCGTGCAGCTGTGGACGCTCGAGGACGTCACGATCGAGCGTGGGGCGGATGAATTGCGCGTCTATCTCCGGAGCTGGCGCGTGAACCGCACGACGCCGTCGAGCCGTGTGGACATCGCCTCCGGCGATCTGAACACCAACCTGTACCGCGCATTCTACGGCAAACGCTTTCAGCACGGGGAAGCGCTGCAGCTCGGGCTCGAGCAGTACGGTACGACCGGCGGCACGTTCACGGGCGGCGGCGATCAGCTCTCGCTCCTGGCCCGCCTCGGCTGGGCGCACGGACCGTGGAGCGTCGATGCGTTCGCCAATCGCACGTCGGGTTCGCGCGACCAGCAGCAGGCGCTCGTCGGGAGCGGGGCGATCCCGAACCTGGATTCGCGTCGCACGAACGCCTACGTACGCGCCGGGTACGGCGACCCTGACGACGGGCCATGGGCGCAGCTCATGGTGGTATCGCAGGCATTCGACAATACCACGGCGCGCGACTCCACCACGGCGCCGCCCGGCACGCGCTCCGAGAAGCAATACGTCGCATCGGCCGGGATGACCCGCGGGCCGTGGCGGTTGAGCATCGACAGTCGCACGCACGACTTCGAGCACTCCACGCTCAAGACCGTGGCTGAGCGCGCGAGCATGGAGAGCGGACCGTTCGCGCTGTCGCTCGCCGCCGAGCAGCGATGGCCGGACACGAGCTCCACCGAATCGGCCACGCTCAAGCTCGCGCCACTGTCTTTCCTGGCGCTCACCGGAACGGTCACGCATCGCCACGGCGGTGAAGTGGCCCCCGGAACGCGCAACAGTATCGACGCACGCGCGGAGGTGGGGGTAAGGATTCACCGCGCCTGGCTCACGGGGGGAATCATGCGGCGCGGAGGAGTGGTGGTCCCCGGGCTCCAGATGTACGATCCGAGCTACGTGGCCATGCTCTCGCAGCCCGCGACGGGTATCTTCGGCACGATCCGCGGCCCGATCTACAAGGACCTCGGCGTCGACATCACCGGCGTGCGGTGGTCGGCGCCCGGATACTTCCGTCCCCAGTATCAGTCACGCGCGGAGCTGTACCTGCGCACCAACTGGCTCAGCCGCTTCCCGCGCGACAACTTTGGGTTCCTCGGGTCCTTGGCGTACGAGTATCGCAGCGCGACACTGTTTCCGACGGCGGGAAGCGCGGAGGCCGTCGGGCCGGCGAGTGTACTGGTCCCATACAGCCACTCGCTCACGTCGCGCATTGAAATACGGATCATCGATGCCACGCTGTTCATCCAGCAATTCTTCACGATCTTCCCGCCGCGAATGGCGTACGTCCCTGGCTTCATCCTCCCGCGGCAGCAGGTCATGTACGGCGTCCGCTGGCACTTCTGGAATTGACAAGGTTGTTGTTACGCCATAACTTACGCGATTCCACATGATACGTAGCATGACGGGGTTCGGCGCCGCGACGGGGCGGGTTGGGACTGCGCAGGTGACGGTGGAGATCCGCACCGTCAACCACCGGTTCTTCAACCCGAGCATCAAGCTGCCCTCCGCGCTCGCGCGCTGGGAAGGCGAGGTGCGCGAGCTACTTCGGCAGCACATCGCGCGTGGACACGTGTCGATGACGGCGCGCCTCGAGCGGCAGAGCGCTGCCGGAGCGGTCATCGACGAAGATCGCTTTGCGCGATACCTCGAGCAGATTCGCGCGCTGCAACAGCGTCACGGCCTGAATCATCCGGTGGATGCGGCGACGCTCCTGCGCTTGCCCGAGGTGATCTCGAGCGAGGGCACGGACGAGGTAGGCGGGAGCGCCGAGGAGCTCGGTGCGGTCGTCGAACAGGCGGTGGCCGCGCTCATGGCGATGCGCGTAGCCGAAGGTGAACGGTTGCGCGCGGTGCTCGCCGAGCGGATCGCGGTCATCGAGCAGCTTCGCGGATCGCTCGTGCAGCGTGCTCCCGAACGGCTCATCGCGGAGCGTGATCGGCTGCGCCGTTCGGTGCGCGAGTTGGCGGATGGCGTGGACATCGACGACACGAGGCTCACGCAGGAGATTGCCGTTCTCGCGGACCGCCTCGATGTGAGCGAGGAACTCGACCGGTTCGCGGCGCACATTGCGGCGTTTCGCGCGGCGCTCGGCACCGACGGAGCCAACCCCGTCGGCAAGCGCCTGAGCTTTCTCCTGCAGGAGATGCTGCGCGAGGCGAACACGACCGGGAGCAAAGCCCGGGACACCGCCATGCTGCACGACGTGGTGGCGGTGAAGGAGGAGCTGGAGCGGATCGCCGAACAGGTCGAGAACGTCGAGTGAAACCGTTCCCGATCATCCTGTCCTCGCCATCGGGCGCGGGGAAGACGACGATCGCGCGCCGGTTGCTGGAGCAGCGGTCGGACGTGGGGTACTCGGTGTCGTGCACCACGCGGCCGCCGCGCCCCGGTGAAGTGAACGGCCGCGACTACTATTTTCTCTCCACCGCGGAGTTCATGCAGCGACAGCAGCGCGGGGACTTCGCGGAATGGGCGGTGGTGCACGGGCACATGTACGGCACGTTGCGGTGCGAGGTGGAACGCGTCCTCGGTTCGAATCGTCACGTCATCATGGACATCGACGTGAAGGGAGCGAACCAGTTCCGGAGCATGTTCCCCGAGTCGGTGCCGATCTTCGTGCTGCCGCCCTCGGTGGACGAGATGCTGGCCCGCCTCAAGCGGCGGAAGACGGAGAACGCCGAAACGCTCAAGACACGGCTCGTGAGCGCGCTGGCGGAGTTGCACGAGGTCCCGAACTATCAGTACGTGGTGGTGAACGACGATCTGGAGCGCGCCGTGGCGAGCGTCTCCGGCATCATCGACGCGGAAGGGCTCCGGCGCGAACGATTGGATCATCTCGAGCGCGACGTCCGCGCAATGATCGAGCGGCTGGAGCAGGAACTGGACAACGATTAACGGTGGAGTGACCGATGCAAGTAATGACGCCGACGGATGTGGCCAAGCGCGCCGCGAACAAGTATCTCGCGGTGCTCGTGGCGGCGAAGTACGCGCGCATCCTCAACGAGTTTCCGCGCACGAACCCGAACGCGCGCGAGAAGAAGCTGACGACGCGGGCGCTCGAGTCGCTCACGGGAGACGACGGGATCCGCTACCACCTCGTGCCGCGTCTTCGCGGCTGATTCGATCGCCCCGGTGCGTCCCTTCAAGGGCCGGCGAGTGCTCCTCGGCGTCACTGGGGGGATCGCCGCCTACAAGTCCGCCTGGCTCGCCCGGCTCCTCTGGCAATCGGGCGCCGAGGTCGACGTGGTGATGACCCGCGCGGCCACGGAGTTCGTCGGCCCCGTGACGTTCGAAGCGCTCACGGGGCGGGCGGTGCACACCGATCTCTTCGCGCCGGGGCGGACGCTCGATCACATCCGACTCGCGCGCGAAGCGGATGCCATCGTGGTGGCACCGGCCACCGCTGATTTTCTCGCGCGCGCCGCACACGGCCAGGCGGACGATCTGCTCTCGGCCGTGCTGCTGGCCACCGAGGCGCCCGTGCTGCTCGTTCCCGCGATGAACGATCGCATGTGGGCGCACCTGCAGACCGCGCGCAACGTCGCGCATCTGCGCGAGCTGGGCTATCGCGTGCTGGATCCGGACACGGGACGCCTCGCGGCGGGCGAAGGGCAGGGACCCGGTCGCATGCCGGAGCCCGAGACGATCGTCACGCACGCAGCGCGGCTGCTCGAGCCGCAGCACTGGCGCGGCCGCCGCATCGTCGTGACCGCGGGCCCCACGCGCGAGAGCGTGGATCCCGTGCGCTTCATCTCGAATCGCAGCAGCGGAAAGATGGGCGTCGCGCTCGCCTCGGCCGCATGGCGGCGTGGCGCGGACGTCGTGCTCGTCGCGGGTCCGCTCGGCGTAACGGCGCCCGTCGGTCCGGAGCTCGTACCGGTCGAGACCACCGAGGACATGGCGTGTGCGGTGCAGAAGGCGCTCGCGTGCGCCGATGCGCTCATCATGGCTGCCGCGCCCGCCGACTTCCGCCCCGCCAAGCCGACCACGAAGAAGATCAAGAAGATGCACGCTCCCGAGTCGATCCCGCTCGCGCCCACGCCCGATGTCCTGGCCGAGACGCGATCGCTGCGTGGCGATGGCATGGTGAGCGTCGGCTTCGCGCTGGAGACGAACGACGTGCTCGCGAACGGACGCGCGAAGCTCGAGGCCAAGGGGCTCGACTTCATCGTCGTGAACGACGCGCTCGAACCCGGGGCGGGATTCGCGGTCGATACGAACCGCGTCACGCTGATCGCGCGTGATGGCGCAACGGAGCAGCTACCGCTCATGTCCAAGAGTGACGTGGCGGACGTGATTCTGGATCGGATCGAGGCGCTGTTCCGTGGGCGCTGAGGAGCTGCTGCGCCGCTACCTGGAGCAGCGGCGCGAGCTGGGCGAGCAGGAGCTCGTGCTCGACGGACTGAGTGTCGAGGACGTGATGCGCATCATCGGCGTGAAACCAGGCGTGGCCGCTCCCGATGCCCCCGTCACCCGCGGTTCGGTGGGTCATTCGCCGGAGCCCGCGCGCGCCAAGCATCCCCCTGCGCCAGAGCCGGTGCACGATCGCCCGCCAACCGCGGCAGATCTCGATTGGCGGAGCGCACTCACCGCCGCCGGCAACATCGATCCGTCTCGGCGTTCGCCCGCGCGGGATCGGGACCCTGTCGACCCACCGCGTCGCACCGAAGGGGCGCAGCCGGACGAGAATGCACAGCCCGACCAGCAGGCACGTCCCGAGGAGCGCGCGCATCCCGCCGAGCAGGAACGTCCATCAATGCGTGAAGATCCCTCTGACCGCCCACACCCCACCGAGCACGCTGCCGGGGTACGGTCGGGGCTGGTGGTCAACGCCGATGATGGCGAGCTCTTCGGCGGCCCGATCGCGCGGGCCGAGTCGCTCGACGCAATCGCCGCGATGGTCGAAACGTGCACGCGGTGCCCGCTCTACAAGACGGCCAAGCATGCCGTGCCGGGCGAGGGAAATCCGCACGCGGAGCTCATGTGTGTGGGCGAGGGCCCGGGTGCCAACGAAGACGAAACGGGCCGCCCGTTCGTGGGCGCGGCCGGTCAACTCCTGACGAAAATCCTGGCGGCGATTAACTTGAAGCGCGACGAGGTGTTCATCACCAACGTCGTGAAGCATCGACCACCCGGCAATCGCACGCCGCTGCCCGACGAGATCACCGCATGCCGTCCGTACCTCGTCAGGCAGATCGAGCTCATCCGACCCAAGGTCATTCTCGCGTTCGGGACGGTCGCCGCGCAGTCGCTCCTCGACACCAAACTCGCCCTCGGCAAGCTGCGTGGGGCGGTGCATCGCTACCACGGCATCCCGGTGATCGTCACCTACCACCCGGCTGCACTCCTCCGCAACCCTGCTTGGAAGCGACCCACCTGGGAAGATGTCCAGCTCGCCCGCCGAATACTCGATAACGCCAGCGCGTGACGCCTACCGCGATCGGCGCCCTCCCTACTCGGAGGACGCCGAGCAGGCCGTGCTCGCCGCCATGTTGATGGACCAGGATGCCATCCTGCGCGCGGCCGAGCACGTGGACGACACGATGTTCTACCGCGAGGCGCACCGGCGCATCTTCCGCGCGATGGTGGCGATCTCCGAGCGTGGCGAGGTGGTGGATCCGCTCACGCTCGCCGACGAGCTCTCGCGCCGCGGCGAGCTCGAGGGGAGTGGGGGGAAGGATTACCTCGGGCTCCTCGTCGATGCGGTGCCGACGGCGGCCAACGTCGAGTATCACGCGAAGATCGTCCGCGAGAAGGCACTGCTCCGGCGCCTCATCGAGACGTCGACGTCCATTGTCTCCGAGGCGTTCGAGGGGAAGATGACGGCCGCCGAGCTGCTCGATGACGCCGAGCATAAGATCTTCCAGGTGAGCCAGCAGCGCGGCACGCAGGGGTTCACGCGCATCAAGGAGCTCATGTGGCCGACCATGGAGCGCATCGAGTCGCTCCAGCGCGGCGGCCAGTCGATCACGGGCGTGCCCACCGGGTTCACCGATCTCGACGACATGACGTCGGGCTTCCAGCGCGCCGACCTCATCATCGTCGCGGCGCGCCCGTCCATGGGGAAGACGGCGTTCGTCCTCAACGTTGCGCAATACGCTGCGATCGAGCGCAACATTCCGATTGCGATCTTTTCGCTGGAAATGAGTAAAGAATCCCTGGTGCAGCGTATGCTCACGTCGGAAGCGCGCGTGGATGCACAGAAGCTGCGCAAGGGGATGTTGCGGGACGATGACTTCGGCCGCATCGCGCGTGCGGCCGGCGTGCTCAACCAGGCGCCGATCTGGATCGACGACACGGCGGGGATCACACTGCTGGAGATTCGCTCCAAGGCACGGCGCCTCAAGGCGGACGCGGGGGTGGAGCTGGTGATCATCGACTATCTGCAGCTCATTCAAGGCCCGGCGAGCTCGGAGAGCCGGCAGCAGGAGATCAGCCAGATCTCCCGCTCGCTCAAGGCGTTGGCCAAGGAGCTGAATGTGCCGATGGTGGCGCTGTCGCAGCTGTCGCGCGCGCCAGAGCAGCGAACGGACAAGCGGCCGCAGCTCTCGGACCTGCGTGAGTCGGGCGCCATCGAGCAGGACGCGGACCTCGTGATGTTCCTCTTCCGCCCCGAGTTCTACGATGGGCCCGTGGACAAGGATGGCAATTCCATCGAAGGGCGGGCGGAAGTGATCGTCGGCAAGCAGCGCAACGGACCCACGGGGATCGTGAACCTCTTCTTCCACAAGGCGTATACACGATTCGAGAACTACACCGCACGTCCAACACCTGGATCCTGAGCTGTCGCGTCACGTGAGTCCGAAGCTTCGCACGGTCTATCGCTGCACCGAGTGCGGCGCCGAGCACCCCAAGTGGGCCGGCCGCTGCGACGTGTGCATGGAGTGGAACACCCTC
>DASVCF010000013.1:0-42698 GCA_036381735.1 Gemmatimonadaceae bacterium | reverse complement strand
ATCCCGAGAGCCTGTCATCCCGAGCGCCGCGAGGGATCTCAGCCCACCAGCAAGAGATCCCTCGCTGCGCTCGGGATGACAAGACTCTCCCTGCGGGCTTTTGCTGACTCACTGACCGACTGACTCACTGACTCACTCTTCCAGCGTCACCTCCACCACCTCTCCACTCTCATACTCCACCGCCACGATCCGGTGCGCGTTGGTGTCGGCGACGTAGGCGTGACGCGGGCCGCAGGAGACGCCGGCGGGCTCGTGAAGATCGCGGACCCAGCTCTCGGCGTGACGCGTCACAGGGTGCACCCACTTGAGCGCGCTGTTGTACGAGTCGGCGATGAGGAGGCGGCCAGTCGGCTCGTGCATCGCGATGCCCTGGACGTGCTGCAGTCGGACATCGTCGCCCACCCCGTCGCGGTCGCCGAAGTCGAACAGCCCCGTCCCGACGATCGTGCCCACCGAGCCGGCGGGCGCAATGTCGGACCACCGGACAGCGCTGGACTCCGCATCGGCGAAGTAGAGGCGTTCCCCGGTCGCGGTGATCCCCATCGGCTGCGCGAGCGCCGCGGAGAGATGCGGGCCATCCTGAAGCGCCTCGGCGCCGCTCCCGCTCTGCACCTGCGGTACGCCGCCGGGCAGGTCGAGCGACCAGAGTTGATGGACGCCCGCCATCGCGATGTAGAGCGTGCGGCCGACGAGCGCGAGATCCCACGGCGACGACAGCGCGCCCGCGCGCTTGTCGGCCATCGTGCGCAGCTGATGGCCCGTGCCCGCAACGGTCCGGATGGCTCCGGTGCGCAGCTCCACGGCGCGGACCGCGTGATTCTCCGTGTCGGCCACGTAGAGCACGTCGCCATCGAACGCCATGCCCTGCGGCGCATCGAACGACCCGGCGACGCCATCGACGAATCCCGGCATGCCGGTCCCCGCCACGCGCTCGATGTGTGCGCGCACACCGCTCGCATTCAACCGACCGATGAGCACGCGGTGATGACCGGTATCGGCGATCGCGATGCGGTCGCCGTGCACGGTGACCTTTCCCGGATACCGCAGCTCGCCCGGTGCAACGGTCGGCGCATCGGGCGTGAACGAGATCGCCCGCGTATCGAGCGTCCCTGATTCGCGGTACGCGGCGATCAGCTGATCGAGGAGCGGCGCGAGCATCTCGACGGTGAATTCACCTGCGTGGGTCCCGAGGACGCGTGCCTCCGGATCGACGACGACGAGCGTGGGCCACGCGTTCACTGCGTAGCTGCGCCAGATGCGGAACTGCCGGTCGTTGGCGATGGGGTGCGTGTTGCCCAACCGGAGCGCCGCGTCGCGGATGTGTGGCGTGACACGCTCGGCGGGGAACTTGCCGCTGTCGACGCCGACGATCGCCACCGCATTCGCGTAGCGATGTTCGAGGTCCCGCAACTGCGAGATCACATGGATGCAGTTGATTCAGCCGTAGGTCCAGAAATCGAGCAGCAGGATCTTCCCGCGGAAGTCCGCGAGCGAGAGCGAGCGGCCGCCGGTGTTGATCCAGTCGATGTCGGCGGGAAACTCCGGCGCATGGACGACCGGTTGGGTGATCGGACGATGGGCCATGGGTGACGAATGCTCCACAAGAGGGCGATCGGATGCGAAATTTCACTGCGGATCACGTGCCACGCGCCGGTCGCGCGTCGCGGGCCGCACCGATCGATGAATCATCACACACCGCAGTCCGTTTCGTCTCGTCGAGATCACGCATGACGTCGCCGAGCCATCACCGTCCAGAGGGCGGATTCCGGAATCCCTGGCCCGGCGCCGCGCCGCGCGGATTCCGGGACTTCCTGCGCTGGATCCTGTTCGACCGCCGCTCGCGCGCGCGGTCCGATCGCCCCGACCATTCGGCGTTCGCGCGTACGGCGCCGTCGTTCGCCACGCCGCGCGCGAGTCGCAAGACGCTCACCGTCACGCGGGTGGGGCACTCCACGTTTCTCGTGCAGCTCGGCGCGTTGAACGTGCTCACCGATCCGGTGTGGAGCGAGCGCGCATCGCCCATCCCCTTCCTCGGACCGCGGCGCCGCGTCGCGCCGGGCGTGGCCTTCGATGCGCTGCCGCCGATCGATCTCGTGCTCATCTCGCACAGCCACTACGATCACCTCGATGATCGCACGGTCCGCCGGCTCATCGCGGCGCACCCAGAGGCGCACTGGCTCGCGCCACTCGGCGTGGCGGAGTTTCTCACGCGACGCGGCGCCGCGCAGGTGACCGAGCGCGACTGGTGGGAGGAGACACGCGTGGGCGACGCCCGCATCGCGTGTGTGCCCGCCCAGCACTTCAGTGGACGCGGCCTCGGCGACCGCAACGAGACGCTGTGGTGCGGGTGGATGGTGGACGCGCACGATTGGACGATGTGCTTCGCGGGCGACACCGGCCTGCATCCCGAGTTCCGCGCCGTCGGCGAGCGGTACGGCCGCGCGGATGTCGCGCTCCTCCCGATCGGCGCCTACGACCCGCGCTGGTTCATGCGCCCCGTGCACATGGATCCGGAGGAAGCAGTGCAGGCGTTCATCGAGCTCAACGGCTCGACCGGCCGCGTGGAGCCCGGACGCGTGATGGTGCCCACGCACTGGGGGACGTTCAAGCTCACCGACGAGTCGCTGGACGAGCCGCCCAAACGCGTGCGCACCGCGTGGGAGCGCGCGGGGCTCGCGGACGATGATCTGTGGGTGTTGCGGGTGGGAGAGACGAGAGCTGTGCGCTCTGACCCCGTTGATCCTCACCGCCGCCTTTCACGCCCGCATGGGATGTGAGCGCGGCGCATCGGCCGATGATGGTGCGTGCAGCCAGCGATCCAGCCACTCCGCCACCATGGCCGATACCTGCGCGCGGCCGTAGTCGACGGTCAGCACGTGGCCGCATCCTCGCACCCACTCGAGTCGCTTCTCGCGCGCGCCGAGCAGCGCGATGGCGTGTTCCGCGGTCGCTGCGGTGAGACGATTATCGTCGCGGGATTGCACGAGGAGTGTCGGCACGGTAATGCGCGGGAGTGCGTGGCGGGCACGATCGGCGAGCGTGACGAGCTCGGCCACGAGGCGCGGGGTCGCGGCACCGTAGCTCAACGCACGCGCGCGCTCGACGGGATCGTGAATGGAGCGCGCGTCATCCCCGCTCGCCACGTAGGGCGCGATGAGACCGGCCACGCGGTGCACGCGTGCGAGCGAGCGCACGAGGGGCCGAGCGCGCAGATACGGCGCGAGCAGGACGAGCGCCGATACCCCCGGATCATCGGCCGCGAGGAGCGCGGCGAGCGCACCGCCCATCGACAACCCCACCACACCAACGTGTGCATGGCGCGCCCGCAGCGTGGTGAGCGCGCTGCGTGCATCGACCAACCACTCCTCGGCGCTCGATGCGGCGAACGCGCGCAGCGTGCGGCCGTGTCCCGGGAGGAGTGGCGCCGCGACCGCGTACCCGTGTGCGTGCAGATCATTCGCGAGATACGCGAGCGATTGCGGCGTGTCGCCGAAGCCGTGCAGGAGCAGCACCGCGTGCTGGCCGTGCGCGACGGGGAGCGCGATGGATGCGGCACCCGGGATGAGGCCGTCCGCTCCGACGGGATGGCGCGCCAGTACCATCCGCGCGACGCGGTGCGACGCGCGCGCGCACCACAGGCAGATGCCGACGAGGAGCACGAAGGCGACGACGAAGCTCATGCGTCACAATCGTGCACCGCGGATGGAGACGGCACAAGCGGTGACGGTAGCGCCAAACGGCCGCCGCGCCAGTCTGTGCGCGGCGGCCGATTACCCGAGTGCGAGCCCGGGCGGTTGCCGTTCGTCGAACACGGCGATCCCCGCGGCGCCATTGCCGGTATTGGTGAGCCGCGCAGCAAGGCGGCGCACATCGGTGATGACGAGGCCGTTGCCATCGCGCTCGATGAGGCCATCGGCGGTGAGCCGACCGAGGACGAGCGAGATCGACTCGCGCGTCGCGCCCACGAGCTCGCCGAGGAGCCGCCGCGGCACCGTGGTCCGCGCGACCCCGTCATTACCCGAGCCGTACGCGTGGCTCTGTGCCATGCGGATGAGCGCGGCGATGAGGCGCTGCTCGACGGTGAGCGTGGCGTGCTGCCCGAACTTCTCGAGCAACGCGGTGCGCTCGGCGACCATCTGCCGGATGAGCGCGAGTGCATGCGTCGGCTGCTCGCGCAGCAGCGCGCTGAAGCGAGCGGTCCGCAAGTGCAGCGTCTCGCTCTCCTCTTCCGCGCGCGCATGACTCGCGAAGCGCGCGTTGTGCTCGAGTCCTTCGGACCCGAACGTCTCGCCCGCCATCGCGACCCACGGTACGAAGCTGCGCCCCGCGCCCACCTGGTTGCGCAGCACGACCTGGCCGCGCAAGACGATGAAGATCCCGTCCGCTGGAGCACCTCGCTCGTACACCGTGAATCCTGCCGGCCATGTGGTGCGCGCACCATAGGCGGCGATCGCCTCGCGTTGCTCTGGCGAGAGGCGTGTGATTTCCTTCAACTGTACACCAAACACTGCCCAGCCCTGCGCTGACGTCCAAGAGCGGCTACGAACGCCCGATGCCGGCGTTACGTTTGTGGAGTCCTAGCGCACTTCCCCGCAATGTATGGGCCGTGCTGGACAGCACCCTGCCTCGCAGCGCATTTTTCAGGGCCCCTTACCGGGACCAGACTCAGCCGATGCCCCCGGGCTCACTGTCGGACGACACTCTGCCTGCGCCTTCGGTCGCCATCCTCGGCGCCGATGCGATGCTCGCCGCGCTCCCCGCGACCGCGGTGCAGCTGGCGCACGCCTGTCTCGCCGCGGGGTATGCGGCGGCGATCCCGGCGACGTGGGGGGATGAGCTCGTCGCCGACGGGTGCCTCACGCATCTCGCGGCGCATGGTGAGGAGCCCGCCGTGATGTGCACGTGTCCGCTCGTCGCCAAGCGACTGCTGGGCTCGGAGCTCACACCGCTCCTCGTGCCGCTCGTCGCGCCGCCCGTCGCGTGTGCGCGCTACGTACGCGCGCTCTACGCGCCCGCGTGCGTGCATCTCACCTACATCGGCAGCTGCCCCGCGGGCGCCGATCCCGCGCTCGATGCGCATCTCACGCCCGACGAGTTCATGGCGCAGCTCGCATCGCTCGGCATTGTCATCGGCGAGCAGCCGCTCTTCTACCAATCGGTGCTCCCGCCCGATCGGCGCCGCTTCGCGTCGATGCCGGGCGGCGTGCCCGCGCCGGAACGGCTCGCGATGCTCTCGGCGCCGCGTGCGTTCGTGGAGCTCGATGCGGATGACTGCCGCACGCAGCTGGCCGAGCAGCTGCTCTCGCGCGAACACGCGCTCATCGATCTCGCACCCCGGCTCGGGTGCGCGTGCAGCGGCGCGGTCGGATCCATACCACCACGCGAGGCTCGTGCGGCGATCGTGGCACTCGAGCCGCCGCGCTCGACGAGCGACGTGCTCGACAGCCGCGTGCACGTCGATGTCGACCGACCGATCCCGACGCCGCCGCAGACTCCACCGGCGCGGCGCGCGGAGACATCGGTCTCGGGGCGCGACCGAGATACGTCGCACGAGCGCGACGCGCGGGGACGCCGGGACGCGGCGCGCGAACGACCGATGCGCGAGCGACCGGAGCGCGACCGGCATGCGGGTGCCCAGCGCGGGTTCGCGTTGCCGCGGCAGGCGCGACGGCACGCCGGGCCCGCACGCCGGCCGGTCACCCCGACTCCGGTGGCTCGTGCGGCCGATGGACGCGTGCTCCCGCGCGCCTACCTCGCACGCCGTCCATCGGCCGGCGCACGCCTCACGACGCTCGCGCTCGCGAACGCGGCACCGGCGCCGGATGTGAGCCAGCGGATCGGCGAGCCGCCCGCACCGAGGAAGCGCGCACCCGTTGCGGTCCCTCCTCAGGGCGCGGTCGCGGATCCGCTCACCCGCTGACCGCCGCGCGCTCCGCGCACGGGTGCCCGGTGCGTGGAGCGCGCGCGGCTCTCCGTGCGCTATCGATCGTCTGAGGTATCGCGTCGCGTCGTCGTGTCCGTGCGGCGCCGATCGATGGGCGGGTAGACCGGCCGGACCTCCGGCTTCTTGAACTTCCGATGTGTGCTGTCGGTCTTCTGCGTGCTGTCCGTCTTCGGCGACGTGGGCTTCGTCGTCGACGGCTGCGTGCCCTTCTGCGTCGCCTTGGGCGTCGTCGGGTTCGAGCGCGCGGCCGCCGACTCCGCGGGCGTGCTCACCGCGCCCGCCGTGCTCTCGGACGTCGCGGCCGAGTTGGCGGGTGGCGGTACGGGGACGGACGCCGCCGTATCAGGGGGCGCCTGCTCGCGCCCCTTGCAGGCGAAGGCCACGATACAGAGCGCGAGAGCGGGCGCGAGAGCGATCAGTCGCATGCGAGCCTCCAGGAGGACAGCGCGTGAAGAAGCAACATGGGTGCCGGCCTTGTTGCACCGGCACCCATCACGATACGCCTGCGCCCCGACTTCGTTCCCGCCGGCTACCGCGTCACGCCGCGCGACGCGGCGCGTCCCAGCAGCGCGGTGCGCGCGTCGGTGATCGCCCGCGCGGCGGCATCGAAGCAGGTGGCGAGATCGGCGAGCTCGTGCGTGGTCCGGCCCCGATCGCCCGCGCGGATCGCTTCGTTGATCGTCGGGAAGACCATGTTCGCGTAGCCGTTGTCCTCATCGGCCACGTAGATGAGGTTCCGGAACCACGAGCGTCCGTTGAGGCCTTCCGGGCGTGTGAGCGAGCGCTCCACGCGCAGCAGCGCATCGTTCGTGTGCTGGATGGTCGCGCGATCGGGCGACCCCTTCGCGAGCACCGAGTCGCGCGCGCTCGCGAACTGCTGCGCCGCCGTGGCCATGCGGCCGATGGCTGCGCCGAGTGCCGCCGAGGAAGCATCCCAGTGACGCGCGGCGAAGGCCGAGTCGAGCGCGGGGAGATAGCGCTGCATCGTCGCCGCGAACTCCACGTAGTCGTACGGGATGATGTCGGCGTTCGCGAGACGCAGCACCATGGCCGCACCGATCCGCGCCGCCGCGGCGTGATACTGGAACGTCGGATCGCCGAACGTCGCCATCCAATGGTACGAGTCGTAGAACGAGTGATAGACACCGCCTGCGCCGCCGAAGCCCCACTCGGCGATCGGGATGCCGAGGTGGTTGTAGAAGCCGGCGAAGTCCGAGCCGCCGCCGGGATCCCCCATGGTCGGCTCCTCACCCGCCTTCACGTGCGCGCGCGAGCGCCACACATCGTACACGCTCCCCTTCCCGCTCGGATCCTCGACATGCTTCGTGATGTCGCGGAGCATGGGGCGGAGCGACGGCGAGCCGCCTCCGCCGAACGACGGCCCCTGCGCCGCCACGTCCTGATTGAGGTACGCGACGCCGCCACGCTGCAGCCGGAGGGAATCGTCTTCCACGTACTCGGTCGAACCCAGCAGTCCCCACTCTTCCGCGTCCCACGTGGCGAAGATGATCGTGCGCTTGGGACGCATCCCCTGCTTCACCGCCTCGGCCACCGCGTGCGCCGCCTCGAGCACGCTCACCGTGCCGCTCACGTTGTCGGCCGCACCGGGACCCCACGCATCACGATGCCCGCCGATGATCACCACCTGGTCGGGGAACTCGCTCCCACGCACGATGCCGAACGTATCCCAGATCGGCTTGATGGCCGCCGTGGCCGTGTCGCTCTCGACGACGAGACGCGCCGCGACGGGACCCGGACCCGCGTGATAGTGAAACGGCAGCCCGCCCTGCCACGAGCGCGGCACGTCCTTCCCCGTCAGCCCGCTCAGCAGCTTGGCCGCGTTCCCGTACGACATCGGGACCACGGGAATGTGCGAGACCGGCAGTGAGTCGATCGGAATGCGCTTGGCGCCAGGACGGCTCGGGTAGCCCGGCGTGCTCGGGTCGCCGTCGGGGTTCAGGATGCTCCCGCGCTGCACGCCCTGCGCGGGACGCATGGGCCCCTCGGGATACACATCGCCGCGCACGTAGCCGTCATCCTCGGGGTCGCTATAGATGACGAGCCCCACCGCGCCATGCTTCTCGGCCTCGCGCGCCTTGATGCCGCGGTACGACCGGCCGTAGCGCGCAATGGCGATCTTCCCCTTCACCGAGATCCCCATCGAGTCGAGCTGCGCGTAGTCCTCGATGAGCCCGTAGTTCACGTAGACCACCGGCGCGGTCACGTCGCCCGTGCCGCTGTAGCCGTTCGCGATCACCGCTTCTTTCTGCGTCCAGGAGGTGGTGTCTTCCGGCACCGGCCCCTCGGCGAGATTGAGCACGAGCGTATCGGGGGCGACGCGCCACGCCTGCACGACGGTCGTGTGCGGCATCCAGACGTCGTACGTGCGCACCTCGGTCTGGAGTCCCCACTGCTTCATGAGGTTGATGACGTAGTCACGCGTGCGCGCCTGCGCCGGCGTGCCCGAGATGTGCACCTCGCGTGACAGGTCGCGCGAGTACGTGGACGCGCTCTTGGCATCGGGGCGCTTGATGACGTCCGCCTCGAGCGCCCGCTCGGCGGTCGAGGCGGCGGGCGTGTAGCCCGGAAGGGGCTGCTGCGCGCCGAGCGCGGTCGCGCACGCAGCGGTGAGCAGAACAGGGACGACGCGACGGAAAACGCGCATGGCCGAGGAGCTCGGAAAGTCGTGAGTGAAGGGAGAGACGACATCGCGGCAGCTGATGCGCACCGCCGATGCGGGGGACGAACCGGAATTGGACCGGATGTGCAGGATATACTAGCGCGCGCGCCGCAACCGAACAAATCTTGCGGTGCCCCGCCTGCTCGCGGTTCGCTCGCTCTCCGCACTCGCCACCGGCAGGCCAGGATGGTCTCACACGCTCAGCCACGCACGGCACCTGTTCCGCGCAGCGCGGACCCGGCGCTGACGGCCGTGGCATCGCTCCCCACGCGCGACCGCGCGCTCACGCGCGATCTGCTCGACGTGCTCGCGCATCACACGGCGCTGTACGATCACGCGCTCTCGGTGCTCGTGCGCGGCGGGGTGGCGCACGTCTCGGGCCCGGTGACATCGACCGCCGAGCGCGATCTCATTCGCCGCGTGGTCGCGCGCGTGCGGGGGATCGAGGCGGTGTGGGACGTGCTACGGGTCGGCGGCGACGGCGCGCTCCGCGTGGTGGACCTCGGGTGCGGGCGCCAGAAGCAGCATGCATGGGCGATCGGCGTGGACGCCTACCCGTACGACGGCGTCGACATCGTGGCCGACATCGAGCGCGGGCTGCCGTTCGGCGACCACGAGGTCGATCAGGTGTACGCGATCCACTTCCTCGAGCATCTGCGCGATCTGTTGAGCGTGATGAACGAGATCCATCGCGTGCTCGTGCCCGGCGGCGTGCTGCACGTGATCGTCCCCAACGGGCAGTTCGTGAACGCGTACGCCGATCCCACGCACGTGCGCTACTTCAACGTGCAGACGTTCAAGTACTTCTGCGTGCCGCACCCGGGGCTGCGGCCCTTTCGCCCACTATCCGCGTCCACGGCGGTCGACAACATCTATGCGGATCTGCAGCCCGTGCAGGACGGGGAGGCCGGCCCGGACGAAGAGGAGATCGCGCGGCACTTCGGGTGAGGCCGCGCGCGCGGCGCCGTTAGCGCCCCAGCGCTTCCCGGACCCCCGTGATCACGAACTGAATGGCCACCGCCGCGAGCATGAGCCCCATGATGCGCGTGGCGACGCGGATCCCCGTCTCGCCGAGCCATACCACGAGCCGCTCGCCGATGCGGAGCGCGATCCACGAGAGCACGGCGGTGAGCACGATCGAGAGGTAGACGATGATGTGCTGTGGGATGGTGCGGGCCTGCCCCGCGAGCACGACGACCGTCGAGATGGCGCCCGGGCCGGCGAGCATGGGGACGGCGAGCGGCGTGACGGCGACGTCTTCTTTCTGCGTGCCCTCGGTGATCTCGACCGGGCTCTCCTGCGTGGTGCGCTCGCCGCGCAGCATGTCCATGGCGACGAGCCAGAGGATGAGACCGCCCGCGATGCGAAACGCGGGGAGCGTGATCCCGAACAGTTGAAAGATGAGCTTGCCCGCGAACGCGAAGACGACGAGCAGCACGGCGGCCGCGACGCACGCGCGGCGCGCCGTGTCCTGGCGCTGCGCCGTCGTCTCATCCTGCGTGATCACCAGGTAGGTGGGGATCACGGCGATCGGGTCGACGATGAACAGGATGGACGTGAAGGTGACAAGCGCGAACTGCTGAAGATCACTCACGCGGGGCCGGTCTGGTGGCGGCGATCGTCGAGTCCCGAGCGCCGGTCTCTGGCGCCGTCGCGCCGGTCGAGCCCGCGTCCCTTGAGCGAGTCCAACTCCTCGCGATAGTAGCCGCGCAGCGTGTAGCCGATGGCGTCGTCGATCAAGAGGTCCAGCCGCTGCATCGCCGCGCGCGAGCGCTCCCGGTCCACGCCGTTGCGCACGAGCACGCGCCAGCACGCCTGCCGGAGCGCATCCCACTCCTCCGCCACCCCGGCGATCGGCACCCGGTCTTCGCGACGCAGCTCGCCGTGCTCGACCGCGATGCGCTCTTCGAGATCCAGATCGACGTGCGATGCCCCGAGCTGGGCCAGGCGGATGAGGCGCGGCAGAATCTCCGGCATCGAGTCCACGAGCCGCGCGGGCGAGAGCCGAGCCCAGGGTTCCGCGCGCACCAGGGCCAGCCACTCGTCGAGCACGTTGTCGATCTCATCGAGGAGCACATCATAGGGAGCCCGGTGCGCGCTCACGCCACCCAGGCGATCACGTGAGGGAGAAGTCATGCCGATCCTGCGCCGTGGACGGCGTCTGGCATTGAAAGTTTCGGTCCACGGGGATGGATAACGCGGCCCGCATCGACGCACAAGACAACTCGCGCGGCGTGTCATTCACGTTTCGTCGTCGTACTCCTCGATGGCGAGCGCGATCGCCGCGCGCAACCGCGCCTCGCGATCGGCGCCCTCGGGCACGCTCGGCGCGAGACTCGCGAACTGCGCGAGCATCTCCGACTCGAGAAACGGCTGCGGATCGCCGACGCCCAACGCCTCGAGCGCGCGCAACGCGAGCGAGCGCAGCAGCGCGCGCGTCTCGGCGCCGAGTCCGGTGAGCTCGCGCGGATCGGCGGGTGCGGGCACGGCGGGCTCCCGTCTACGGCGCGGCGCGTCGCGCAGCGCGGTGACGGGCGCGAGCACGACGACGAACGAGCCCGGCGTGTGCTCGATGACGCGCTCCACCACGCCGCGCCGGCGGAGGGAGGCGAGCAGCTTCACGATCGCCTCGCGCACCACGGACACGTTCTCGAAGCTCCGGTTGCCGCGCCCCGTGATGACGAGCACTTCGCCCGCGTGCGCCACCTGTCGCTCGCGCAGCCACGCCTCGGCGCGCTTCGTCGCGTGGTAGGGCGACGGAAGCGACGCGCGCAGATTGAGCGTGCGCTCCGCGCCGAACCGCGCTTCGTCGAAGGCGTGGTGGAGCGAGGCGAGGGAGCGGCGGGGCATGAGTCGTGGGTTCTGGGTTCTGAGTTCTGGGTTGTGAAGAGGCGCTGTGCGTTCGGGCACCAGGGAATCTTACCGTCCCGAGCCCCAGGTCGCAGCCATGCACCGCTCACAACCCATGACCCAGAACCCACGACGCCCATCGCCGCTTTCCAGCACGCGTCGTGCAGGGATGATCGATGCGCGTGGAGCGCGGCCGGCTCGGCGAGCCGGGACTCATCACGCAGGAGAAGTCGGCATGGCGAAGAAGAAGCAAGAGCAGCGCGGCAGATCGTCGGCGCGGACACAGAGTCGAACGCAGAGCCGGACATCAAGCCGGTCGAAGAGTGGGACGGGGACCGGGAAGTCCGCACCGCAGCGTGCGGCACCGGCGCGTGGTCAGAGCCAGAAGGCGGGCGACCGGAGGGAGAGTGGGTCGCCGGGCGGCGGACAGGGGCGGCGCGATGTCGTCGGCGGCTCCAAGGTGTATCCGGCCTCCGGCGGCCCGGCGCCCGCAGATGCCGAGATCCGCGACATGGCGTCGTGGGGGCAAGGGAAGCGCGGTGCGGAGGGGTACTTCGATTCCGGCGGCTCCGAGCTCGTCCCGCGCGACGGACAGCTCCTCGGCGGCCTCGACGTCGGTCCGAGCGGCGCCCCGATCACCGATCTCCCGCCCGAAGGCGAGGAGTCGGACGTGACGCGACCTCCGGATGAGGAGAAACGGCGGTAGGACAAGTTGTCGCTCCGAGCGGTGGTCATCCCGAACGGTGGTCATCACGAAGGGTGGTCATCCCGAGCGGAGCGAGGGACCTCGCTGGCTGTGTGATCCCGGGCGACAGCGAGGGATCTCAGACGGTCAGCAAGATCCCTCGCTGTCGCTCGGGATGACAGTGCCGCTCGGGATGACTGCACCACTCGGAATGACAGGCCGCTCGGGATGACGGGACGACACGCCGATGATGCAACCGATATGAGCGAGCGACGGCCCATGCGTACGCGTTGGAGCGGCTGCCATGTTCGGTAGGCGCTATCATCTGTTCAATCTGTCGGGGTTCGCGGTCAGCATCGATGCGAGCTGGTTCCTGCTCGCCATCCTGATCGTCTGGTCGCTCGCCACCGGTGTGTTTCCCGTGTACCTGAGCGGACTCTCCGCCGGTGTCTACTGGGCCATGGCGGTCGCGGGCGCGATCGGGCTCTTCCTCTCGATCGTCGTCCACGAGTTCTTCCACTCCGCGGTGGCCCGTCGCTACGGGCTCCCGATGAAGGGGATCACGCTCTTCATCTTCGGCGGCGTCGCCGAGATGACGGAGGAGCCGCCGAGCGCGAACGTCGAGTTCCGCATGGCGATCGCGGGCCCGATCGCGAGCTTCCTGATCGCGGGCGTGTGCTGGGCGCTCGCCTTCGCCCTGCGGCGCGTGGCGCCCGCGCCGGTGACGATCGTCCTCGCGTACCTCGCGCTGATCAACCTCGCGCTCGCGATCTTCAATCTCATCCCCGCCTTCCCCCTCGACGGCGGCCGCGTGCTGCGCGCCCTGCTCTGGGCGCGGTGGAAGAATCTGCGACGCGCCACGCGGGTCTCCGCGCGCATCGGCTCGGGGTTCGGCGTGCTCCTCATCATCGCCGGCGTGGCGAGCGTGCTCGTCGGCGATCTCGTGCAGGGGATCTGGTGGTTCCTGATCGGACTCTTCGTGCGGAGCGCCGCGTCGAGCTCGTACCAGCAGGTGCTCATCCGGCGCGCGCTCGAGGGCGAGCCCGTCCGTCGCTTCATGACCACGAACCCGGTGAGCGTCTCGCCGAGCACCACGCTGCGCGATCTGGTGGAGCAGTACATCTACCGCTTCCACTTCAAGTTCTTCCCCGTCACCGAGCAGGGCCGCCTGGTCGGCTGCATCAGCACGCGTCAGGTGAAGACCGTGCCGCAGGACGAATGGGCTACCCGCACGGTGGGCGCGGTGATGGATACATGCTCGCCGAACACGGTGGTGCGCCCCGATGCGGACGCGATGCAGGCGTTGTCGAAGATGCAGCAGTCCGGCGTCTCACGCTTGATCGTCGCCGACGACGGCGCGCTCGTGGGCGTGATCGCGCTCAAGGACATGCTGGATTTCCTGGCGCTCAAGGTCGAGCTGGAGGATACTCGGGGCTCGGGGCTCGGGACTCGGGGTTCGGGACTCGCTGTCATGCCGGGCGAAGGCAACGCATCTCGGCCCCCCACACGCGATCCCTCGCTCCGCTCGGGATGACAAGCGGCCCGAGATCCCTCGCCGCGCTCGGGATGACAGTCGGCGGTTCCCGAGTCCCCAGCCCCGAACCCCGAGCTACAGCCCGAACGTCACCCCCACGTGGTAGATGATCATGTTCGCCTGACTGCGTGTCGGCGTGAACGAGATCGTCCCATCGGGGTTGTCGATGATGCTCCCCTGACGCAGATAGCGAACGTTGCCGTTGGCTTGATAGCGCGCACCCAGGTCGAGCGCGATGGGCTTGGCGCCCTTCTTCAACGCGATGTAGAGCCCGCCGGCGCCGCTCCAGGCGAAGGAGTTGTCCCGGTAGTTCGTCGTCGACGCGAACGGCTGCTGAGTATCCGAGCCCTGGACCGATGACTGCGTGAAGAAAGACGCGAGCCCGACGGTGCCGGTGAGGTACGGCATGACCGGGCCGCGCGGGAAGAGGAGCTGCGGTCCGACGCCCGCCAGGAGGATGTTGTTGTCGGTCGTCACGTCGACCAGGATCCGTCCGCCGATCGTCGGGCTGAGCGGCACCGTCTGGCGCTCGTGTCCGTAGCGCAGGTAGCTCACGTCGACACGCAGCCCGATGAGCCCGGCATGATCCAGTGCATAGAGGAAGCTGCCCCCCACCCCCCAGCTGTGCCCCACGAAGTCGGCGAACTCGCCGTGCGGCTGTCCGTACTCGCCCTCGATTCCGAGAAATGCGCGACTCGACGACGCCTTCTCCACGGGTGTGACGTGGAAGACCTGCGCAGAGGCTACCCGCGTGCTGCACAGGGCGGCGACGAGGATGGCCAACGATGTGATGGTTCGCATGGCGGACCCCCAAGACACGGGGAGTGGGCGGATCACCGCCGCCGATCGAGCAGCGATGCGAGGGACCAAAACGTTCGCGCTCCCTCGAACGGAAGACGAGGGAGCGCGCGTTTGGCAAACCTCGCGGACGATGCCGCGCGGCTTACGGGAACATCACGCCGATCTCGACGGGAACGAAGTTCGTGTGCCCGCCACTCGTCAACACGCTGGTGAAGCGCGCTTCGGTAAAGATGGTGGCGCCGCCCGTGGTGTGGAATTGGAGTCCACCACCCAGGTTCCATCCGAACTTCGTGACGGACCCCTGATCAGTTGGACCGGAGACGGTCACCGTGCTCCCACCGCCGAACGTCTTCAGGTTGTACACCCCGATGCCGCCGATCACGTACGGCGTCACCATGAGATTGTTGGCGCCCAGCGTCGCATCGACCGTCCCGGACCAGATCCGGGAGTGGCTGATGTCGGCCGGGTCCTGGCCGTTCAGGTGCGAGTAGCCAGCGTCGATGCGCAGGCCGAGCGGCGACGCGGGCATCTGGAAGGCGACGAGCGCCATCGCGTTCCACCCCGTGTTGACCGCGTTGTTGAAATCACCGGCCGGGATCGTGGCACCACCGGCAATGCCGAAGTGCGTGACAGGATACACCGCCTGCGCGCTCGCACTCGGGATGGCGGCGCCCAGCGTGAGGGCGAGGGCGGCCGCGGTTGACAGCAGATACTTCATGATCACACCTCCACATCATCGTCTAGAGTGGCGCTTGTTCGCGACCCGTTGAACAGGAGCGCCGTACTGTACGAAAGAGCATGAGCCGTGCCCGCTTCCCGCCCGCGCAGACGCTGTTGATGGCCCGGACGCGAGGCCGCCCCGCTCATGCGAGCGGGGCGGCGGGAGGCGCGGAACACGTGCGAGCGAGACGAGCGATCAGGGACCGCCGAAGCGGACGCCAAAGCTGATCGGGAAGTATTTGAGGCTCCCACCCGTGGCGAACACGTTATGGAAGCGCGCTTCGGCGAAGGTGGCGAAGCCGGACAGTTGGAAGTTCACGCCCCCCCCGATGTTCAGACCGAACTTCGTCGAACTGCCGCTCGACGACTGGGCACCGGTGGTGACATCGGTAGTCGTGACACCGCCGAAGTGATAGAGCCCGACCCCGCCGATGATGTACGGCGTCACGGGATGCGAGGTGGCGGTGGTGTCGGCCGGACGGAAATGCCACACGGCGTCGCCCGTGATCTGCCAGACGTTCTGATTGTCCGTTTTGAACGCGGGCTGGCCCGGCAGCGTGAAGGTCTTCCCGCTCAGACTGTTGTACGCGATGTCGGCGCGGAAGCCGAGCGGTGTGTGGGGTGTGGTGTAGTCGACGAGCCCCAAGATGTTCCACCCCGTGCTCTGGACGTCGCCCAGATTCCCCATGGGGATCGTCGCCCCGGCGGCGATACCGAAGCCGAGTGGATAGGCCTCGGTTCCGATGGTCGTCTGCGCGTGCGCGGTCGAAACGGCTGACAGCGCGGCAAGCGCGGCAACGGTCGAGCTGATGACAACGTGTTTCATGATGCGGCCTCCCTTGGTCCGAGTGCGCAAAGAGACCGGCTCTCCTGATCGCATTTCCCCAACACCGAGCCCCAGTCATCCATGCGAAGAGCGTATCTGTGACGCCCCTCACATCGTGCGCATCAGTCGTGCCACCTGCGCGCGTGACACGAGAAAGGCCATCGCACCTCCCGGCACGTGCAGCGCATCATGCACAAAACGAAACTGCCCCACCCGAAGGTGGGGCAGTCATATACCGCGAACTGCGCAGCGAGTTAGAACGTGACGCCGAAGCGCAGCGGGATCGTGCGCATCGAGCCACCGTCCGTCGAGATGCTCTGCCAATCCGCCTCGATGAAGGTGCCGAAGCTCGACAGGTGGAAGTTGATGCCGGCGCCGAGATCGTAACCGAACTTGTTGTCGCTCGACGAGCCGGTGTTGGTGCCGTCGCTGGCCGTGCCCTTCACGTGGTACATGCCGACGCCGCCCGTGATGTACGGGCTGATGACCGGTGTCGGAAGCTGGTAGATCGCGTTCACGATGCCGGCGAGCGTGCTGGTGTTGCCGGTGATGTTGATGCCCTGATCCTTCAGGCCGAAGTGCTGATACTGCAGCTCACCGCGGAACGAGACCGGCACCGCCGGCAGGTGGAGCCCCACCATCCCCGACACGTTGTAGCCGGCATTCACCGCATTGGAGAAATCACCGTTCGCGACGCTCAGACCACCCGACACACCGAAGCTCAGCGGCTTCACCACAGGCACCTGCGCCTGGGCGGCACCCGCACTCACCGCCAACCCCATCGCCACCGCGACACTCCACAACGAGCGCTTCATATCGTTCTCCTAGGAAATGTGGATCGATCGACATCCTGTACTGCTGTGCGCACTAGACGACTGAACGCACGCCGCGTTAACATCGACCGACCGAAACAATCCCGAAGAACGTCACCCCCTCGGCGCCCGTGCCGAGTACTACGCGGCCACCTCCAGCGCCTCCGCAGCGAGTGGCCGGCGCACGCACACCTCCGCGCACGCGAAGCGCCGTGTGCAGGCGAGACAGTCGCGACGGATCTTCTCGGGATAGCACGCGCGATCGGCGACATCGTAGCCGAGCGCCTCGAAGAACTGGGGGGTGAGCGTGAGCGCGATCAGTTCGCCGATCCCGCGCACGGCGGCCAGCGCTTCGACCGCGCGCACGATCTGTCGCCCCACCCCGCGGCCGTGCGCCGCCTCGGACACGGCCACCGACGCCACCTCGGCGAGCGATGGCGAGTATTCCTTGAGCGCGCCGCACCCGATCACGCGGTCGCGCTCATCGACGGCGACCACGAAGTTGTGCAGCGCGAGCGCGATCGCATCGCGGCTCACCGGAAGCATCACGCGCGCGGCGGCGAAGCCGTTCACCAGCGCGACGATCGCATCCGTGTCCCGCGCGAGCGCGGGACGCACGACCACCATGTCACTCGCTGCGGCAGCTGTCATTGCAGTGCGTCCTCCAGCAGTGCGAGACCGCGCGCGAGCTCGGCGCGCGTGGCGATGAGTGGGGGGAGCAGCCGGACCGTGTGCTCGCCCGCCGAGAGGACGAGGAGCCCCGCTTCGAGCGCGCGCGCGACGACCTGGGACGCGGCCTGCATCACGTCTACGCCCCACATGTAGCCCATGCCGCGCACGGCGCGGATGCCCGATGTGCGGCGCGCCATCTCGGTGAGCGCGCTCTCGAGCCACGCGCCGTTCTCGCGTACCTGCGCGAGGAGCGCGGGATCGGCGAGTCGCTCGAGCACGTGCAGCGCGACCGTGGACACGACGGGGCCGCCGCCGAACGTCGAGCCGTGATCACCCGGCTGCATCGCGCCGGCAATCTCGGAGGACATGAGGACCGCCCCCATCGGGAAGCCGCCGGCGAGCGGCTTCGCCAGTGTGACGATGTCAGGCTCGATCCCCGCGCGCTCATAGGCGAAGAGCCACCCCGTGCGACCGAGCCCGCACTGGATCTCGTCGAGGATGAGCGCCACCCGCCGCGCGCGCGTGAGCTCACGCACCTCGCGCAGGAAGCCCGCGTCGAGCACGCGGACGCCGCCCTCGCCCTGTACGGGCTCGACGATGAGCGCGGCCGCCGTCTCCGCATTCAGCATGGCGTCGAGCGCGCGCAGATCGCGCTCGGCGATGGCCACGCCGCCGGCGAGCGGGCGGAACGGTGCGCGGTAATGCGGGCGATCGGTGGCCGCGAGTGTCGCGAAGAGCCGTCCATGAAAGCCGCCGCGCAGCGCGATGATCTCGTGCTTCGCCGGCCCGCCGCTCGCGCGCGCCCAACGTCGCGCGAACTTGAAGGCGCCCTCGTTCGCCTCCGCGCCCGAGTTGCAGAAGAAGACGCTCGACGCGAAGGAACGTTCGACCAGCGCCTGGGCGAGCTGCTCACCCGGCGACGAGTGATAGAGATTCGAGGTGTGGATGATCCCGCTCTCCATCGCGCGTTGCAGGGCGGCGGCGATGCCGGCGTCGCCGTAGCCCAACGCGTTCACCGCGATGCCGCTCGTGAGGTCGAGATACGCGTTACCCGCCGCATCGAACAGCTCGACGCCCGCGCCTCGCACGAATTCGACCGGCGCGCGCTTGTAGACGGGGAGCAGCGCGCTCGCCGGCTCGGGCCGCTCGGACGCGTGCACGGACGGCAGGATCTGAACGGCCGTCATACGAGACTCCGTGACTGAAGAAGAACAGTGCCGCGCTCCACGTCGGCGAGCGCATGCACGTCGCCGATGCGGACGCGCTCCACCCCGCTCTCGAGCGCAGCGATCGCGGCCTGCAGCTTGGCCGCCATCCCGCCCGCGGCGGTGCCGTCGGCGATCGCCGCGACGGCGTCGTCCACGGTCAACGTGTCCACCACCGCGCCGCGCACAAGGACGCCAGCGACGTCGGCCACGAGGAGCAGCTCGCGCGCACCGAGCGCGCCGGCGATCGCGGCGGCCGCATCGTCGCCATTCACGTTGAGCGCGGCGGACCCATTCGACGTGCTGGCATCACGCGCGAGCGGCGAGATCACGGGGAGGTAGCCTCCCGCGAGCAGATGCTGAAGGAGCGGCGCATGGATGTCCGCCGGCACGCCCACCCGCCCGAGCGTCGCCTCGTCGAGCGGGCGCGCGGCGATGAGCCCCGCGTCCTCGCCGGAGAGGCCGACCGCCGGGAGCCCGGCCGCGACGAACGCGGCGACGAGCTGCTTGTTCGTCACGCCGGAGAGCGACATGCGCAGCACCTCGATGTCCTCGACCGTCGTGATGCGCCGGCCGCCCACGAACGCGGGCTCGGAGCCCAGGCGCCGCTGCAGCGCGGAGACCGCGTCACCGCCGCCGTGCACCACGCACAGCGTGCCGGGCGCCGCGCGCCAGGCCGCGGCGATGGCGCCGGGCAGCTCGGCGCTGCTCTGCGCGCGACCGCCGAGCTTCACGACGCGAAGCGGAGACTCACCGGTCATGGCACGAAAGTCGTCAGTGCGCGGCACGGGATGCATGGAGGAACGACGAGCGCCGCGTTACGCGGGGAGCCCGAGCGGCTCGTCGAGACCGAGGAGGAGGTTCGCGTTCTGCACGGCCTGTCCCGCGGCACCCTTCACCAGGTTGTCGATGGCGGCGATGACGATGAGCGTCGGCCGGCGCACGTTGGCCGCGGGCACGGCGGTAATGCGCACGATGTTGCGATGGACCACATCGCGGAGTGTGGGCGTATCGGCCGTGATGTCGATGAACGGCTCGTTCGCGTACTGCTCGCGCCACGGGGCCAGCACATCGGCGAGCGGCGCGGCGAGCGGCACGGTGATCGTCGCGAGGATGCCGCGGGCCACGGGGAGCAGGTGCGGCGTGAAGAGGAGATCGTTGTCGCTCCCGAGCGCGTGCAGCACGGCCTGCATCTCCGTCAGGTGCCGATGCGTGTTCCCGACCGCGTAGGGACGGAAGTCCTCCGCCACCTCGGCGAAGAGCAGATCGCGCCGCGGCGTGAAGCCCGCACCGGTGACTCCGCTCGCCGCGTTGACGGTGATGGTCGCGCCGGGCGCGACGAGTCCACGCACGAGGAGCGGCAGCAGCGCGAGGAGCGTGACCGTGGGATAGCACCCGGGGTTGGCCACCACATGGGCGCCCGCGATCTCGCCGCGTGCCAGCTCCGTCAGTCCGTATGGAACGCCGCTCGCGCCGTTCCCGGGGCGCAGGTCCGCCGAGAGGTCCACGACCTTCGCGCCGGCACTCCGCGCGCGCTCCACCCAGGGGGCCGATTCGCCGTGCGGCAGCGCACTGAAAACGAGCGCCGCTCCGTCGAGCGCGGCGTCCTCCGGTGCGACGAAGGTGATCTCGCGTCCCGCCACCCGTGCCCGCTCCCCGCGCTGCCCGTTCGCCGAGGCGAACGCCAGCGTCATTGCGGGATGCCGCGCCACGAGCGCGCACAGCTCACGGCCGGCATAGCCGCTGGCGCCGAGGACGCCGACCGGGAGCGGGGACGCGGAGTGTTTATGCATGGGTAATGCATATTCTTGCACAAGGGGGTTGTCAAGTGTGAGCTTTGGGCTGTGAGCTTTGAGCTGTGAGCGGGCTCTGAGCTTAAAGCTCCCTGAATGGTCGGGCTCACAGCCTGAACTCACAGCTACTCAGAGCCCAGAGCTCAGAGCTCACGGCTCTTCCCCCCTCCCCCGGCCCGCCCTATTCTATTCCCATGGCGAACAAGCATGAGCGGCAGGCAACCATTCGCGAGATCATCGCGGCGCGCCCGGTCGAGAGCCAGGAGGAGCTGCGCAAGCTGCTCCTCAAGCGCGGCTGGGATGTGACGCAGTCCACGCTCTCGCGCGACCTGCGCGAGATGCGCCTCGCTCGCGTCCCGATGCCCGATGGTGGCGCGCGCTACGCCGTCACCGACTCCCAGGCGCCCGAAACCCGCCCGCCGCTCGAGTCGCTCCTCCCTCCCCTCTTCACCGCCCTCGACGGCGTCGGCGAGCTCATCGTGCTCCATACGCTCCCCGGCGGCGCCCAGCCGATCGGCGTCGCCATCGACGCCGAGGAGTGGCCGGAGGTCCTCGGCACCATCGCCGGCGACGACACGATCCTCCTCATCTGCCGCTCCAGCGCCGCCCGCGAGCGCGTGACGCGCCGCCTGCGGACGATCGCGGAACGGGAGTGAGCGACAGAGAGCAGAGAGCAGAAAGCAGAAAGCAGAGAGCAGAGAGCAGAGAGCAGAGAGGACGGTTGTCATCCCGAGCGGAGCGAGGGATCTCCTCGCCGGCCCGAGATCCCTCGCTGACGCTCGGGATGACAGCTCCGCTCGGGATGACAGCTCCGCTCGGAATGCCAGGCCCGCCAGGCGCGAGCCGTTCCTACTTTCTGCTCTCTACTTTCTGCTCTCTGTTTTCTGCTCTCTGCCGTCCGCCTTGACGTCGCGCCGCCCGGTAGGTAAATATGCACGGCAGTCGCATATTTACCTACCACCGGAGCGCCCATGATCCGTACCATCGTTCTCGCCTACTCGGGCGGACTCGACACCTCCATCATCGTCCCGTGGCTCCGCGAGCAGTACGGCGCGCGCGTCATCTGCGTCGCGGCGGACATCGGCCAGGGCGAGGAGCTCGACGGGATCCGCGCCAAGGCGATCGCGTCGGGCGCTGACGACTGCTTCATCGAGGACCTGCGCGCCCCCTTCGTCACCGACTTCATCTGGCCCACGCTCCGCGCCGGCGCCGTCTACGGGCGCAAGTACCTGCTCGGCACCTCCATGGCGCGCCCGCTCATCGCGAAGCGCCAGGTCGAGGTCGCGCGCGCCGTGGGCGCGGACGCGCTCGCGCACGGGTGCACGGGCAAGGGGAACGATCAGGTGCGCTTCGAGCTCACCTATGCCGCGTTCGCGCCCGATCTCCCCGTCATCGCCCCGTGGCGCGAGTGGGACATCCGGAGCCGCGAGGATGCGCTGCGCTACGCCGCCGAGCGTGGCATTCCGGTGTCGGCCACGACCACCAAGATCTACTCGCGCGATCGCAACCTCTGGCATCTCTCGCACGAGGGCGGGATCCTCGAGGACCCCAACGCCTGCCCGCCCGACGATCTCTTCCAGCTCACCGCGCACGCCGATGAAGCGCCCGATGCGCCGGAGGATGTGACGATCGGCTTCGAGCAGGGGACGCCGGTCTCGGTGAACGGTACCGCGCTCGACCCCGTGCAGATCATCGCCGCGCTCAACGCGATCGGCGGCCGGCACGGCATCGGCCGCATCGATCTCGTCGAGGACCGGCTGGTCGGGATGAAGTCGCGCGGCGTCTACGAGACGCCGGGTGGCACGTTGCTCTACACCGCGCACAGCGAGCTCGAGCAGCTGGTGCTCGACCGTCGCACGCTCGCGGCCAAGGACCTCATCGCGCCGCGCTACGCCGAGCTCGTGTACGAGGGGCGGTGGTGGACCACCGAGCGCGAGGCGTACGACGCGTTCGTGAACGCGACGCAGACGCGCGTCACCGGCTCGATCACGCTCCGCCTCTACAAGGGCGCGGTGGCGGTCGCGGGGCGCTCGAGCGCCGAGGCGCTCTACGACGAGCGGTTCGTCACCTTCGGCGAGGACGACGTCTACCAGCAGCGCGATGCGGCGGGCTTCATCCGCCTGTACGGACTGTCGCAGCGCGTGCGGGCACTGAAGGATCGGGAAGCGGGAAGCGCGATGGCGGATACGACGGCTGACACCACGGGCGAGGGAGCGCAGCCGCAAGCGCTCGCGATCGCGTGAAGCCGGACGTGTCGGGGCTCGGGGCTCGAAGCTCGGAGCCGCGGGAGGCGCGAGGCGGGATGCGGGATGCGGGAACGGCTCGCGGAGAGCGAGCCCTCGCCCCCGAGACAGTTCCGCATCCCGCATCCCGCGCCCCGCGTCCCGCCTCGCGCACGTCCGAGTCCCGAGCCTCGAACCCCGAGTCCCACAAGCTGTGGGGCGGGCGCTTCGCGGGCTCCACGGCGCCGGCACTCGAGGAGCTCAACCGCTCCATCGGCGTCGACGTCCGCCTGTGGCCGTTCGATATCCGGCTCTCGCAGGCGTGGGCCGTCGCGCTCTGGCACGCCGGCGTGCTCACGCTCGACGAGAGCCGCGCGCTGGAGCAGGGGCTCGCCGCGGTCGCCGCTCGGCTCGCCGTGGAGGTGAGTCCCGCGCCGTCGGATGAAGACGTGCACACGATGATCGACCGGATGCTGCACGAGGAGGTGGGCGACGTCGCCTCCAAGCTGCACACCGGACGCAGTCGCAACGATCAAGTGGCGACGGCAACGCGGCTCTGGACGATGGATGCGTGCGCGTCACTCGACGCCGCCGTCCGCGCGCTGCAGCAGGTGATGCTCGAGCACGCGGTGCAGCTCGCCGAAGACGGCGTGCTCATGCCCGCCTACACGCACCTGCAGCGCGCCCAGCCGGTGTCCGCCGCGCACTGGATGCTCTCGCACTTCTGGCCGCTCGATCGCGACCGCGCGCGTCTCGCGGCCGCGGCACGCTCCGCAGCCACGCTGCCGCTGGGCTCGGGCGCGGTGGCTGGATGTGCGTACCCGATCTCGCGCGTGCTGTTGCAGGGCAGCCTCGGCTTCACGTCCGCCTCGGAGAACAGCATCGACGCGGTGAGCGATCGCGACTTCGCCGCCGAGCTGCTCTTCGCCGTCGCACTCATCGGTACGCACCTCTCGCGACTCGCGGAGGACCTCATCCTCTACGGCTCGAGCGAATTCGGCTTCGTGCAGTTCGGCGACGCGTACACGACGGGCTCGAGCATGATGCCGCAGAAGCGAAATCCCGACGCGCTGGAGCTCGCGCGGGCTTCGGGCGCTCGCGTCCTCGGTGAGCTCGCCACGCTGCTCGCCACGCTCAAGGGCTTGCCGAGCGGGTACAACAAGGATCTGCAGGAAGACAAGCGCGCGCTGTTCAGCGCGGTCGACACCGTGCAGCTCGTGCTCCCCGCCGTCGCCGGCGCGCTGGAGGAGATGACGTTCCGCGCGGGCCGCATGCGCGAGGCGCTCTCGAGCGCGATGATGGCGACCGATCTCGCCGATTACCTGGTACGCAAGGGCGCGACGTTCCGCGAAGCGCATGGGAGCGTCGGACGTCTGGTGCGCGAGAGTGAAGAGCGAAAGGTCGAGCTTGCCGAGTTGCCCTACGCGTCGTTCGCCGCCGCGCACCCGCTCTTCGAGCGCGACGTGTTCGAATCACTCTCGGCGACCGCCTCGGTGGCGCGCCGCGATGTGGTCGGCGGCACAGGTCCCACGGCCGTGCGCGCGCAGATCGAGACGGCGCGCGCCTCGTTGAGCAAGGGCCGCGAGCACGGCCGAGGGAACGACGTGCAGGTGTGGGTGGAGTAGAACCTCGGGACGCGCTCCGACGTGCAATCGACTGTCACGCCGAGCGCAGCGGTGTCATTCCGAGCGCAGCGAGGAATCTCGGCCTGCTAACGAGATTCCTCGCTGCGCTCGGAATGACAACGATCCTCCTACCGCCCGCCTCCCGACCCCGCCGGCGATGCGACCGGCGCGGTCCAGAAGCCCGGCGTGCCCTTCGCATGCTCGGCCACATCGCCCGTGAAGAAGAGCGAGTTGAACACGACACGGAACGTCGCGGTCGACTGACCGCGCCACTGCGGCTGGAAGGCGATGAGCACGGCGTGCCCCTGCCCGTGCTTCACATCGATTGCCGCCGCGCCCCCGGCCATGTACTTCGCGCCGTTGAGCCAGCCGGAGCGGAGCGGTGACCCTTCCTGCCCGTAACGCGCCAGCACGGCGCCGTCGAAGCCATCGAGTGTGGTGAGCACCGGACTCCGATTGACCACGATGTCCGCGGTCGCCGGCATCCCAGCCATCACCGGATGCGCCGTGTCGGTGGCTACCTGCATGATGGAGATCCCCGTGAAGTAGTCCTTCATCGGGAGCCCCGCGGCCACGTCCTTCACGGGCAGATGGAGCGCGTCGATGGCGGAGTTGACGCCCTGGCTCCAGACGACGATGGTGCCGCCGTCGCGCACGAATGCGTCCACACCGCGAACGGCCGCCGCCTCCGCAACGGTGTCGGCCGGCGCACCGCCGCGTCCGCCCCCGCGGCGCCCGAAGCGGCGATTCGTCAGCCCCTGTGATGCGAGCACGATGACGTCGAAGCGCGACCGCAGATCCCCGGCGCGCAGATCGGCCGGCGTGATGAGCGTGTACGGGAAGCCGTAGCTGTCGAGCAGCCACTCCGTCCACCCTTCATCGATGATCCCGGGGGATGCCTTGTAGAGTGCGATGCGCGGGCGCGCGATCACCGCATCCGAGCTCGCCGCCGCCGTCGTCCGCTCGGCATTGAGCGAGAGATCCTTCGCCCATCGCTCGAGCTGCGCCATCGGCACGCCCGAGACGATGTACCGGCTGCCGTGGGCGTCGTCCGCCGACTGGACACGCACCGTGCCCTTGGCCGCGAGCACGCGCGTGATGAGGCGGAACGAGTTGTTCTGCGCGGGATCGAGCACGAGCGCATCGCCCGTCCTCCCTGTGATCGTCCCCGGCAGCGGGACGATCCCCGCCGCTTCTGCGTTGGTCGTGAACGGTGCATCTGGAGCGGTGTGCCAGTCGACGGCGGTGCCATGCACGGGCGCGAGCGCGGCGCGCTGCTCGGGCGAGAGCGGCGTCTGTCCCGTCACCACCGTCACGCCCATCTGGAAGGGGAGCGTCCAACCGGCGGCGTCGTACGGCTGATCATCGCCGAGGTCGGGGTAGTGCTGGACGTCGAGCAGCTCGCGCACGAGCTCGGCGTACTCCTGATCCATGGGAATCACCCACGTCCCCTTGGGGTAGGTTGCGCCATCGTACGTGAGCGGACGCGTCGCCTGCTCGATGCGCACGCCCATGAACGCCAGACGCCGGAGCAGCTCGGCGGGCGCTGCCGGATCGCGCTGCGCCTGCGGGATGATGTACGCGTACGGCGCGCTCTCGCGGTACTTCCGGATGACGTCCCGCCCCGACTGGTAGCGGTTGTAGAGCACCTCTTCGCGGTTCTGCGCCGCGTAGCGCAGCGTCGCGCGCGAGGCGGTGATCATGTAGTCGACCGCGTCGCGCAGGTGCCAGGTGCCCTCGGCCCACGGACTCAGGTAGAGCGGCGTGGGACGCAGGTCGCGGTAGTCCTTCGGGAGGGAATCAATCGTCGTCGTGCGCGGCGTCGCGCAGTTGCCGCCCTGCGTCTCCGTCCACCAGGAGGCGATGTTCTGGTAGACGGGCATGTAGTCGATGTAGCCCGGATACCACGCGTCGTAGCCGTCGCCCAGGCTCGTCGCGCCGGGCTGACCGTGCGCGTCGAGCTCCTGCGCGATCGTCGTGCCGATCACGTTGATCTCGCGCGCCGGGATCGGCGGCGCGTACATGCCGACGGGATCGGCGAACGGCGGCACCCAGATGCGCGTCGGGAAGGGCGACGACTGATGGTGCACGTAGATGATGTCGGGCTCCCAGTGGCGCCACGTGCGTTGGATGACGCGCGACTCCACCACGTTGAGCATGTAGCTGTCGCGATTGTTGTCGTGCCCGATGTACTTCTCGTAGAGCTCCATGGGCCCGGGATTCTTCCCCGTGTCGCGCGCGGTGCACCAGTCGACCACGATGTCCTGCCCGTCGGGATTGATCGACGGCCAGAGGAAGAAGATGACGTTGTCGAAGATCGCCTTGGTGGTCGGGTCGTCCGGATGCGACAGCAGATCGTACGCGAGCTGGATGGTGTGCTGCGAGCCGGCGATCTCCGAGGCGTGCAGCCCGCCGCTGATGTCGACGAAGACCTTGCCCTCACGCGCGAGCGCGTGCGCCTGCGCGTCGGTGAGCCCCTCGGGGTGCGCGAGCCGCATGTTGATCTCGCGGTAGTGCTCGAGCTGCGCCAGGTTCTCCGGACTCGAGATGATCGCCGCCGTCCATGGCCGCCCGTACGCCGTCGTGCCGACGGTGATGAGCTTGATCCGATCGCTCGCCGCCGCGAGGCGCTTGAAGTAGGCGATGGACTGCTCGTAGTTGATGAGCTTGTAGTCCGCGCCCACGGAGAAGCCGAACACCGATTCCGGCGTGGGGATGGCCGTGGCGCGTTGCGCGTGGGCCGCGCGCGGCGTAGCGACGTGGGCGATGGCGGCGATCACGACGGCGGCAACGCAGCGCCGGATGATCGCGCGGTGACGAATATCCCTCGGCATCGAGAGCTCCTGGAGCACAGTGGACGAACTGGACGAGCGATTGGACGTACCGCTGTGAGGGCAGGTGTCTCAGCGGAGAGGTCGTGAGCACGGGCGCCTCGCCCGTACGGTGAGCCATGCGTCGTCCTTCCAAACTATGGTGCAGCACGTCGAGTGAAACAGTCCGGCCAGCCCGCGCATGCGACATGTGCGCGGACTGACCGGCTACGGCGGTTCGTTACGCGTTGCGATCCGTACACCCCTTGAACAACGGATTCGCGAGCTCGTCGTCGCTCACGGGGAAGTTCACGTCGGTGCCGTAGTCCCCGCCCTTGAAGTACTTCCCGGTGGGAAAGACCTGGTCCTGCGACCGGTTGTACTGCCGGATGAGCCGGCGCAGATCGCTCAACCGTTGCCCGCGCCCGAACGTCCAGAACGCTTTCTCCCGGAAGAAGAGCGAGACCGCATCCGTCTGCGTCGTCGGCGTGGACAGCGCCGGCATCGCGGCCGGCTGATAGACCCCGATCGCCGGCGGGTTCGCGCGCAGATCGTTGAGGATCTGCATCATCCCCGGGATGTCGGACGCGTTCAGTTTCGCCTCCGCCTCGATGAGCCGTGCGTCGATTCCCGACACGAGCGGAATCGGGTCATCCCGCCCCCAGAGCAGCTGCACGAACTCCGGCGTGCTCCCGTCTTCCGGCGCGACCGTGGGCGAGACCGAATCGCCGCTCGCCACCGGCACGCGCGGGTCCTTGGCCGAGACGAACGGGAGCGCGTTCTGGATGATGTTCGGCGCACCGTTCACGATGTCGAAGCTGTCGCTCACGGTGATGCGCGCGATCTGGTTGTTCAGATCCCAGATGCCGTTGTCGTCATTGTTGTCCGCCGGGTCTGTCTCCATCAGGTACTGGTACGTGGACGGAACGGCGCTCTCTGGGACCAGAGCCGCCGCGGCGGCGTACTGTCCCAGGTCCACGAGAATTCTCGCCTTCGTGATGAGCGCCGCTCGGCGCACGAACTGGCTCCCGTCATCGGTGCCCGTGGCCAGCGCGAGTGCGGAATCGAGGTGAGCGGCGGCGCTGTCGAACACCTCTGCGTCCGAGAGCGGCGCCCCCAGCGTCACTTCGCCGTTCGTCGTGTGGCCGAGCGGGATGCCGTTACAGTAGTTCTCGGCCAACGACATCTCGACGAAGCCGAGCGCCATGTACAGCTCGCCGATATCGGCCGCGCTGTCGGGCAGGAATTGCTGCATCGCGCCGATGCCGTCGCGAACGTAGCCGCGGATCTGCGTGATGGCGTAGTAATCGAGCGTGGGATTGTTACTCGTCATCGTGCGCTGGTCGACGTCCTGTCGCGTGTTCTGGAAGTCGGAATTCTTGTACTCATCAGCCAGCACACCGCTCTCTTGCCACAGGCACTCGTTGCCCGGGCAGTTCGTGTAGACTTTCCGGAGCTGACCCATCGCGCCGACCTTGAGCGCCATGGCCGCCGCGGGTGACTGCACGGCGGTTGGGTCGATCAGCCCCGGGTTCTGCGGCTCGAGCAATTTGTCCGTCAAGTGACACCCGGAGACCAAGAGTCCCCCAACCATGATCGCGCATGCGGTGGCTGCCCATCGAGCGCGAGCTGTGAAGTGCATCATGAGTATCGTCCTCGATGGAAGGTTAGAACTTGAGATTGAGGCGGAGCGTGATGTAGGTGGGCGGCGCAGCGGTCTGGAACTCGTTCTGGAGCTCCGACTGCGAGAGCCCGTAGTTGGCCTCGGGATCGATGCCAGTGAACGACGTCCAGGTGTAGAGGTTGCGCACTCCCAGCGCCAGGTTCGAGCCCTTCTGCGCCCGGATGGCGCGGGTCACCACGTCCGGAAGCGTGTAGACGGCCGAGAATTCGCGGAACTTCCAGAACTGGTCGCTCATCCAGTAGCCGCGCCCCGTCTTGTACCTCGTGCTTCCGATCTTCGTCCCGTACGTCTTGGCGATGGCACGCGCCTGCATGTCGAGCGGTGCCGTGGGATCCTGCGTTTCCCGGCACGCCTGGGGGAACGAGTTGCACTGGAAGTTGTTGGCGCCGTCTTGTTGGACGCCGCCGCCCTTGTAGTCGAACAAGGCGCTCAGCCGCAGCCGGTGCGAGAAGAGCTCGATGCCGGTTTGCACCGAGAAGAGGTCACGCGGCTCGGGGGAGCCGATGAACTGGAAGGCGGAGTCGACGTGTACCTCGGAGACCTGCAGCACCCCGTCGCCGTTGTCGTCGTGGTACGTATACCCGCGGAACCACTGGCCATTCATCGGATAGCCCGGCACCTGCTCCGTCTGCCGGCCGGCGCCGATGATGCGCGGTTTCCCGGTGACCGGATCGATGCCCAGGTCGACCACCATGTTGGTGTTGTGTGATCCGTTCAGCGTCACGTCCCAACCGAAGCGCCGATTGTCGATGAGCTGCGCGTTCAGCGTCACTTCGTGCCCGGTATTTCGCGTGGAGCCGATGTTCTGCAGCAGGTTCAGGTTCGGGGCCGCCGAGGACGGCGCGATCGGGACGCTGATGAGCGCGTCATGGGTCTGCTTGCGGTAGTACGTGTAGTTCAGGCTGACGCGGTTGTCGAACAGCTGGGTGTCGAAGCCTCCCTCGAATTCCGTCGACGTCTCGGGCTTGAGCTTCGGATTGCCGGGGCTGCTCGCAAAGAGGCCGGGGAGGTTCTCGCCGGCGGTCTCGCCGCGATTCGCGATCCTGACGCTGCGCGCGTCGAAGAGCGCCAGTGCCGCGGTCGCTCCGGGCTGCACGCCGCTCGCGCCGTAGGCCGCGCGGAGCCGGAACTGGTTCAGCCACGAATACTTCGGGAAGAACGACTCGTCCGATGCCAGCCACGAGACACTCGCCTTCGGATAGAACACGCGCTGGAAGTCGGTGCCGAAGGCGCTGTTCTGGTCCGTGCGCACGGCGGCCGTGAGGAAGAGCCGGTCGTGCAGCGCGGCCTGCTCCTGGATGTACAGCCCCAGCGTCTTGACCGCGGTGGCCCGGAGCTCCGAGGGCACATCCCGCGTGGACGCCTGATTGACCTGTTCGCCGCCGGGCGGGAGGGTGTGGCCGTAGGCGTCGAGCCGATCGTGCTGGTCGATCGTGTAATCCGCTCCGACGGTCGTCTTGAGCGCCGCCCATTGTTTCGCGTTCCACGTCGCCGTGCTCAGCACGCGCGCCGAGTAGTTGGCGATGTTGGACCGGTTGTCGGTCACATCGCCGGCGCGCAGGTCCACGAACTCCGGGCACTCATTCACTCGGCAGAGGCTGAAGTAGTCGACACTCGAGGCATCCATGCCGACCGTGGCGTTGTTCTCCATCCACGTAAACGGACGCCACACCGCGTTGGCGCTCGTGGTGATGCGGTGGATGTTCTGCTCGCTGACGGCTTGCATGATGTCGCCGGGTGCCCATTGCAGGTAGTCGTGCAGCGGTGTCCCCTTGTTGTCCTCGGTCTCCTTGTCGAGCCCCGGCCCCTTGAACCCGTAGTTCTCCATGCCGATGTAGTAGAGACTCAGGATCAGGTCGCTCTCCGGCATCAGTCGATTGTAATCCTTGGCGAAGCCCGCGCTCACATGCAGATCGAGTTTGGGCGTCACCGCGGCGGAGAGGTTCGTCCGGAGATTCAGGCTCCGCTGTGCCTCCGGGTGGAACCACTCGTCACGCACGGCGACCTTCTCTGCCGCAAAGCGCTGGACCTCGAAGCCTGGCATCTGAATCGGGCCGGTCTGGCTGTTCAGGTCCCCGCTGATGAAGTACTGCACCTTGTCCGTCCCACCGCTCACGTTGACCCCGTACGCCCGCGCGCGACCCAGGTGGACGAACGTGTTCTCCGGATCCTCGAGCAGGTTGTACGTGGTGAGGCTGTCGGAGATACATGTCGAGGGACCCATGGTCGCGAGCTGGCAGCGGACCGCCGTCGTGTCGCCGGGGGCGTGGCCCCAGTTCGCGTACATGGTCTGGTACGCCGTGCGGTCATCGATCAACCCGTCTTGCACGTAGGCATTCCACCGTGCCGTACCGGCCTGTCCGCGCTTCGTCGTAATGAGCACGACGCCATTGGCCGCGTTCGTGCCGTAGAGCGTGGCCGCCGATGGTCCCTTCACGATCTCCACATCCGCGATCTCCTCGGGGTCCAGCGAGTTGAGGAGGGAGAAATCCGTGTCGGTCCCCGAGTTGGTGGCGTCCGAGGCGTACCGCACGCCGTCCACGTAGTAGATCGGCGCGTTGTTCAGGCTGATCGACGAGGCGCCGCGAATACGGAGCGATGGCGCGCCGCCCAGTGTCGAGGTGGGGAGCACGATCACGCCCGGCGCCTTCGCGACCATCAGATCGGCGACATTCGTGGGCTGCCTCGCCTCGACGGTCTTCGACACATCGCCCAGTGTTGAGATCGAATTGCCCAACTCCACGCGTCGCTGCTGGCCGGTCGCCGTCGTCACGACCTCCTGCAGCTGCACCACGGCGACCGTCAGCTGGAAGTTCACCGTCGTGGTCTGTCCATCCGTGACCGTCGTGGTCGCCCGCTGGCTCCGGTAGCCGAGCTGCAAGACCTGGAGCGTGACCGGCCCGGCGGCGACGTCGTGCAGCGTGTACGTCCCATCGTCGGCCGTGCTCGTCCCGGTGGTTGTACCAAGCAGCACGATCTGCGCGCCGCTGATCGGCAGCTTCGTGTCGGCGGCCACGACGCGCCCCGTGACGGTTCCCTGGGCGAGGAGCGAGCGGCCGCTCAGCATGAGGAGCATGAGCAGGCCACCGCTCGCCAGATGCAGCGTCTGTCGACGTAGTCTCATAGTCGGTGTTCCTCCAGCGCGTGGGGAGTGAGGACGGACGTGCTGCTTCTGCAACTCGAGCAACGCTGTTGCGCGGCAACCCGTCGCGCCGGTCGAAGCGACATGCCACGGGTTGTGACTGCAGAGCATGCAAGCGCGCTGGTGAGACGTCCGGTGCGCGCTGTGGGCTGTCCGACGCGGAACACCATTCCCCGATGGTCGGAAGGCTGGCGGGAGACGCCAGGCCGGATGATGTGCTCATCCGTCCGACCCGATGCGTTCCGGCGCGGGCGGCGGGGCGCCGGCGACGCTGGGGATCTGTGATATATCACACTACGGCGCCTGGCCGAGTGTGTCAACACGCCCGACACGGGTCCGGTGGAACGCGCGCGGACCGCGTGTTATCCTCTGACATGCGCAACGGACGATCGGGCTCGGACGGGAGGAAGCGCTCCCCGAAACCGACGAGGTCCAGGTCCACGCCCTCGCGGCCGCGGACACACGCGCGCCCGACGACACCGTCGGTCAGTGCGATGGCCTACGTCCGGCTGCGTGAGCAGATCATTGCCTGCACGCACGCGCCCGGTGCGCGGCTCACGGAGAGCGACGTCTCCGATCAGATGCAGCTCGGCAAAACCCCGGTGCGCGAAGCGCTGCGGCGGCTCGTACACGAAGGACTCGTGCTCGTGCACCCGCGGAAGGGCTACGTGGTCGCCCCAATCACTCTGCGCGACGTCGAAGAGATCTGCGGGCTCCGCCTCATCGTCGAACCCGCCGCCGTCGCGCTCGCGGCGGGTCGACTCGATGATGTGCGCATCGCGACCCTGGAGCAGCTGTGCCATATCGGCTACGACGTGGCGCGCCCGAAATCCGTCCGCGCCTTCCACCGCGCGAACGTGGCATTCCACACCACGATCGCCGAGTCGTGTCGGAATGCGCGATTGGCCGGGCTCGTTGGCCAACTGCTCGTGGAGAGCCATCGGATCATCCAGTTCGGCATGCTCCGGCTGCCGCACAGCGATGACGCCGTCCATAGCCACGAGGCGCTCCTGAGCGCGCTGCGTCGCGGCAAGGCGGGAGAGGCGCGGCGCCTGGTCGCGCGGGAAATCCGCGCCACGCGCCAGATGGTGATCGACAGCCTGAGCGCCTAGACAAAACGGGGCGTCTCTCGCGTAGAGAGACGCCCCGTTTCGCGGTGGTGAAGCGCGGCCTTACCGCTTCGTCACGTTCTCCGCCGCCGGACCCTTCTGGCCCTGCACGATGTCGAACTCGACCGTGTCGCCCTCGGCCAGCGACTTGAAGCCGTTGCCCTGGATGGCGCTGTAGTGGACGAAGCAGTCCTTCTGACCGTTGTCAGGGGTGATGAAGCCGAAGCCCTTGGCATCGTTGAACCACTTCACCTTTCCGGTGGTGCGCATGTCCTACTCCTGAAATGTTGTTGTCCAGGGAGCGGAACGCGCCGAACCCTGACAAGTACCGATGGCGCGAGCGTGTGTGTCATCGCGCCAGCCCCACCCGTGGGTACATAGACAAAACAGACCCGGACGAACATGCCGCCCGGGTCTGCAGCTGCCAGCGGGTGGTGCCGGCTCTAATATATGACGCTTCGGAAAAGAAGCAATAGCGGCCGAAATGGGGGTGTTACACTGCCGGCCGGGGCCGGGTTCCCGCCTGCGCCTCCGTGGTGGCCTGGGTCGTCGCCTGCGGTCCCGTCCCCCGCACCGACTCCACGAACATCGACTGCACCAGCCGGTTCGCGTCGCGCTTGTAGTTGTCGTGCCCCTGCTCGCCGCCCGTCCCGATCTCCTGCAGTCGCGTGTTGCCGAGCTGCCGTCCCGCCTCGCGGAAGGTGCGGAACGTATCCTCGTTCTGATCGGACAGGATGATGTCGCGAACGAGCCGAAGGAAATCATCGTTCGCGATGTCCGCGAGATCGCGTGCCCCGCCCATGAGTCCGCCGATCACCTTTTTCGCCAGCCCTTCGTCGGCGCCCAACTCCTTCTGATACGCCTCCAACTGGTTCTGCATGTCCTGCATCGGCTGGATGTAGCGGGTGCACAGATCGCGAAAGCGCGGGTCGCTCGCGTCGTCCTTGTGATCCTTCAGTGCGTCGAGGAACGCGCGGTGCGAGACGACCGCGTTGTTGACCTGATGCTTGAGAAATTCCGTTCCGGTAGCCATGTGCTCCTCCTGTTTGAAAGCGAGGCGAGGCGTGCACGATGCACGCCAGCATCGGGACCGGTTGCGGAATGATGCACCGGCTGTCATCCCGAACGCGCTCCCTCGAAATGACACAAACGCATTACCTTTCGCATCGTCCGCTCGACGTGTTCGAGCCGGACTCACCTTCACCCGAGACGGTCGTGACCTTCGCGCCTCGTAGACAGACGGTCACCGCGGTGGTGGGCGGCGTGCCGGTCGGCAGCCGACACCCCGTGGTCGTCCAGTCGATGACCAACACCGACACCGCCGATGCGGCGGCCACCGCCGAACAGGTGATGGCGCTCGCACACGCGGGCTCGCAGCTCGTCCGCGTCACGGTGAACAACGACGAGGCCGCGGCCGCCGTCCCCGAGATCGTGCAGCGCCTCGCCGATGCCGGCGTCGACGTCCCCGTCATCGGCGACTTCCATTACAACGGGCACCTGCTGCTCACGAAGTACCCCGCCTGCGCCGCGGCGCTCGCCAAATACCGCATCAACCCGGGCAACGTGGGCGGCAAGCGACGCGATGAGAACTTCCGCACGATCATCCAGATCGCGCTCGAGCACGACAAGCCCGTGCGCATCGGCGTCAACTGGGGCTCGCTCGATCAGGAGCTGCTCACTCAGATGATGGACGAGAACGCGCGCGCGAGCGAGCCGCGCGATGCACACGATGTCTACATCGAGGCGATGCTCGAGAGCGCGCTTCGCTCGGCGGCGCTCGCGGAAGAGACCGGACTGGGCCACGACCGCATCATCCTCTCGGCCAAGGTGTCGGGCGTGCAGGATCTCGTGGAGGTGTACCGCCGGCTCGCCGCGCGGTGCGACTACCCGCTGCACCTGGGGCTCACCGAAGCGGGGCTCGGCGCGAAGGGGATCATCGCCAGTACCGCGGGACTGTCGATTCTGCTCAGCGAAGGGATCGGTGATACGATCCGCGTCTCGCTCACGCCGAAGCCGAACGGTGATCGCACGGAAGAGGTGTACGTCGCGCAGCAGATCCTGCAGTCGCTCGGGCTCAGGAGCTTCGTGCCGCAGGTGACGGCGTGCCCCGGGTGCGGGCGCACGACCTCCACCTTTTTCCAGCACATGGCGCAGGACATTCAGACGTATCTGCGCGAGCAGATGCCAGTGTGGCGGGAGACGTATCCCGGCGTGGAGGAGATGCGCGTGGCGGTGATGGGGTGCGTGGTGAACGGCCCCGGTGAATCGAAGCACGCCAACATCGGGATCTCGCTGCCGGGAACGTTCGAGGAGCCCAAGGCGCCGGTGTACGTGGACGGCAAACTCGCCGTCACGCTCAAGGGCGAGCGGATCGTGCCGGAATTTCTGGAGATCCTCGAGGGGTACGTGGAGCGGCGGTACGGAGCGTAGAAGCAGAAGGCAGAAAGCAGAGAGCAGAAAGTAGAAAACAGGAAGAGGGAGGAGGGATTAGGGAGGAGATGTCATCCCGAGCGCAGCGAGGGATCTCGTTGGCAACCCGAGAGCCCTCGCTGCGCTCGGGATGACAAGGCTGCGCTCGGGATGACAAGGCTGCGCTCGGGATGACACCCGCTCGGGATGACCGCCCGGTCGTTCCTGCTCTCTGCTTTCTGCTTTCTGCTCTCTGCTCTCTGCCTACACGGCCGCCGCCTGGCCGCTCCCTCCCATGACCAGCGCCGGCGCGCCCTCGAGCGCGCTCGTGCAGTGCGGGCACCGCGTCGCGGCGGCGTCGATCTGCATGCGGCAGTAGGGACACGTCTTCGTCGCGGGGACAGGTGCTGCGGGCGCGGGCTTGATGAACGCCTTGGTGATGCGCCAGCACACGAAGCCGATGATCAGGAAGTTGAGCACGGCGCTCGCGAGGTCACCCGGCTTGAAGTGGAACGGACCGACATCCCAGAGGGCCGTCTGCCAGGAGCCCTTCGGTGTGAACACGGTCACGATGGGCATGATGGCGTCGTTGACGATCGCCTGCACGACGGTGTTCAACGCGACGCCGAGCACGACAGCGATACCCAGCGCCAGGACGTTCTGCTTGATCAGGAATGCCTTGAACTCGCTCCACATGGCACACCTCGCAGGATGAGTGTGCGTCCAGTATAGGGCGGCAAGCCAGGTGTGGCCAGAGTAGTTCCTAGAACTCCGGCTCCCGGGTCCGGCTGTACTTCTCCTCGAGCGCATCGACCATGGAGCGGAACTCGTGCATGATCGGCGCATCGAAGCCCGCGTCGAGGAGCGCGTCGCACAGGCGCCGGTACCAGCGGACGGTTCCCTCGCGCCCCGAGTCGAAGCGCGACCAGACCGATTCGGGAAAATCCGTGCGGCGCAGATCGGCGAGCAGGGCGCTGCCGGCGTGGAGCTGATCCGCCGCCAGGATCCAACAGCTCCGCGCATCGGCGTAGCCGAGCCGCGCAAGGAGATCGTCGCGCCGCTCGTCGTGCGACATCTCGGTCCCCTCGTCGTCGTAGCGCCGCTCGACCACCGCGAGCAGCGTCTGCAGCACATCGTCACCGAACTTGCTGGCGATGCGCTGCTCGAGCATCTCGGGCGTGCAGCCGTCGCGCATGTAATCGTCGACCACATCGTAGAGAATGCCCGAGACCACGGCCGTCTCATCCTGCGCGTAGCGCGTGAGGATCACGGCGACGTTCGGGGCGCGCGTGAGGTACGGCAGCCGGGTCCCTCTACGGACCTGCTGATCGTGGTGCTTCGCGGCGAACGCGAACGCGTGATGGATCCGATCCGAGTATCCAGTGGTCATCGAACATTCCTCGCGAACCAGTGCACGACGCGCTCGAGTCCCTGGCGATCCGTGTCGTCGAACGTCGCGAGCTCCGTCGAATCGATGTCGAGCACGCCGAGCAACCGGTTGCCAGCGCCGAACACGGGCACCACGATCTCCGAGCAGGAGCGCGCGTCGCAGGCGATGTGCCCTGGGAATCGATTGACGTCGGGCACCACGACGCTCCGCCGCTCGCTCGCCGCCGTGCCGCACACGCCCCGTCCGAATTCGATTTCGAGGCAGCCGAGCGTGCCCTGATAGGGCCCCACGCGCAGGAGCCGATCGGGCTCGGCGACACGGTAGAAGCCCGTCCACAACAGGTGGCCGAAGCCGTGGTGGATGAGCGATGCGACGGTGGCCATTGCCGCGATCTCGTCGTGCACACCCTCGAGCACGGTCTCGATTGCGCGTTCGAGGTCGGCATACGCGCGCGCCTTCGGCAGATCGCGCAGATCGAGAGTGAGCTCCGCCATGTGGCGAAACATATCGCTGTGGTCGCGTCCTGGGCTACCGCACGGCGCGGCCGCGACCGCTACCGGGTGAGCGCCGTGTGCGACGCCGCGTGCGCGCTGGCGGGGGGCGGCGTCTGCCCCGCCGCCGGCCACACGGGCTCGGGGCTCTCCCAGAGGACGAGTCCACGAATCGCGACACCCTGTTCGTCGAGCCGAGCGACGAGCGTTGCGAGCGTCTCGAGTCGCGTCCGCCCCACGCAGACGCAGAGGACCACCATGGGCACGGCGCTCGCCAGCGCCGGCGGATGGCCGCTGCGTGCCGCGGCGAGGTTCACCACCACCGTCTCGTAGCGCCGCGCGAGGTGCGCGAGCTCGGTGCGCAACACCACGAGCGCGCCGTCGAGCGCATCCACGCCGGCGAAGCCCAGGCCGCTCGGCAGAACATCGATGGTGTGGTCACGTCCGGCGAGCATGGCGACGATGGTCTCGGGCCACTCGATGCGCTCGTCGAGGACATCGGTGAGCCCCGGCGCGCTCGCCACGTGCGCGACGACGGAGACGCCGTGCGTTTCGATGTCGGTGTCCACGAGCAGCGTGGCGCGCGGCTGACGCGCGGCCACCGCCGCGAGATTGGCGGCCACAGCGGCCGTGGCCAGCGGTCGGTCACCGACGACACCGACGAGTGGCAGGTTGAACGCACTGTCGGCGAGCTGCGCGTAGAGTGCCTGGTAGATGTCGGAGATGGGGTGGATGAGCGGCGGCATCTCGCGATCCGCCTTGCGGCGCGCCCGCTCGGGGTTCGCGCGGTGCGGGCGCACGATGACGAGGACGCGATGTCCGGCAATCTCTTCCGCTTCGCGTGCGTCGGCGATGCACGGCCGGCGCAGCTCGAGCGCGAGTGCCGCGGCAAACCCCGTGACGAGCGCGAGGACGGCGGCGGCGGTGAGCAGCACGGCAGGCGGCACACCCATCGCGGCCCGCTCGCGCTCGCGCGCCGCTTCATCATCCAGCGCGCGCACGAGGACGCGCGCCTGCTCCAGGCGCCGCACTGCGGCCGTGCCGGCGGCGGTCGCGGAGTCACGCTCGGCGAGGAGCGGGATCGTATCGGGGACGACGATCGGCTCCACGTGCGGCGCCACCGGCGTGATGGCGCCGAGCTCCGTGCGCAGCGCGCCGTATTTGTCGACGGCGATCGCCTGGATCGCTTTCCCCAGATCGCCAGCTCGCGTCGTCAGTGCGAGAAAGCCGGGATCGACTCCGCTGATGGCGTCGAACGTCGAGCGCGTCTGCTCGACGACGGTCAGCGAATCGAGCAGCCCGCGCACTCGCGGGTCGGTGCGCAGCGCGGGCGACTCGCCCAGGGCGCGGTACGAGGCGGGGAGCGGCGCGCTCTGCGCGGCCTGCAGCAGCCGGCCGAGCTCGGCGAGCTCCTGCTGGAGCGTATCGCGCCGAGCACGCACGGGTGCCGGAAACGTGTCGACTGGCTGCGGCGGATGCGCGTTTCGCGCGGCGATGGCGCGGGCGCGCGCGATGGCCTGCGTCGCCGTCTCGACGCGCGTCGTCGCCTGCGTGATCGCGTCCATGATGGCCAAGGTATCCGGCCGTGGCACGCTCGGCAGCGAGGGCGCACGGCGCGCGCGCCACGTGCCGGGGAAGCTCACGAGCGCGAGGCCGAGCAGCGCGGCGAACGCGATGCACGCGACGCCGCCCACGACGTTGGATCGCCGGCGCACGTTCGTCGCACGCCGGCGAATCCACACGGCCCGCCCGCTGCTGTCCATCCACATCGGAGGTTACGGATCGAGCCCGAACGGATCGCCTGGCGGCGCGACGAGTGCCGGCGTCGGCGCGGGGAGCTCCCGCCGCTCGATCCACCGCGTGAGGTCGCCCGCGATGGCGTGCCAGTGTGCCTGCTCGGCGTCGCCCCAGCGTGTGGCCGGGTGCACCCGCGCGCGCGTGGCCGCCACGGCCTTGAGCTTCGCGATCTCGAGCTCGGCAATGGCGCGCACCTCGGGGGAGGCGCTCGTGTCGGCGGCCAGCGAGAGCAGCTTGTCGGCGAGCGCACGCTGCGTCACGCGCTGCAGCGCGGCGAGCGTGGCGCTCCGCGGCACGGGGCGTCCCCACGTGGCGGCGGTGAGCGAATCGATCGTCTCGCCGAGGGTGAGCGCGTGGGCCTCGTGCGGCGCGAACGCTACGAGGCGCGCGGCACGGTTGGGCTCGAGCACGGCGTCGAGCACCATCTGCGCGAGCGTGCGCGCGGCTCCCAGCTCGTCGAACGCGGGGCGCGTGCGACTCCCGAAGAGCTCCACCGAGCCGCCGTACGAGAAGGGGCGCGGCCCGAGGAGCGTGAGCACGGTGTCGGGGATCGCGAGCTCGGAGGGCGCGAGCGCGGTGAGGAGCTGGTCGAGCGCCGCGCGCTGCTCGCTCGCCGCGATGGGACGCGTCGTCTGCTGGCCGTCGCCGCTCACCGCGTTGCTGTACTCCATGCCGCCGATCGTGCGCGCCGCGGAGTTGATGGCGAAGCGGTGGAAGAAGTAGACGGGGACGAAGCGCTCCTGCAGCAGTGCGACCGGCTCGCCGGGGCGGATGTTGCGGAGCCCGAAGCGCTGGATGGCTACGCGCCGCACGGCCATCTGCGTCTTGAGGAATGCAGTGGCCGTTGCCTGATCGTCCCACAAGTTCACCCGTGGATCGGAGGCGAACTCGGGGCGCGCGTCGGCGTCGGAGAGGAAGAGGTAGCCCTTCTTCAGCCCCTCGGCGACGATGGCGCGCAGCGAATCCTGCTCCGTACCGGGCGGGAAGATGCCGTATCCCCAGTGGATGGCCCAGATGTCGTACGCACCGGGCCCCTGCGCGTAGGCAGCGGAGACATCGATGTTGCCCTTGGCATCGAGCGTCACGCGCGGCGGCGGATAGTCCATCACGGAGCCACGGTCGTACGTGGACGCGATGAAGTTGTGCGCGAGGCCCAGCGTGTGTCCCACCTCGTGGGCCGCCTTCGAGCGCGCACGCGCGAGGACGAACGCGGTGTCGGCCGCGGACGACGCGGCGCCCATGAGCCCCGCGTACAAGTTGTAGTCCGTGCGCTCGCGGTGCGAGTCGAGTCGCGCCATCCCCTTGATCATCTCACCCGTGCGCGGATCGGCGAGCGCGCCGCCAATCGACCAGCCGCGCTCGTTGCGATTCTCCCACTGCACGACGTTGTAGCGAGCATCCATCGGGTCCACGCCTTCCGGCAGATCCTTGACGACGAACGCGCCCTTGAGCCCCGCACGGTCGAACGCCTCGCTCCACCAGCTGACGCCCTGCTTCACCGCCGTGCGGATGGGCTCCGGGATGCCGCGGTCCACATAATAGACGATCGGATTCTTGATCGGGCTATTCGGATCGTTCGGATCCACGCGCTCCAGGCGGTGCCGCTCGATCCACCGCTGGTCGAGCGAGCCCTGGATGGGTTGCGCGTAATCCTTGAACGTGATGCCGAAGAAGCCGACGCGCGGATCGAGCGCGCGCGGATGGTAGCCGGAGTCGGGGAGCGCGATGAAGGACATGTGCTGCCGGAGCGTGAAGGCGCGCACGTCGGGGAGAATCATGCTGACGATGCGCCCCGCGCGATTGCCGGAAAGCGCGTACGTGAGCGCGACGTCGATCTCCGTATTCTCGGGGAACGCCTTGGTGTACGGCCGGTAGATGCTCGACCGGTCGCGCGCCACGCTGTAGTTCCCCTGATTGCTCCGCGCGAGTGTGCCGGCCGCATCCACCCAGTCGCGATAGACGAAGTCCGTCGCATCCACCAGGTAGCGCCCGCCCTCGCTCGCGACGATCGGCAGCGCCGCCACCGTGCTCGGCGGGAACGCCTCGAGCACGGTGCGTACGTGCGCGGGGTTGTTCGTGGCGGAGCTGCGATAGTTCCAGTTCTCGAGGACGAGCAGCATGCGATCGCCTGCGCGGTCGAAGCGCGCGATGTACTCCCCCTGCTCCGCGCCGCGGTCGAGTCCGATGGGATTGGAGCCCAAGCCCGTGGCGAGCGAGAGGAAGTAGAGCGCCCGCATCGAGTCGCGCGGGATCTCGAGGTAGATCCTGTCGCGCTGCGCGTCGAGGTAGATCGGGATGAACCCGTCGCGTTTCTCCATGCCGGCGGTCCTGGCCGCGATCGTGGTGCGCGCGGTGTCCGGCCTCGTGACCGCGACGCGCTGCGGCGCGGGGGCCGCGGACGGTGGCCGCTGCGCGGACGCACAGCAAGTGAGCGCGAGCGTGGCCAGGGTCAGGAGCGGGCGGCGGGTGCGATGCATGGGCGGGAGCGGTGGGGGAGTGCAAGCACGAAGACCGACGACGAGTATCTCGCCGGAGCGTGCGGGGCGCAAGCGGCGTGCTGGTACGGGCCGCGTACACGCGGCAAGCGGCCGTCCGTGTCGCGTGACGCCGCGCGCGCGGATGCGGGTGGCGAGCGCACGAAAGGGGCGGAGACCGCATGGTCTCCGCCCCTCATGTTGTGCTGTGCTGCAGCTCGACGGTGTTACTGGACCGTGACCGTCCCGTGCATGCCGAGCATGTCGTGCGGGAGGCAATAGTAGTAGTACTTGCCCGGCGGAATCTTGCCGAACGAGACGGTGTAGCTCTCACCCGGGCTCATGAGGAACTTGCCCGAGAGCGGCTGCATCGGCTCCGGCATGTTCGCCGCGAGCTGCGCCTTGACGGCCGCCGGCGCCTGCGCGCTGTCGAACACGACGTTGTGCGGCGTGCCCGAGACGACGACCCACTTCACGGCATCACCTTCGTGAATGGTGATGTCCGCGGGCTCGAACTTCGGGTGCGACGGATCATCCATCACCATCTTGACCTCGATCGTCTTCCCCGTGACAGGTGCAGCAGCCACGGCGCCGGCCGCCGCCGCGCCGGCTCCCGTATCACTCGTTGCCGCCGGCGTCGCCGCCGCGGCGGTGTTCGATGTATCCTGCCCCTTCTCCCCACCGGCGCACGCGCCGAGGACCACTGCGCCTGCAATGAGCGCCAGTCCGGTCAATCGCATTGTTGAGAGGCCTCCAGTGCCGTACGAATGCTTGATGATCATCCTCCACGATGAGCCGCGGAGCGTGGTGAATTTAGCCGCGGGGCAGGGATCGCGAAAGCCAAGTGGGCCGCGGATGAGAACAACAAGGGGACCGCGGATGGCCGCGGATGAAACGCGGATCGATCGGGACGGGGCGAGAGTGCCGGCGCACCAGGGCTGACTGATTTTTTGGGGGTGCGCGGGGCGAGCATCGCGCACCAGAGCCAGCATCGGGGTGGCACGAGGCCCGCCCTCACGCGAG
>DASVCF010000012.1:0-4752 GCA_036381735.1 Gemmatimonadaceae bacterium | reverse complement strand
GCATCCTTGGCGAGCTGCGCGGTGATGTGATAGAGCCCCGCTTCCGTCACGCTCAGGAACGAGTACACCGGATGCATCGCATCCATCAGCGGCTCGCGCGCGAGGCGTTGCTGCACGGCGCCGAGGGCATCGAGCGTCGGGCGGAAGTGCACGAGCATGAGCTCGCCCGTCGAGCCGATGAGCCGCGCGGGCGCGCTCCAGCCACCATCCTCGGGCGATGCGAGCTCCGTGAGGGCGACGCACAGCTGCTGCTCCTGCCTGCGGCGCGTCGCGTCGTCGAGCGCGCGCAATGCGCGGCGATCGATGGAGAAGACCTGATGGAGGGTATACCATCCCTCCAGCGTTTCCGGTGGATGTGCGATCGTGGTCATGTATCCTGCTTGTGAAGGTCGTGCCTCGTCTGCAATCTATACCCGCTGCGCCGGATGGTGATGACGCCGGGCGAGCGGCGGCGCCGGATGGTGATGACGCCACACTCGCACCCGCCCCGGACGGTGATCACGCCGGGGAAGCGCCGTGGCACCGCGTCTGCGAAATGCGGTGCGCCATGCGGGTGGTCGGTGGTCGAACATTGAATGCACGAGGAAATCATGCACTGCACGTCGTCACGCGCCCTGATCGTCGGACTCGCCGCCCTGCTCGCGGCGTGCTCGAAGTCCAATTCGTCGTCCGCGGATGGGAGCGCGAACGCGACTGAAGCGCCGCAATCGTCGCACTCGAGCGCGGACGGGGACGTCAATTCGCTCACGGCGCCGAAGGGGTTCACAGTGAAGGTGTTCGCGACGGACCTCAAGGGACCGCGCATCATGGCGTTCGGGCCGGACAAGGCGCTCTACGTCTCCGAACCGCAGGCCGGGAACGTCGTGCGGCTCGTGGACGCGAACGGCGATGGCCAGGCCGATTCCACGATGACGGTGCTCAACGGCCTCAATCGCCCGCACGGACTCGCGTGGCGTGGCGACACGCTCTGGGTCGCGAACACGGACGCGGTGATCATGGCGTGGAGCTCGCAGCGCGACGGGAAGCTCGACAGCATCCGCACCGTCGTCAGCGGTCTCCCCGCTGGCGGACGGCACTGGACGAAGACCATCCACTTCCCGCCGGCCACGAGCGGCGACGTCACGCACTTCTTTCTCGCCACCGGCTCCTCGTGCAACGTGTGCGAGGAGACGGACCCGCTCCGCGCGACGATCTCGCGCTGGACGCTCGACGGCAAGCCCGCGGGCGCGAGCAAGCTCATGAATCCCACGGCGGCGAAGAAGCTCGTGCACAACGGCGGCAAGTACGCCGAGGCGGTGTGGGCATACGGCCTCCGCAACTCGGTGGACTTCGGCTGGGAGCCGAGCACGGGCGCGATGTGGGCCACGCACAACGGCGGCGATCAGCTCGGCCAGTCGAACACCGCGATGACGGACTCCGTGCCCCCGGAGGAAGTGGTGAACATCATCCGCGAGGGCGGCTTTTACGGATGGCCGTACTGCTACGACGACGGGAAGGTGAACCCGATCCAGCCCGGCGCGACGCCGGCCATCTGCAAGCAGCAGATCGCGCCCGCACTCACCGACACCGCGCACTCGGCATCGCTCGGGATGGTGTTCTACACCGGCACACAATTCCCCGCCGAGTACCGCGGCAGCGAGTTCATCGCCGAGCACGGGTCATGGAATCGCTCGAAGCCGGCGGGCTATCGCGTGATTCGCGTGCTGGTGAAGAACGGGAAGCCGGAGCGGCTGGAGCCGTTCATCACCGGATGGCGCGCGATGAAGGGGCGGCCGATGGGACTCGTGGTGGGACCGGATGGGACGTTGTTCATCTCGGATGATGCGGGCGGGCGGATCTTCTCGGTGCGCTGGAGCGGGGAGACGGCCGCGAACCACTGAGCACGCATCGCGAGATGTGACGAGGTCGAGCAGCGGCACGTCGATGGTCATCGACGTGCCGCTTGCCGTCTCGCGCCTGGAAGCACTACCTTCGCGCGACGTGTGCGCACCACCCGCACCGCGCGTACCGCGCGCAGCGTCCGCACCACCCTCCCCTCCTCTCCCATGCTCGACATCCAACATCTCACCAAGTCGTACGGCGACACCACGGCGGTCGCCGATCTGTCGTTCTGCGTCGAGTCTGGCGAAGTGCTCGGGCTCGTCGGGCCCAACGGCGCGGGGAAGACGACGACGCTCCGCAGCATCGCCGGCATCATCCGCCCGACGAGCGGAACGATCCGCATCGCGGGACACGACATCGTATCCGAGCCGGTGGAGGCGAAGCGGGTGCTCGCGTTCATCCCCGATGAGCCGCACCTCTTCGACCATCTCACCGTCGAGGAGCATCTGCATTTCGTCGCGCGGCTGTACGGCGTGGCGGATGCGCGCGAGCGGATTCCGGCGCTGCTCGACGAGATGGAGCTGACCGAGCGGCGCGGCGCGCTCCCCGCCGCACTCTCGCGCGGGATGAAGCAGAAGCTCGGGATCGCCTGCGGGCTGCTGCACGACCCGAAGCTGTTCATCCTCGATGAGCCGCTCACGGGACTCGATCCCGCGGCCATTCGCCGCATGAAGGCGACGATCCTCGGGCGTGCGCGCGCGGGGACCGCCGTCATCCTGAGCTCGCATCTGCTGCAGCTCGTTGAGGAGCTGTGCTCGCGGGTGCTCGTCATCCACCGCGGGCGCGCGGTCGCGATCGGCACGGTCGCGGAGATCGCGGCGAGCCGGCCCGAGCTCGCGGGGCGTGGACTCGAGGACGCGTTCCTCGCGCTCACCGACGTCGCACGCTCATGAGCGCCGCCGCACTCGGCTTCCTGCTCCGCAGGAGCTCGCGCAACCGCTTCGTCTCGGCGATGTCGCGGCTTCGATCGCCGCGCTACGCGATCGGCGCGGCCGTCGGCATCGGGTACGTCGTGCTCATCTTCGGTCCCTCGATGAGCGGACGGCGGCCGCGCCCGCTGCTCACGCCCGCGAGTCCGTTGATCTCGCTCGCGCCGCTGGCGCTCGCGGCGCTCGTCGCCTGGTGGTGGTTTCGCGGTGGATTCGAGAGCGTGCTCGCGTTCACGCCCGCCGAAGTCGAGTTCCTCTTCCCCGCGCCGCTCACGCGCCGCACGCTCATTCTCTACAAGCTGCTCCGCACACAGTTCGGGCTCGTGTTCACGGCGGCGTTCTTCCTCATCGTTCTACCCGTGACGCTGCCGCTCTCGTGGCCGCTGGCATTCGTGTCGCTCGTGCTCGTCCTGACCGTGTTGCACTTCCATCAGCTCGGTTCATCGCTGGTACGCGCGGACCTCGCGGAGCATGCGACGGCCGCCGGACGACGCAGCGCGATTCCCATTGCCATCGGCATCGTCGCATTCGTCGCGCTGCTCAGCGGGCTCGTGCCCGAGCTTCCCGCAATTCTGGCGTCGGCGGATGTACACGCGATGCTCGCGCACCTGGACGCCGCCATGCGGCGTCCGGCGCCCGCGATCGTACTCTACCCGTTCCGCCTGCTCCTCGCGCCGGTGGTCGCGCGGGATGTGGCGGCGTGGCTCCGGTCGCTCCCCGCCGTGCTCGCCCTGCTCGCGCTCCATGGCATCTGGGTGATCCGCAGCGATGCCGCGTTCGAGGAGGCGGCCGCCGAGGCGGGACGGAAGCGCGCCGAGCGGCTGGCGAACCGGAGAAGGGGGCTCACGATCCAGCGCCCGACGTCGAAGCCGGCCACGCGCGCATGGTTCAGTCTCGCGCCGACGGGGCGCCCCGGCATCGCGATCGCCTGGAAGAACGTGCTCGTGCTCACGCGCGAGTTCCGACCGGGGCTCCTCGCGATCGCGATGCTCCTCATCGCGGCCGTCTACGTCTTCCTCATCGTCGGCACGCACTCCGTGCGCACGGGTGCGGACACCGCCGCCGGCGTGCTCGCCGCAATGCTGGTGCTGACGATGACCATGAGCCCCATCGGCCTGCGCAACGATCTGCGCGGCGATCTCCGACGGCTGGAGCTGCTGCGCACGTATCCATTGAGTGGCCGCGAGCTGGTAACGAGCGAGATCATCGGGGCGACGCTGTCGCTCGCGCTCATGCAGGCGGGCCTTCTCGCGCTCATGATCGCGAGCGCCATCCTCGGCGGCCTGGGGCACGCGCACCCCATGCTCGTCCTCCTCGCCGCGGTGCTCGGACTCCCCATCCTCGTCACCTTCACCGCGATTCAATACACGATCCAGAACGCGATCGCGCTGTTCTTTCCCGCGTGGGTGCGCGACACCATACCGACGGGAATCGACGGCATGGGGCAGCGCATCCTGATGATGTTCGGCTCGATCATGATGCTCGCACTCCTCCTGATTCCGCCGCTGATCGTCGGCGGCCTCGCGTTCCTGGCCGCGGATCTGACCGCAGGGGGAACCGCGGCCACGATCGCGGGCGCGTTCATCGCGAGCGTGACCGTCTGGGGCGAGCTCGCGGGCGCGATGCTGTGGCTGGGACGCGTGTACGACCGGCTCGATCCCGTAGAGGCCGGACTGCTCACGTGAGCTCGGCCGCTGAGCACCGCGGATAGGTACAACGAAGGAGCTGCGGGTTGCCGCGGAGGACCGGGGATACTACAACAGCAACTACAACAGCGACTACAACCGCAACGGCAACGGTAGCCGCGGATGAAACGCGGATCGATCGGGACGGGGCGAGAGTGCCGGCGCACCAGGGCTGACTGATTTTTTGGGGGTGCGCGGGGCGAGCATCGCGCACCAGAGCCAGCATCGGGGTGGCACGAGGCCCGCCCTCACGCGAG
>DASVCF010000011.1:0-10959 GCA_036381735.1 Gemmatimonadaceae bacterium | reverse complement strand
GGACCAGCGTCTCCCAGCGCAGCGCCGTCCCGATGCGTGGGAACGCGGAGTCGCTGACGAACCCGCGTTGCAGTGTCGCGTCCCAGAATGCGTCAAAGTCCGCGCTCCCCATACGAGTGCGCCACGCGTCCTGCACCAGCGCGTGCGCGGTCGTGGCGCGGGCCCCCGTGAGCACCGCCAGCACTTCGTCCACCGTCCTGCCATCGTACAGCGGCGCAATGAGCGGCTGCACGATCGATGCGGTTCCGTCACGTGCGCGCGCATCGCCCCACGACTCCAGGTAGTGCGCGGCGGGCACGAACCAGTGGACGTTGTCCGCGGTCTCGTTCTCGTACAGACCGAGGTACACTGTGCGCGGAACGGCGCGCAGCCGGTGTGCGAACTCGAAGTCCACCGGTGCGGTGTACGCGGGATTTCCGCCGAGGATCACGAGCGTATCGACATCACCGCTCTGCAGCTCGGCCATGAGCGGAACGAGCCCATGCGTCGGCTCGCCGGCGTCGAGGATGGGTGGCTCCGTGTACCATACGGTCGTGCCGACATTGGCGAGCGCGGCGTTGAGCACGTGCGCCATCGCGTGCACGCTCGGCGGCTGCTGGTCGCCCACGATGACGATGCTCCGCCCGGTGTTCGCGCGTAGGTCGCGCGCCACGGCTTGAATCCATTCGCGATGGGCCGTGCTCGCCGCGCTGCGTCGATAGCGCTCGAGTGCGTCGGCGAACGATGGCGGCATCCCCGGCGGCGTCATGCCGAGATCGATCACCACTTCCGCGAGCAGGCCCGCCAGCAGCGACTCGACCTCCGAGGCACGAACGCGCACGCGATTGTCGGCGAGGCTCCCCGTGGGGGTGAACATTGCCTCGGCCACGTACAAGCGGTTCATCTCGTCAACGGGTCGCGCGAGGCGTCGGCGTGCCGCGAAGTCGCGCGCGTAGCGCAGGTGGAACGGTCCACGCGCGAGAAAGTCCGAGTCGAGCGCGACGACGACATCCGTGTGGCGGAAATCGTACTGCGTTTGCGCCGGGCGACCGAGCGCGCTCCGCGCTCCCGCGATGGCGGCTCGCGCGTCGAGGGACGCGTAGAAGTAGACGGCCGCTTCCGGGTACACGCCGCGAAGGCGTGTCAGCAACTCGGCCGTGAGCGGCGAGGACGTCGGTTCGAGCAACACGCGCAACCCTGCGCCGCGTGCGCCGACGTTCTGGCGCAGGGCCGAGGGGCCGAACATCTGCGCGAACGCCGGCCACGTCGTGCTCCCCTGCGGTGCATGCATTCTGCGCGCGCGATGCGGATCGTACAGCTCGAGCACCGACGCCTGCTCGTACACGCCCGATGCGCCGAGGCTCGCGGGATGGTCGGGATTCCCCTCGATCTTCGTCGGCCGCCCGACGTGGCTCTCGACGAGCAGCCCGGTCGCATACCCGTCGAGCACCATCGAGGTCGCGTAGTGGAGCGGAATCCCCGGCGTGATCTCCGGCGGCTGGTTGACGTACGGGAGGATCTTCTCCTCGGGCATGCTCGTGCACGCACCCACGCCCGCCAGCGCCAGACTCGCGCCGAGCAGCTTGAAGAAGCTGCGCCGGTTCATGCCCTCCGCGTGCTCGGCGGCGCCCAGCGGGAACTCGCGCTCGAGTGCATCGCGGAAGGCGGGCGTATCGAGCAGCTCATCTACCCCGCGCCAGTAGTCGCGCCCCTGGCGCCCGTTCAGGATGTCGGCCCACCGGCTGCGCGCTTCGTCAGCCATCTCCATCCCCTCCGCATGTCGATCTGTCATCCCGAGCGTAGCGAGGGATCTCGCTCGCGGCCCGAGATTCCTCGGTCGCTCCGCTCCCTCGGAATGACACGGTCATGTCAGCGGTGACACGCCGTGCAATTCGTGAAGCGCTGCACATGGTAGCGCTGCACAAGGTCGCGCCCGAGCACGCGCTGCGGTTCGCTCGGCGTCCACCCCATCGCCGTCATCTGCTCCACGGGACGCAGGTGATCCTCCGGATGTCGATGGCAGTCGAGGCACCATCCCATGGTGAGCGGAGCCGTCTGCTCGATGCGATGCATCCGATCCACTCGCCCGTGACACGATTCACACCCCACCCCCTTGTTCACGTGGATCGCGTGGTTGAAGAACACGAAGTCCGGCAGCCGGTTCACGCGCTGCCACTCGATCGGCTGGTTCGTCGCGAGGCTGTGTCGCACGGGGGCGAACGCCGCGCTCTGGAACCACACCTGATTGTGACAGGGGACGCACACGCTGGTTGCCGGAATCCCGGCCGACGCGGATCGCTCGACCGTGCTGTGACAGTAGCGGCAGTCGATGCGGAGGCCGCCCACGTGTATCGCATGATCGAACGGAACCGGCTGCTCGGGTTGCGCGTGCTGCTCGGTCACCGCTGGCGTGCGCACCCACCCCATGAGGAACAACGGGATGGCCAACATCACGAGCGCCCCGAAGAGGAGCGCGACGCGAAACGCCACGTTGGTCCAGCGAGGAAAGAGCGCGGGCATGCCAGGTTACACGCGCACGTTCGAGTTCCCCTGCGACTTCCGCTTCTGAAGGAATCGTACCAGCAGCCCCGCCGCGGCGAGCGTTGCCCCCGCGATCACCGCCGTGCGTACCGGTGACGGCGACGGCTGCGCGAGCGCCGCGGGCTGCAGGTGCGCCACCTGGACCTCGGGCTTCTTGTTCGCCGTCCCGTTCAGCCGCTGTTGATGCAGCGCGAGCTGCAGGACCTCGGCCATGGTCACCGCCGTCCGGTTGGTGCACTCGCGGATCTGCTCGCGGCAGCTGAAGCCGTCGGTGATGATCAGCGTGTCGTCGTCGGCGCCGCGCACCGCGGGGAGGAGCACTCGCTCACCGGCCGCGACCGAGATGTCGTATTTGTCGGCCTCGAATCCGAACGAGCCCGCCATGCCACAGCAGCCGGAGTTGAGCACGGTGTAGTCGAGCCCCATCGCGTTCAGCACGTGCTCCTCGCCATCCAGCTTCAGCACCGACTTGTGATGACAGTGCCCGTGCACGAGCGCCTTGCGATGCAGCTCGGGCAGCTCGTAGTGCGGCGCGCGCGTCGCGAGAAAGTCTTCGAGCAGGAACGTCTGCGAGTGGAGCCGCTGCGCGTACTGGTCGGCAGGGAAGAGCCCGACCATCTCGTCCCGGAACACCGTCACGCAGCTCGGTTCCAGGCCGACCACCGGTGTGCCCGCCGCGATCTCCGGCTCGAGCGCGCGGAGGATCTGTTGCAGCTGCCGCTTGGCCTGCGGGAGCATGCCGAAGTCGTACAGCGGACGCCCGCAGCACAGCGATTGCTCGGGGACGACCACGTGGAAGCCGGCGTCCTCCAGCACCTCGAGCGCGGCGGCGAGCGTCGCGGGGTAGAAGAAGTTGTTGAAGGTGTCGGGCCAGAGGATGACGCGCTGCGCCCCCACGTTGCGCGGCTCGTGCTCGCGGAACCAATCCTTGAAGGTGCGCTGCGCGAAGCGCGGGATGGTGCGCTGCGGCGCGATTCCGGCCACCGCCTTCGCGATGCTCGAAAGCCCCGGCATCTGCGTGAGGAAATTCGCGAGCGTCGGCACGCGCGACGCGAGCCGTGCCCACCAGTGGATGAGCCCGAACGCGTACTGGCTGCGCGGGCGCACCTTCCCCTCGTAGTAGTGCGACAGGAACTCCGCCTTGTAGGTGGCGATGTCGACGTTCACCGGACAGTCGCCCTTGCACCCCTTGCAGGCGAGGCACAGATCGAGCGACTCCTTCACCTCCTCGCTCTTCCACCCGTCGGTGATCACCTGGCCCTGCAGCATCTCGAACAGCAGATGCGCCCGGCCGCGCGTCGTGTGCTTCTCTTCGCGGAGCACCATGTAGCTCGGGCACATCGTGCCGCCGCCGTGCCGCCGGCACTCGCCGACCCCGACGCACCGCAGCGCCGCGTGCGCGAAGCTGCCGTTGTCGTTCGGGAACTGGAAGTACGTCTTCGGCGTGGCGGGTGCATAATGCGTCCCGAGCCGCAGATTCTCGGTGCGCGAGTACGGGTCCACCACTTTGCCGGGGTTCATCTTCCACTGCGGATCCCAGATCGACTTGAACTCGCGGAACGCCTCGATCAGCTCGTCGCCGAACATGATCGGCAGCAGATCCGCGCGCGCCTGTCCGTCGCCGTGCTCCCCGGAGATCGATCCGCCGTAGCGGACGACGAGCTCCGCGGCGTCGTGCGTGAACGCGCGGTACTTCGCGATCCCGTCCGCGGTCTTCAGGTCGAACGCCACGCGGCAGTGGATGCACCCCTGCCCGAAGTGGCCGTAGAGCGAGGGATGGTAATCGTACTTGCTGAACAGGTCGCGCAGGTCGCGCAGGTACGCGCCGACCTTGTCCACGGGCACCGCCGAGTCCTCCCACCCCGGCCACGTCTCCGGCTCGCCGGGGACGAACGCCGTCGCGCCGAGTCCGGACTCGCGCACTTCCCAGATGCGATGCTCGTCGGAGGGCGAGTCGTAGAGCTGGATCGTCGGCGGGTTGGGGAGCTTCTTCAACGCCTCCGCGGCGCGCCGCGCGTTGTCCGTAGCCTCCTCGCGCGTGTCGCCGCCGAATTCGACGAGCAGCCATCCCCTGCCGTCCGGCAGGAGGCCGATGTCCCTGGTGTGCAGCCCCTTCTTGCGCATGTCCTCCACGAGCAGCTCGTCGATTCCCTCGAGCCCGACCGGGCGGAACGTGCGGATCTCGGGAACATGATCGCCCGCGTCGTAGATCGTCGGGTAGCCGAGGACGAGCAGCGCGCGATGCAGCGGATTGTGGATGAGCGTGAGCGTCGCCTCCAGCACGGTGACGCAGGTGCACTCGCTTCCAACAAGCGCGCGTGCGACGTTGAAGCCGTTCTCGGGGAGCAGCTCGGTGAGGTTGTAACCGGACACGCGCCGCAGGATGCGCGGGAAGCGCGTCCGGATCTGGTCGGCGTACCGATCGCGCAGGTCGCGCAGCCGGCCGTAGATCTCACCGCGCCGTCCACCTTCGCGAATGATCCGTTCGAGCTCGGCATCGCTCGTCCGTCCCACCCGCATGCGCACGCCGTCGTAGGTGAGGACCTCCAGCTCCTCCACCTGCTCCGCGGTGCGCACGCCCGGTCCGTAGAACTCGGCCATCACCGAGTGGATGCCGCACGAGTCGTTGCCGATCATCCCGCCGAGAGTGTTGTGATCGTGCGTTGCGGGATCGGGGCCGAAGGTGAGTCCGTACGGCGCGGCCGCGTCGCGCAGATCGTCGAGCACCGTGCCCGGCTCCACGCGCGCGCGCTTGGCCGACGGATCGATCTCGAGCACGTGGTTCATGTACTTCGACGTGTCGATCACGACGGCCGCGTTGCAGCACTGGCCGGCGAGACTCGTCCCGCCACCGCGCACGAGCACCGGCGCGTCGTACCGTCGCGCCGTGGCGATCGCCTCGATGACATCGTCCGCGTCGCGCGGGAGCACGACGCCGATGGGGATCTGTCGATAGTTCGACGCGTCCGTCGCCCAGAGCGCGCGGTCGCCATCCGAGAAGCGGACCTCGCCTTTGATGCGCTTGCGGAGCGCCAGCTCCAGCGCTCGCACATCGATGTCCAGGTTCGACGCCTCGACCGCGTCCGGGCGCTTCGTGCTCAGCGGGATGACTTCACTGTGAACGGTCATCGCGCGTCACCTCCCGCCGTGGTCCTCTCTCCGATTCGGTACGTCATGCATTGCTGCGGCATCACATCGCTCCCGTATTACAGTCGTCAGGGATCAACGGGGTCAGGTTCGATTGATCGCTGGCGATCAATCGAACCAGACCCCGTTGATCGGGCTGAAGCATCCCGAGGCCGTCACGGACGACCGATGACCGACGACTGACGACTGCCGTCTCGACGACCGCCCTTCTCATATCGCGTATCGCTCCGCGTCCTTCCGTTTCAACTCCAATCCCAACCCCGGACGCGACAGGTCGGGCCAGAGCGCGCCGTCCTTCGCCGTCATCGCGCCATCGAACAGCATGTGCTCGATGCGCACGTGGTCGTGGAAGTACTCCACGTTGCGCGCCCTCGGCACGGCGCAGCAGGGATGCGCGTGCAGCGACGGTGACGTGTGGGCGGAGAAGGGGAGTGCGCGTGCCTCGCACAGCGTGGCCGCGCGCAGGAATCCCGTGAACCCCTCGCACCGCGTGGCATCCGCCTGCAGCACATCCACCGCGCCAGCCTCGAGCATTCGGTGGAAGTACCGCAGCTCGTATCCGTACTCGCCCGCCGCGATGTCCATCCCCGCTGGCGCGCGGTCGCGCATCAAGCGCAGCCCCTCGAGATCCTCGGCCGACACCGGCTCCTCGAACCACGTCACGCCCAGCTCCGCGAACGCCTCGGCGAACGCGAGCGCCTGCTTGCGCGTGTACGCACCGTTCGCATCCACGTACAGTGCTGCGTCCGGGCCGATCGCCTCGCGCGCCGCGCGCACGCGACCGATGTCCTGCTCGGGGTGCGTCCCCACCTTCATCTTCACGCTGCGTATCCCATCGTGAACCCATCCCCCCAATTGCTCCTGCAACTGCTCGAGCGAGTACGACGTGAACCCGCCGCTCCCGTACACCGGAATGCTTGCGCGCGCGGCGCCCATGAGCGCGACCATCGGAACGCCGAGGAGCCGCGCCTTGAGATCCCATAGCGCGACGTCCACCGCGGCGATGGCCGACGACGCGATTCCCGGTCGTCCGATGTTGCGAATCGCGCGGACCATCGCGTCCCACGCGGCGGGAACATCCATCGCGTCGAGACCGCGCACCACGCGCGCCAACGTGCGCTCGATGAGCACGGCCGCCGCTTCGTGCGCGTAGCTGTAGCCGAGCCCGCGGATGCCGCCGGCGCTCGCCTCGACGATCACGATCGTCGTGGAGTCCCACGCGATCGTACCATCGGCTTCCGGGGCATCGGTCGGAATGGTGTACGCGGAGACGTCCAGACGCTCGATGGCGCTCGCCGGAGTGGCGGCCACCGTCATTGCTCCACCATCCGTGCGGCCGACCGGTCGTGTCGGCCATGGTACTCGTCATCGTGCATGTGTGGAGAGGCAATGCATGGATCGCGCCGACTGCGTGCGGCGCGCGTCAGCACGCTCACGCGGGTGTGCGATGGCACGCTCACGCCGGCACGCGATGATTCGCGCGTTCCGTCTCTACGACGACGTCGAGGTTCCCGTGCACACCGAGCACGCGCACCGCCACCTCGCTGCCTGCCCGCTCGAAGCGTAGATCGGTGTGTGCGTCGCCGACTGCGAGATGCCGCAGCTCGATCCACTCGACGAAGTGCGGAAGAAGCGGCCGCACGATCCGCAGCCGATGCTCGAACGCCTCCGGCACGAGGCCGAGCAGCGCGGTCAGCAGCAAGGGGGTACTCCCCGCCGCCCACGCCTGCGGATGGCACGCCACCGGGTAGTGCACCGGCACGCCGAAGCGCTCGCGCGCAAAGCCGGCGAACAGCTCGGGGAGGCGGAGATGGTCGAAGTGCGTGGCCGCATCGAAGATCCCATTTGCCACGCGCAGCGCCGCGTCATCGAAGCCGTGCTGTCGGAAGCCGGCGGCGATGATCGCGTTGTCGTGCGGCCAGACGGTGCCCAGGTGGTAGCTGATCGGGTTGTACCGCACCTCGTTCGACGACAACGTGCGGATTCCCCAGCCGGTAAAGAGGTCGTCGGCCATGAGCCGCTGCATCGTCGCGCGTGCCTTGTCCTCCGCGACGATTCCCGTCCACAGCGCCTGGCCCGGATTCGAGGATGCGACCGCGGCCGGACGCCCATCCGCCTGGAGCGCGAGCGCGAAGAACCTCTTGTCCTCGAGCCAGAAGTCGCGATTGAACCGCGCCTTGAGCTCCTGCGCCTCGTGCTCCAGCGCCTGCGCCCGCCCCGCGTCGCCCACTCGGCGAAACAGGTCGGCCATCTCGCGCTTGGCGCGGTAGACATACCCCTGCACCTCGACGAGCGCGATGGGCGGCGTCGCGAGCGAGCCGTCCTCGTTCACGATCGCGTTCCCCGAGTCCTTCCACCCCTGGTTGATCAATCCGTCGGTCGAGGCACTCCGGTAGTCGACGTAGCCATCGCCGTTCGTGTCGCCATACGTCGATATCCAGTCGAAGGCGCGCTCGATGTTGGGACGCAGCTCGTGAAAGAGCGAGAGATCCCCCGTCCATGCCGCGTGCTGGCCGATGAGGATGAGGAAGAGCGGCGTCGCATCGACGGTGCCGTAGTACGGGCTGTACGGAATCTTCCCCGCGTTCGTCAGCTCGTCGACGCGCAACTCGTGCGGGATCTTCCCGGGCTGTTCGTCCTTCCACTCATTGACCTCGCGGCCCTGGTACTTGGCGAGGATGCGCAGCGTGTGCGCCGCGATGTCGGAATCGAAGGCGAGTGTCTGCAGCGCCGTGATCACGCTGTCGCGTCCGAACAAGGTGGCGAACCAGGGGACTCCCGCCGCGAAGAACTCCTGCTGGTCGAGCCACGTGCGCAGCATCCAGAGATCGAGCAGTGACCGCCCCACGAGGCGTCGCAGCGGCATGCTTTCGGAGTTCAGCTGCGTGTGTCGGCCGAGCCACGCCTTCGCCGATCGCTCGAGCGACGCGGATGCCGAATCGAGATCGGGTGTCTGGTTGGCCGGTCGCGGCCGCACCTTGCTCGCATCCCGCGACTCCGCGATCGTGAACGCGAGCTCGATGTCGGTGCTCTGCTGCGAGTCCAGCACGATGTGGAACGTCGCGCAGGTGCCGTCCGTCTCCTGCGGCGGCGGCGCACACTGGATGGAGAGCGAGCGGGCGATATGATCGATCCCCTGGTAGGAGAGGAACAGCGTGTGATCCGACCAGCGCGGCGGATGCACCGTCCCCGTCTGCTCGCGCAGCATCCCGCGCACGATGAAGATGTCGTCGAAGTGCGACCGGAAGGCGAGGGTGATGGGGAACTCGATGTGCTCGAGCCCGAAATTCTCGAACCGGAGCCGCTCACGCAGGGTGAGCGTGGCGCCATCGATCAGCCGGTCCCAGCGGATGCCGATCGTCTCCTTCGGGATGAGCGTGCCATCCGGCATCCGGAGATCGGGGTTCGTGAGCTCGAACGTCGCCATGTAGTCGCGCGTGGCGGTGGACACGAGCATGCCCGGCGTGGCGCCGGCGAGGGTCAGCTCGTAGCCGTCGAGGAACCGACACCCCTTGTGGTAGAGGCCGAAGCCGTGATGCGCGGTCGTCAGCGGCACATCGCCGTTCGTGTCGGTGAGGAGGAAGACGTCGCGGTTCTTCACGACCACCGCGTGCGCGATCGACGGCGTGACCGATGGCGTGCCGTGCGTGAGGACGCGCCGCTTGCGCTCCTGTTTGAGCGCGGGCGTTGGCTGGTGGTCGGTCGGCTGGTCGCGGTGAGTCGTGGATGAACGTTTCGCCATGTCGATTCCTCGGTCGCGCAGTGCGGTCGCGCGGTGCGGTCGCGCCGCGTCGTCCGACGCGGCATCGACGAGCGGCGTGCAGTGCCGCGATGCCAAGAGTCGCAGAGGGTATGCCAGCTGCGGGATGTCGCTCGGGCGCGCACGTGTTACGGCGTCGTGCGATGCTCGTGCGCGCGTCGAACGAGGACAATGACCACCACGGCGGCGACGATGACCGCCAGCACCACGAGCGTCACCTCGTTCATGTAGTGCTTGAGCGTGGAGAGCTGACTGCCGAACATGTAGCCGAGCACCCCGACGACGATCGACCACACGACGCCGCCGAGAGCGTTGAACAGCATGAAACGGCCGTACGCCATGTGCGCCGTGCCGGCGAACACCGCGACCCACGTCCGCAGCACCGCGATGAAGCGGCCGAAAAAGACAGCCTTCGGGCCGTATCGGTCGAAGAAGTGCCACACCCGCTCCACCTTGCGCGGGGTGAGGTGAACCTTCCGGCCGTACCGGCGGATCAGTGCCATCCCGCCCTTCCGCCCGATCCAGTAGCCCGTGTTGTCTCCGATGATCGCGCCGGCCGCCGCGAACGCGATGACGACGTAGATGTCGAGATGCCCCAGCGCGGCGAACGCCGCCGCGACGAGCAGCGCCGTCTCCCCCGGCAGGGGAATGCCCAGACTCTCGATCCCCACGAGCAGGAAGACGATCACGTAGCCATAGGACTGGATGAGGTGCGTGATGAACTGATCCATGTCCTCACCGCCTGCCGTGTGCGATCGCGTTGTCATCCCGAGCGTCAGCGAGGGATCTCGTGAGAGCTGTCATCCCGAGTGCGGCGAGGGATCTCCTCACCCGCCCGAGATCCCTCGCTGCGCTCGGGATGACGACCGCTGCGCTCGGGATGACGACCGCCGTGCTCGGGATGACAACCGCCCTCTTCGCATGTCCGAGCGGCCCCGGCTCGCATCCTGCTTGTCTGCGCCGGTTCACCCTGTTCGAATTGATGTCCGCCATTCGATGACCTCGATCGCTGCCGACGCTCGCTCGGCGACCCCCGGTGGGCTCGGCAGTCGCGGGCCACTGTGCACGTTTCGGGCACTTTGCATGGGAGCACGGGATGAAGCCGGGAGCGTACGTCCAGAAGGCGCGCGGGTCGATGCGGCTCGCGCTCGTCACGACCCTCGCGATCGCGGCCGCCGCGCCGGCCAGCGCGCAGCGGCACGCGTCGTCCGATTCCACGAGCGCCGATTCGCTGCTGCACCTCTCCGTGCGTGACATCGGCCCCGCCGTGGGCGGCGGGCGCGTGAGCGCCGCCGTCGGCGTCCCCGGACGGCCGGACATCTACTACATCGGCGCCGCGGCGGGTGGCGTCTGGAAGACGACGAACGGCGGCAACTCCTGGACGCCGGTGTTCGAGCACGAGCCGGTCGCCTCCATCGGCGCCATCGCGCTCGCACCGTCGAACCCGAACATCGTGTGGGTCGGTACCGGCGAGGCGAACATCCGCAACGATGTCATGAACGGCCGCGGCGTCTACGTCTCCCCCGATGCCG
>DASVCF010000010.1:0-35704 GCA_036381735.1 Gemmatimonadaceae bacterium | reverse complement strand
CCGCGCTCATGCTGCTCGCCATGAGCCTCGACGCCATTCCGGTGCGCGCGCTCGCGCTCGCCCGTGTCCGCGACCTGATTCGTGCCGCGTTCGGCACCGGCGTCGAAGTCGCCACGGGCGTCGTTCCGCTCGTGATGCGCGACGCGGAGCTCCACACCGCGCTCCGCCCGTCCAACACCGGCAGCGCCAGGCGACTCGGCCGAGCGCTGGCGATCACGGTACCCATACTGCTCGTCTTCACGCTGCTGCTCGCGGATGCCGATCCCCTGTTCGGATCGTTCTTCACGTTCCCGAACATCGATGTGGGCGTCGTGCTCTCGCACATCGTCGTCGCCGGCTTCTTCGCCTGGGTGGTGGCCGGCTGGCTGCGACGCTCGCTGCTGACACAACCCGCGGCCTCCGTCACGCCAGCCACTCCGCTCCCGCTCACGCTCAGTGCCACGGACGTGACGCTCGCGCTCGGCGCCCTCACCGTGCTGTTCGCGGCGTTCGTCGCCGTGCAGATCGGGTGGCTGTTCGGCGGCGAGGCGCTCGTACGCAGGACCACGGGGCTCAGCTACGCCGACTACGCGAGGCGCGGCTTCTTCGAGTTGACGTGCGTGGCCGCGCTGCTGCTCCCGGTGCTCCTCGGCGCGCAGGCACTCATTCCAGCTTCGGATTCCCGCACGCTCCGCTTCTTTCGCCGGCTCGCGGTGCCGCTGGTCGTGCTGCTCGGCGCCATCATGGTCTCGGCGTTCGCGCGCATGAAGCTGTACGTTCACTACTACGGCATGTCCACGGACCGACTGTACGCCACGGCGTTCATGATCTGGCTGGCGATCGTGTTCGTGTGGCTCGCGCTCACGGTGTTGCGTTCGCGGCCGCGGACGTTCGCGGCGGGATTCGTGATCAGCGGGTTCGTCGTCCTGTTCACGCTCAACGTGTTGAACCCGGACGCGTTGGTGGCTCGGGCGAATCTGGCGCGCGATGATGCGCAGCATGCGGCGGCGGGTGCGCAGCACGCGGGCGCGGCGGGTTCGGATCTGCGGTATGTTGCATCATTGGGTGGAGACGCGATCCCGATGCTCGTGTCCGCATTGACGGCACCTGGTGCCGCCGCCGGCGCGGCCGAGTCGGGCGACCGGTGTGCGGCCGCACGCATCGTGCTCCATCGATGGACGGGAGAGCGGCGCGAGCGGATGAGCGGCGACTGGACCCGGTGGAATCTCGCGCGGAGTCGAGCGACGCGAGCGGTGCATTCCCATGAGGCGGAGCTGCGGCAGCTCGCCTGCGCCGAGTCGCTCGGCCACGCCGCCACACGGCCAACGTCTCCCTGATCCGTACGCCATCATCGCGGGACTGCCCTCCCATCGTCTATCGATGGGACTTGACAGCCACGCCCCGCGCACCGATGTTCCCATCGTCTATCGATGGGAACATGAATGGCCGCCAACATCCCTCGTCGTGCGCCCGAGCTCCTGCCCGGCACCCTCGACCTCCTGATCCTGCGCGCGCTGCGCGCCGGTCCACTGCACGGCTACGGCATCGCCGAGCGCCTGCGCCGCGTGTCGCACGACGTGCTGCAGGTCGGTGAGAGCTCACTCTACCCCGCCCTGCAGCGCCTCCGGCTCGATGGCTACGTCCGTGCCGAATGGGGCGCGTCTGAAAACAATCGCCGCGCGCGGTTCTACACGCTCACTGCCGCGGGACGCCGGCAGCTCGCGGCCGAGCAGGACGAGTTCGAGCAGATGGTCGCCGCGATCCAGGCCGTCCTGCGTTTCGCCTGAACCGGAGACGCAATGCGCTGGCTTCGCCGCATCAGGTACTGGTTACGCTTCCGCGCGGAGCAGGCCGAGCTCCGCCGCGAGCTCGAACTGCACCATCGTTTGCTCCGCGAGGAGTACGAGCGCCGCGGCTACACGCCTGCCGACGCGGACGCCGCGGCGCGCCGGACCATGGGCAACCAGAGCTACATGCGCGAGGAGGCGCGCGGCGTCTGGCTGCCCCCGCGCCTGGAAGCGGTGCTCGGCGACTGGCGGTACGCATGGCGTGGACTGCGGCGCGCGCCGGGGTTCGCCACGGTCGCTGTGCTGTCGCTCGCATTGGGCATCGGCGCGAACACGGCGATCTTCGGCATCATACACTCCGTGCTGCTGGCGCGCCTGCCGGTGCCGGCGGCGACTCAGCTCGTGCAGCTCCAGCGCGCGATCCCCGGGAAGGGCGTCGATGAGAGCTTCTCGCGCGCGGAGTTCGACGTACTGGCCACCGGCCCCTTGCCGCTCGCGATGTTCTCGTCGAGCTTCGCGTCGCTCGATGCCGGCGGTGTTCCGGGCACCGTCTCGATCGATGCCGTGGATGGGCGCTACTTCCGGTTGCTCGGACTCCACGCCGAGCGTGGCCGGCTCATCGGCCCGGGTGACGAGGATGCGCCGATCGCGGTGGTCACGGAGCGCTTCTGGCGCACGCGGCTGAACGCGGACAGCGGCGTGATCGGACGAACGATCACGATCGACAGGCAGCCGATCACGATCGTCGGCGTCACGCCCGCTGGCTATGCTGGACTCCGTTTCCCCTCGATCTCCGATGTCACCATGCCGTATCGCGCCGCGACGACGCTCCAGATCGTCCGCGAGCGCGACGCGCGCAGCCCGATCGTCACGATCGTGGGTCGCCGGACGAACGGGCAGTCGCTCGATGCACTCGCCGGCGAGCTCGGCGACGTCTGGCGTCGTTGCTGCGCGAGCGGCGCGCTCGTATCAGCGTCCAACGGTCGGACGACGCAATCGGCTCTGCGCGTGGCCGATGTCAGTCGCGGCATCCCGCAGCGCAAGTTCGATGTGCGAGGCCGGTACGCGCGCATCTTGTTCGCGCTCATGGCGGGCGTCGCGGTTCTCCTGCTCGCCTGCTGCGCCAACGTCGCCAATCTGCTGCTGGCCCGGAGCCGTGCGCGCTCGAGCGAGATGGCCGTGCGTCTGGCGCTCGGCGCATCCAAGCGGCGCGTGGTCGCACAGCTCATGGTTGAGAGCGCGCAGCTCGCGCTGATCGGGGGCGGCGCCGGCCTCTTGCTCGCGTGGTGGGCGACGGCCGTGCTGTCGCGCGCGCGGATCGGCGATCTCTCCAGCCTGATCTCGACGACGCCGAACGCGTCCGTGCTCGCCTTCACCGCCGCGGTCAGCCTCGCATGCGTCATCGTGTGCGGGCTCGTGCCCGCGATCAGCGTGACGCGGACCGACCTCGTATCGCCGCTCGGTCACGGCGGGCCGCGCGTGTCACGGAGCGCGCACGGCGTCTTCGACGGCATGCTCGTCATCGCCCAGGTCGCGCTGGCCCTGCTGCTCGTGAGCGGCGCCGCGCTCCTCGTGCAGACGCTTCGCAATCTGCAGGACACCGCGCTCGGCTTCGACCCGGCGGAGCGTCTGGCGCTGACCGTCGAGACACGACACACCGGCTACGAGCGGCAGGGGATGACCGTGCAGCTCGCCGCGGAGATGCTGCGCCGCGTCAACGCGATTCCAGGGGTTCGGTCGGCGGCGTTCGGCTCGCTCGCGCCCGTATACGGCGGGCGCGGCTCGCTCGACAACGTGACGGTGCGTGGCGCGCCCCCACTGACGGGCGACGATGCGCAGACCTGGTTCGTCGCGGTGACACCGGGCTACTTCGCCACCCTCGGCATCCCCATTCTCCAGGGACGCGACCTTCGTGCGCCGTCGTCGGGCCCGGTGCCGGCGACGCGCGAGGTACTCGTCAACGAGCGCTTCGCGAAGAAGTTCTTCCCGGGCCGCGATCCAATCGGGCAGGTATTTCAGGATGCGGATGACGGCGATTCCACCGCGACCGAAGATCGCATCGTCGGCGTGGTGGGCGATGCCAAGTTCATCGACGTGCGCTCGGACCCGCAGCCGATGTACTTCGTCCCCGTCGCGGACGGCGACTGGCCGTTTCTCGTTCTCGTCGTGCGCCCGAGTCGCGCGGCGGGCGCCGTTGGGCATGACATCGCGCGATCCATCGCGGCCGTGGCGCCCGGCATCGGCGAGAGCGACCCGGGGCTGCTCTCCGCGGCGGTGAAGGGCGCGTTGGTGCGCGAGCGGTTCTCGGCCAGACTCGCGAGCATCTTCGGTGTCGTGGCACTCTGTCTCGTGGCGATCGGCCTCTACGGCGTGCTGCTCTATCGCGTCGCCGAGCGTGGTCGTGAGATCGGCATCCGGATGGCGCTCGGCGCGGATGGCAGGAGCGTCGTTCGGCTCGTGCTGCGCCAATCGATGACGCTCGTCGGGATCGGCATCGCGGTGGGCGTACCGCTGGCGTTGCTCGCGGGTCGTGCTGTGGCATCGCAGCTGTACGGCGTGGCGCCCTACAGCGTGGCCGTATTGGCGATCGCGACCAGCTTGGTGGTCGTGACGGCGGCGGTGGCGTGCGTCGTACCCGTACGACGGGCGATCCGCATTGATCCGCTGGTGGCGCTGCGGTCGGAGTGATCCCGAACGCCGCACTGATGAGGAACCCGATCCCCTCATGAGGCGCCAGCGACAATCGCTTCCGCTGCTCGCGCCGCCGACGTATCTCTCAGCGAGCTCGCCGACTCCACCCGCAATCCGCGCAGCCCGATGAGTAGCGTCCGCCATTCGCGCGCCGGCGTGTTCGTCTGCATCGCCCTGCTGGCCGTCGTGGGGTGCAAGAAGTCACCGCAGCCACAGGACGCGGCCGACGAGCACATTCTCGACTTCGACTCGGCCACCGTGCGTCTCGCGACGGCCCGCGACACGGTGCCCCTCATGCTGGAGCTGGCGGTCAGCGCCGATCAGCACGACGTCGGGCTCATGGAGCGGCGGCATCTCCCCGAGCGCGCGGGCATGTTGTTCATCTACGATTCGACTCAACCTCCCGACGCCGGGTTCTGGATGTATCGCACGCGGATCCCACTCGACATCGCGTTTCTCGACAGCGCCGGCGTCATCCGCTCCGTTCGCACGATGACGCCGTGTGCGACGACGCTGCCGCAGGGGTGTCCATCGTACGCGCCCGGCACGCCGTACCGCTATGCTTTCGAAGTGAACGCGGGAGCGCTGCAGCGATGGGGCGCGACGACCGGCTCCCGTCTGCTGATCGGCGATCTCCCCACTCGGCGGGCAGCGCCGGCGAACGCGCGGTCGCGCCGGTGACGGCTGGCGCCAACGTCCGGACATGGCTCCGCGCGGTACGCGTCTCTTGCGCTGTCGATTTCGCGGTCTCTCTTCCGTCATGCGGGTGTAGACCATCACCATTCACCCGAGACTGGAGATTCGACCATGCGCTACGCTCTGCTCATCCACTACCCGCAGCCCCCCGCCATCAGCCTCACCGAGGAGCAGATCGCTGAGGGGAAGGCCGCATTCCACGCCTACGCGGAGGCGCTCGACGACGCCGGCGTGCTGCGCTCCGCCGAGGTGCTCCAGACGGTTTCCAACGCGACGAGCGTGTCGGTGAAGCAGGGGAAGCTCCAGGTGCAGGACGGTCCGTTCGCCGACACCAAGGAGGCGTTCGCCGGCATCTTCATGATCGACGTCCCCGACCTGGATGCCGCGATCGCGTGGGCGGAGAAGTGCCCGGCGGCGCAGTGGGGCACGATCGAGATCCGCCCCTCGGGGGTTCGCTTCGTAGACGGCGCGTGGACGAGCGCGTCGTGACGTTGTCGCTGGCCGTATGACGCAGGACGCCGCGGCGCGCGCCGAGGAGCTCGCGCGCGCCGCCTACGGTCGGCTGCTCGCCATCCTCGCCGCGAAGGACGGCGACATCGAATCGGCCGAGGATTGCCTGGCGGACGCCTTCGTGCAGGCGCTGCGCGTGTGGCCGCAGACGGGCGTGCCGGACAACCCGGCAGCGTGGCTCCTCACCGTGGCGCGCAATCGCCGGCACGACGTACGCCGCTCGGCGGCGCATCGGCTCTCCGATCGGCTGGAGGATCTCGCACCGGGCGACGTCGCCTCGCACGATGCGCTGTCGGTTGCGGAGGAGCTCGACCCCGATGCGATCCCCGACCGGCGGCTCGCGCTGCTCTTCGTGTGCGCGCACCCGGCCATCGATCCCGCCGTCCGTACGCCGCTCATGCTCCAGGCGGTGCTCGGTTTCGACGCCGAGCAGATCGCGCGCGCGTTCGCGGTTCCGACGGCGACGATGGCGCAGCGGCTCGTGCGCGCCAAGCGCCGCATCCGCGAGGCGCGCATCCCCTTCGTGGTGCCCGAGCGCGGCGCGATGCCGGACCGACTCGCGCCGGTGCTCGAGGCAATCTACGGCGCGTACGCGATCGACTTCCCTCTCGTCGCGGGCACCGTGCCGCGCGATTCGCTCGCGGCCGAGTCGCTCTATCTCGCCACTACGCTCGCCGAGCTGCTCCCCGATGAGCCGGAGGCGCACGGCCTCGCCGCGCTCATCGCGCTCTCTCTCGCGCGCCGCCCCGCGCGCGGCACGATCGACGAGTTCGTGCCGCTCGACGAGCAGGACCCCACATTGTGGGACGCGGCGCTAATCGCGCTGGGCGAGCGACATCTCCACCGTGCGCGCGCGCTCGGCCGGATGGGACGCTTTCAGATCGAGGCGGCCATCCAATCGGTGCACTGCGCGCGCGCCACCTCGGGCGTCACCGACTGGCGCGCACTGCGGACGCTCCACGCCGCGCTCGTTTCCATCGCGCCGACGCTCGGCGCGCGCGTCGCCTACGCGGCGGCGGTGGGACGCGTCGAGGGCGCGCAGGCCGGACTCGCCGTGCTCGATGCAATCGACGACGATGCCGCGCAACGCTTCCAGCCCGCGTGGGCGACGCGCGCGCATCTGCTCGCCGAGGCAGGGCGCACGGAGGAGGCGGTGCGAGCGTACGAGCGCGCCATCTCGCTCACGACCGAGAGCGGCGCTCGCAGCTATCTGGAGCGGCGGCGCGCGCGACTGCTCGGCGAAGAGCGCGTGCTCGGCGAACGGCGGCACTCGCGCACGTCGTGAAGCGAGGCGACACGCGGAGCTTCCGCATCGCCGGTCTCCACACCGGTCTCCACACCGGCCTCGTCACCAGCCTCCTCACCAGCCTCGCCGACGTCTTTACCGCGCTTCTCTGAGCCTCGCCTGCACCATCCGCCGGAACGTTCCGTCCTCGAGGTACTTCCGCAGATTCTTCCCGGGGCAGTCGGTCTGCGCGTACTGATAGTGCCCGCGGATGCTGTCGAGCGGCACATGAAACTCGTCCACCGCCCACGCCATGAGGTCGGCGATCGCGTTCAGCTGCGCCTGCGTCGGCTCCTGCTTGTTGTAGTTGCCGAGGATGCTGATGAGCAGGTGTCCGTGGGGATCGTACGTCGTGTTCGTCTCCCCCATGTAGTGCCAGTCGCGCCCCTCGTAGATGTGGCCGTCGAGATCGATGAGGAAGTGATACGGCACGTCCCACCAATCGCGGTCGCTCGCGCCCCACGACTGCAGCGCGCGCAATCCCTTCACCGGATCGTCCCCGGGGCGCAGCGGCTCGGCGCTCCCTTCGTGGTGCAGCGTGATGCTGGTGATGTGGTGCGGCACGCGCAGTCGCAGCTCCGCGCCGCCCGCGACGCGCGACGATGCGACGACGCTCGGGAGCGACGACAGCGTGGCCGCTTCGAGCGCCACGAGCCCGCCGCCCAGCTCGCCCTTCCCGTAGATCGCGACGATCGCGATGTGGTAGCCGTGCCAGTTGAACGCTTCACCCTCGCGCGCGACGCGCTCCTCCTGCGCGTCACCGGCGCGGAGACGGAGACGCACGGTGTCGGTGTGCGGCGTGTTGCTGGAGTCGGCCGATGCACTCGGCGCTGCGGCGACGGTGTCCGTCGTCGTGCCGCCGTCGCCCGCCGTCATGCCGGCGGAATCCGTGGATGTACCGAGCACGGTGATCGAGAGATCGTGGAAGACGAGCGTGCCGCCGGGCGGCTCGTTGCGGCGCGTGGCGTCCGCCGCGTAGCCGAGCGGCGGCGACGACTGCCACTGCGCGTGTGGGATGATCGCCGGCTGCGGGACGTGGTGAGCGGTGCGCACAGTGGCGCAGCCAAGGGCCATCGCGACGCCAACGGCGGGGAGATATCGGAGAGATCGCATGCGCGGGATGATGCGCCGTATGCGCGCGCGCCGCCAGCACCGCTGAGCAATCCACCGTTCGCTTGCGATGCGGTACTCGCGAGCTATCGAGCTGTCCCTCCTCTGGTGGCGCGATGTTCCGCGCGCAATCTTCGAGGACGTCCGCACCGGGCCAGCCGACACCCTGTCGGCATCATCGAACACGAACCTCGCCACTCTCATGACGCCGCGCGCATCCACCGCACTTCCCTGCTTCGCCGTGGTCCTGTTCCTGATGGCCGCGGGGTGCACCACCCACGCTGACCCGGCCGACGTGGTTCTTCGCCATGGAACGATCGTCACCATGGACTCGACCCGCCCGACAGGGCAGGCCATCGCCATCACGGGCGGCCGGATCACCGCCGTCGGCTCCGACGCCGAGATCCAACGCTATGTCGGCCCCGCCACCAAAGTCATCGATCTTCAGGGACACCTCGCCATCCCGGGCTTCATCGAGTCGCACGGCCACTTCACCGGACTGGGACAGGGACTCACCGAGTTGAACCTGATGGGCGTCCCGTCCTGGCAGCAGATCGCCGCGATGGTCGGCGACGCCGCGAAAACCGCGAAGCCCGGCGCCTGGATTCAGGGGCGCGGCTGGCACCAGGAGAAGTGGAACCGCTCTCCCGGACGTGTGGTGAAGGGCTTTCAGACGAACGATCTGATCAATCAAGCGGCGCCGCACAATCCGGTGATCCTCGGGCACGCGAGTGGACACGCGCTCATCGCCAACGACGTCGCGCTCGAGCTGGCGGGCATCGGCCCCTCCACCCCGAATCCCCCAGGCGGCGAGATCATCAAGGATGCGCGCGGACGGCCGACGGGCGTGCTCGTCGATGGCGCCCAGGGGCTCATTCGCCGAGCGCTCGCCAAGAGCCTGGCCACGCGCTCGCCGGATGAGGTCCAGGCCGACTTTCGACATCAGATCCATCTCGCCACACAGAACGCGCTTGCCAACGGTGTGACGAGCTTCCAGGACATGGGGGAATCGTTCGCGACCATCGACGCGATCAAGAAGATGGTCGATGAGGGCGACATGCCGCTCCGGCTCTACATCCTCGTGAGCACGAACGAAGTGCGGCCGGACGACGTCGACTCCCTCGTCGCGCATCGGATGGTCGACTATGGGAACGGACACCTGACGGTGCGCGGCATCGGTGAGATCACCGCGGACGGCGCGCTCGGCTCGCGCAGCGCGTGGATGCTCGAGCCGTACGACGACGACCCGACCAACACGGGACTCAACGTGACGCCGATGCCCCGCATCAAGCAGATCGCCGAGATCGGGCTCGCGCACGGCTACCAGATCTCGGTGCATGCCATCGGCGACCGCGCCAACAAGGAGACGCTCGACACGTATCAGGCGGTCTTCGAGGAGCATCACGTCAAGAGTGACACGCTGCGCTGGCGGATCGAGCACGCCCAGCACTTGACTCCCACCGACATCCCGCGTTTCGGCCAGCTCGGCGTGGTGGCCTCGATGCAGGGGATCCACGCCTGCTCCGACGCGCCGTACGTCATCCCGCGGCTCGGCGAACAGCGCGCCAAAGCGGGCGCCTACGTGTGGCAGTCGCTCTGGAAGACCGGCGCCGTCGTGACGAACGGGACGGATGTCCCCGTCGAGGCCATCAGTCCGATCGCGTCGTTCCACTGCAGCGTGACGCGCGACATGGTCGGCACCGACTCGGCGTTCTTCCCCGAGCAGAAGCTCACTCGCGAGCAGGCGCTCGAGACGTACACCGTGAACGGGGCCTACGTCGCGTTCGAGGAACACGAGAAGGGCTCTCTCACGCCGGGCAAGGACGCGGACATCGTGGTACTGTCGCGCAACATCATGACCGTGCCGCCCGATTCGATTCTCGGGACGAAGGTCCTGTATACGATCGTGGGTGGGAAGGTCGTGTACACCGGCGCCGACACGGCTCAGGCGAAGACTGCGGCGGGGAACTGAGACACGCACTGCACGTCCGCTCGGGTGGATCGCAGGTGTGCGGCCCGCGTACGCAGGGCATGCTGCGACGGAGCACTATACTTCCCTCCCGTGTCGGCCCGCAGAACGACAGATGGCTGCGGCGACTCTCTCGTCGCGCACATCTCACGGTCGCGGCGTGGGGAAACGATGGGTCGTACCTGAACCGCGATCGCGACGTGCTCACGTTTCTCGAGCCGATGCGATGCCTTGGGCAGACCACGCGCGGATACCCGAAGCACCCGCTGTATCTACCAGCGTCGACCCGTCTCCGCGAGCTGATCATCTGAGCGACGCGAGCCTATCGTCCCGCCCCTTCCTCACCGCCGCGTGGCGCGATCTCGCCATCCTCAACTTCGAGATCGCGCCGCACGTCCTCGAGCCGCTCGTCCCCACGGGCACCGAGCTCGATACGTGGCGCGGCACGACGTACGTCAGTGTGGTCGGGTTCCGCTTCCTCGACACGCGCGTGCTCGGGACGCGCATCCCCGGGCACGTCGACTTCGAGGAGGTGAACCTGCGCTTCTACGTGCGTCATCGCGAGAACGGCGAGTGGCGGCGTGGCGTCGTCTTCATCCGCGAGCTCGTCCCGCGCCGAGCGATCGCGTGGACCGCGCGATGGTGGTACAACGAGCCGTACCGCGCGCTCCCGATGCGCCACTCGATCGAGCGCACATCGACGGGCGATGCGTGTGCGGCTCGCTACGAGTGGCGCCGCGCCGGTACGTGGGAGACGCTCGCGCTCCGCGCGGCCGGCGAGCTTGCGCCGTTGCCACCGGGCTCCGAGGCGGAGTTCATCACCGAGCACTATTGGGGGTACACGCGCCAGCGCGACGGCTCGTCGATCGAGTATCGCGTCGAGCATCCACGCTGGCGCGTCGCACCGGCCGCGGATGTCCATCTGCGATGCGACGTCGAGGCGTTGTACGGACGCACGTTCGCCGACGCGCTCACGCAGCCGCCGAAGTCGGCCTTCGTCGCGGATGGCTCGGCGGTGACGGTCTTCCGGCCGCGACGACTGCCGCTGGCCATCACGCCGCTCGCGTGACCGCTCGTCGTCGTTCGGCCCACACACGGTGCACGTGAAGGGCTCCTAACCTCCGCCTCGGCCGCTCTTCGTTCTTGCGGACCCACCCGGCGCGGCGCACTCTATCAGCGCCGCGTCCACGCCGGGCGCCGCCGACACCGAGGAGATGCCATGCGTTCCGCACTGCTCACCGCCTGTGTTGCTGCTGGTCTGCTCGTGACGCCCCCGCACCTCGGCGCGCAGGATCGCGCGCCCGACCGTCCCAACCTCGAGACGAGCGTCGACACCAACGACGCGTACGCCTACTACCGGCTCGGCCTCGCCAAGCTCGATCGCGATCCGAAACAGGCGGCCCATGCGTTCTACTGGGCCGCGCGAATCAACCCCGGATTGGCCGAGGCGTACTACGCGCGGCGCGTGGCGCTCCTGCTCCAGGACCCGCGCCGCCTCGTGCGCTACTGGGAGGGCGACAAGCACACCGTGCACTCGAAGGAGATCCAGCACATCGACTCGCTCGAGGTGCAGGCGCTCGGCCTCAATCCCTTCCTCTACCACGCGCTCGACCAGCGGCTCTTCCGATCGATCGTGCACGAGATCGCACTCGAGGCCACACGCGGCAGCGACGACGTGCAGAGCGGCGAGATCGAGTACGAGATGAACCGCTACATCTCCACGGGGCCGCTGTCGCTGCGCGCGTGGATCGCGTACGGTGAAGGACGGTTCGACGACGCGCTGGATCTCTACGCGAAGGCCATCAAGCAGGCGAAGCACAAGGCGTCGCTGCGCACCGACCGCGCGCGCATCTTCTTCCAGTTGAACCGCCCGGACAGCGCGCTCGCCGAGTTCACGCAGGCACTGGATGAGATGCGCAAGGCCGACAAGAAGGATCTCGTCTACGTGTACGAGTCCAAGGCGCTCACGGAATACAGCATCGCGATGGTGCAGCAGCGGTTGGGCAACGACAGCGCCGCGCGCGACGCGTTCGGGCGCGCGCTCGAGGAGGACCTCTCGTACTTCCCCGCGCACCTGCAGCTCGGCTTCATGGCGCTCGGCGCAAAGGACACGACCACCGCGCTGAGCGAGATGGACCTCGCGGTGCAGATCAAGGGCGACGATCCGTGGCTCCGCTACGTCTACGGCTTCACCCTCAACGCGACGGGGAAGTATCCCGAGGCGGAGACGCAGCTCCGCAAGGCGGTGGAGCTCGATTCCGTGTTCGCGGCGCCGCACTTCGGGTTGGCGCAGGCGCTGGAAGGGCAGGCGCGCACCGCGGACGCGCTCGCCGAGTACCACACCTTCCTCGCGCTGGCGAGCCGCACCGATCTCCGTCGCGCCGAGGCGGAGAAGCACGTGGCGCAGATCGGGAACGGCAAATGAGCAGGGCGCGCGGGGTATTCGCGGTCGCGATCGCGGTCGCCGTCGCGGTCGCGCTCTCGGCGAGCAGTGCCGTCGCGCAGCGCGCGGACTCGGCAAAGAGTCCGATCCGCAAGCGCACGGCGTACGAAGACCTGCAGATGTTCAGTCAGGCGCTCAACCTCATCCGCGTGAACCATCCCGACTCGGTGGACATGCACGAGCTGCTCATGGCCGCGGTGGAGGGGATGGTGAGCGCCGCCGATCCGCACTCGTACGTCATCCCCGCGGTGCGGCTCGACCCGGCAAAGCAGGAGGCGTACGACACCGGCAAGCTGTATCCCGTCCCCGTGCGCTTCAGCTTCGTCGGCGGCGCGCCCGTCGTCGTGAGCGTGGATCCCGGCTCGCACGCGGCGGCGCAGGACATTCTCGTCGGCGACGAGCTCGTCGCGGTGGACAGCGCGCCCGTCACCGCCGAATCGGCGATGGAGCTCGAGATCGCGCTCGCGGGGCGCAAGAACTCGACGGTGACGCTCACGCTCGAGCGCCGGCGACTCGACGGCTCGCTCGCGCATCTCGATCGCGTGGTGAAGCGCGAGCGCGTGGACGAGAGCTCGGCGGTGCCCGTCGCCGTGATGCTCGATTCGATCACCGGCTACGTGCGCATCACGACGTTCGAGAACGACAAGGTGGCCGACGACCTGCACGACGCGCTCGGCAATCTCGAGAAGCACGGCATGCAGCGCCTCGTGCTCGACCTGCGCGACAACGGCGGCGGCCGAGTGGATCAGGCGGCGCGCATCGCCGGCGAGTTTCTTCCCAAGGGGGACATCGTCTACACGGCGTCGGGGCGGAAGGCCGACGTCACCGACACGGGGCGCGTGTCGCGCTCGTTCTGGAGCCACGAGAAGCGCTACCCGATCGTGCTCATGGTGAACGGCGGGACGGCGAGCGCGTCGGAGCTCGTGGCCGGTGCGCTGCAGGATCACGACCGCGCGCTCATCGTCGGACGTCCCACGTTCGGCAAGGCGCTCATCATGCGCGGCTTCCCGATGACCGACGGCTCGGTGATGGTGCTCGTCGTCGGCCACATCGCCACACCGTGCGGCCGCGTCATCCAGCGGCAGTACCATGGGATCACGACGCGCGAGTACTACCGGCTCGCGCGCGAGGAGCGCGACACGGTCGGCCGGCCGAGCTGCCGCACGGATGGTGGGCGCGTGGTGTACGGCGGCGGTGGCATCTATCCCGACGTCGTCACACCCGAGCCGAGCGGAACGCCGGTGTGGCTCGCGCGGCTGCGCGAAGAAGACGTGGTGCTCAAGTGGATCGGCGGCTACGTGAGCGCGAACGCGGCACAGCTCACGTCCGCGGATGCACTCGCGGCGCACCCCGCGCTGCCCACCACCGCGCTCACGGAATTTCGTGCGTTCGCGGCGAGCCAGGGGACACCCGTGCCCGATGGCGCGGCGGCGGACACGGTGCTCCAGCGGATGCTCGTCGGCGCGGCCGCGCGTGTGAAGTTCGGCGAGTCCGGTTATTATCGCCTGAGCGCGGTGCTCGATCCCGCGATCGCGAACGCGGCGCGGATGTTCGATCGGGCTGGGGCAATACTCGTACGGGGGAACTGATGCGATATCTGTCGCTGGGCTGTGCCGTGTTGCTGAGCGCGTGTGGAGGAACGGCGCCGTCCCGGGCTGCGCAAGCGCCGGCGCCGAGTGAGGCAACGGCGTGCACCGCTGTCGTACCGCATGCCGATCTCACGGGTTGGCGGAGTGTGCAGGCCAAGGGCTTCACGTTCTGCGTGCCATCGAATTGGAGCGGCAGCGGCCGCCGGCAGCAGCATGGAGAAGCATCGATCACGTGGGGCACGGGGCAACCGCCCGCCAGGACCGCGACCCGAGTCGTGCAGATGCACGGCGGCGATCTGCTCCCCAGCGCGCCGACAGGCAGCGTTGTCCACAGCTCTTCCGAGTCGATCGGAGGCGGCGACGTGCACAGCTTTTCCGAATCGATCGGAGGCGCTGCCGCCAGCCTGTATGAGAATGACCTCGTTCAAGGCTTCATCACCGGCGCCACATGGCGCTCGAAGTCGATCTACCTGCAGGGTGAGGCCCGCGATCGAGGGACGGCGGAGATCGAGCTGACGATCTACCGCACGGTGCGCTTCGCCGCGCCGTAGCACGGTATCACCCACCCATCTTCCATCCACCGCGCGCCGCGCCGCGCGCCAAGCAGGAGCATCCCGTGGCCATTCCCGTTCTGTGCTCGTCGAGCGTCAGCGGCGAGCAGTTTGGAGGCGTGACGTATCATCTGGAGGGCGAGCTCGTGCCGGTGCTGCACATCGAGCTCGGCAGGATGCCCGTCTACTTCGAGCATCACGTGCTGCTCTGGAAGCATCCGGCGGTGACCATCGGCATCAAGCCGCTGAAGGGCGCGTTCAAGCGCATGGTCGCGGGGATGCCGGTGTTCATGACCGAAGCGAATGGTCCCGGGCACATCGCCTTCAGTCGTGACGGCGCCGGACATGTCTTCGCCCTGCACCTCGAGCGCGGCAAGGCGATCGACGTTCGCGAGCATCAGTTTCTCGCGGCGACCGGCACCGTGGAGTACACGTTCCAGCGGGTGAAGGGCGCGGCCAACATCCTCTTCGGCGGCACGGGCTTCTTCATCGACACGTTCCACGCGGCGCACGGCGACGGGATCCTCTGGCTGCACGGCTACGGAAACGTCTTCGAGGTCACGCTGCAGCCGGGTGAGGAGATCGACATCGAATCGGGCGGGTGGGTCTACAAGGACCGCACGGTACAGATGACGACGCAGTTCCAGCGCCTGACGACGGGACTCCTCGGCGGCGGCGGACAAGTGTTCTGGAACCGGTTCACGGGTCCGGGACGTGTGGGTATTCAGTCCATGTACATGCACATGCCGACGAAGGCGTGATGCGCGGGCGCGCGGCGTGATGCGGGGACGCCGAGTGGCGGGCAACCCGCCACTCGGAGACCGACCGGATCCCCAGAGGTCCGATCACTCGCGCCCGATGGGTACCGCGCGATGCGCCAGAGTGGCTCTGGCCAGCATCATCACCACCACGGTCGCGCACAGCGTTGCCGCCAGCGACATGATGATCGGCCCGCCGAAGAAGAACAAACAGCTCAGCACCAGAAGGCCGGCACAACCGAGTTGTAGCGTCACGGCCATCGGTAGCGCCCGGCCCGGGTCGTGCTCGCTCACCGTGCTCAACTGCCAGGCGATCATTGCCATCAGCACGAGCAACACGCTGATGATCAAGGCAAAGCCACGGTAGAAATCCCAGTAGGTTCGCTCGAATCCCATCACCGGGAAGCGGAAGCTCTGCATCGTGCGAAAGACCGCTGCTTCCGACGGCCCGCGGGTGACTTTGGGAACCGCGGTGCCCAGCGTATGGCCGAGAGCGAAGAGCGCCAAGACGCCGGCCAGCCCCCGTAACCAGGTCCGAGCTTTCATCGCGCGTTCTCCATCCGGTTCGAGGACTCAGCCGCTGCCGCGAAGAGCTGCAGCAGGTCGCCCCAGCCGCCGTTCCCACCGACCCCGGTGCGCATCGCGCCCGCGCCGGTGCCATGACGGTGGAAGTACCGGTGCTCCAAGTCGACGCGCGTCGAGCCGTCGGGCAGCGGGGTGAAGCGGACTTCCACCTCGCTCGACTTCGCCAGGTCGGGCTCATACTGCCACTCACCGTTGATCATCCACGCCATCACGAAGCGGCGCGGCGGCTCCCACGCGAGCACCTGCCCCCAATCGCACGTTGTGCCATCCTCCTGCTCGGAGTAGCACCGGCCGCCTGCTCGGCACTCCATGATGGCGCGCGTCATGGGTGAGCTGCCGATGTGATGCGTTCGCGGCCACCAACTGTCTAGCCCCTCGGTAAAGATCTGAAACGCGCGCGCGGCGCTCGCGTTCACGGTGACGCTCTTGCGCACCGGCACATCGGCGGTGGAATCGACGGTCCTTGGCATGGATGGGTCTTGGCGGGTTAGTGTGATTCGTCGACCTGCTTCTTGTAGGCGGCGAGTGCATCGGTCCAGAACCGATCGAGGTACTGGCGCAGCGATTCGAATCCCTTCGGGTTGATGCGGTACACCCGTCGCGTCCCGGCGGCCAGGTCCGCGACGAGGTGCGCGTCCTTGAGGATGCGCAGATGTTGCGAGACGGCCGGACGGCTGATCGGAAACCCTCGAGCCAGCTCGCCGACCGACATCGGCCCGCGGAGCAGCTGCGCGAGGATCGCTCGGCGCGTGGGATCGCCGAGGGCATCGAGTTGCGGGTGGTGCGTGACGTGTGGCATAATGGTAAGCTTTCGCTTACCGTAAGTATGAGCTTACCAACACGAGGCGTCAAGCCCCCGCTCTGTGCGGTGCCCGAGGAGAGCTCGTCGATCGTCTGCGTCCCCGGAATGTACGCCTTGCCCCATTGCGCCAGCGCGCGGAGCACTTCGCCCAGCGCCGCCCCTTTGTCCGTGAGCGTGTAGACGTGCGCGTCGGCCGCGCGCCCATCGTGACGGCGCTGTTGCAGGCGCGTCGCGCCCCCGAGGCTTTCACGGCGCGAGCCTGACATGCAAGTTGCGAGGTGGCCCGCATTCACCCTCCTCATCGCGCGACTGGAGGTCGCATGCGTGGGCACACGCGACAGCACGGGATCACCACAGTCATGACATCCTCCACACCACGGCTCACCTACATCGGCGGACCCACCGCGCTGCTCGAGTGGCGCGGGCTTCGGCTGCTCACCGATCCGACGTTCGATTCCGCAGGTACCGTCTACACGACGCCGGTCTACACGCTGCGTAAGACGCAGGATCCCGCCATCACGGCCGAGCAGGTGCTTCCCCTCGATGCCGTCCTGTTGAGCCACGATCACCACTTCGACAACCTGGACCATGCCGGCCGAGCGCTGCTGCCCAGCGCTTCGATGGTCGTGACGACCACGGCGGGCGCCGATCGCCTCGGCGGCGCGGCTCGCGGACTCGAGCCGTGGGAGCACGTCGATCTCTCCACGCCCGATGGAAGCATCCTTCGCATCACCGCCACGCCGGCGCGTCACGGTCCCGCGCATCTCGATCGAGGGCCCGTCGTCGGCTTCGTCCTCGCGTTCGTCGATGCTCCCGACGATGCGATCTACTTCTCGGGCGACACCGTGTGGTACGATGGCGTGCAGCAGGTGAGCGAGCGGTTCCATGTCCGGTCCGCGCTGCTCGACCTCGGCGCGGCGCGCGTGCAGGCCGTGGGTGAGTGGAACCTGACTTTCACCGCCGCCGAGGCGGTCGCGGCCGCGCGAGCGCTCCGGGATGCGGAGATCATCCCGCTGCACTTCGAGGGGTGGGAGCACTTCTCCGAATCGCGAACCGACATCGACGACGCGTTCAGCCGAGCCGGCCTCGCGGGCCGCCTGCACTGGCCGGTACCGGGGCGCGCGATGCCGCTCATGACCACCGAGCTCGCCGGGTGAGATCACGGAGCTGCATCGACTGAGCGGCGACCGCACGCCTCACGGCTTGCCCGACCGACTTACGGCTTGCCCGACACCTTGCTCGCCTGCTGCCGCGCCGCCGCCACCAGACTGTCCGCGCGCTGGTTCGCCTCGCTGACGATCTTCGCGGCCTTGTCGTTCGCCTCCTTGCGCAGCTTGTCGGCCGCCGCCTTCGCCGCGACCTGCACCAGCGGATTGCTCCCCGCCTTCGCCACCACCGAGTCGGCCTGACGGTTCCCCTCCTGCTTCACCTTGTCCGCCAGTGCCTGCGCGTCCTGTCGGATCTTCGCCGCGTTCGCCTCCGCGTCCTGCACCAGCTTCGTCGCCGCGGCCGATGCCTTCTGCGTGGCCGCCTGTGTGGCCGCCTGCTCGGCGCCCTTCGTCACCGACGAGGCGAGGTTCTGCACGTTGGCGGTGACCTTGGGGTTCGTCACCGTGCCGCCGATCTGGATGGCCAGCGGGATCTCGGGTGCGGCCTGGAGATCGACGCCGGCCTTCCCCGCCTGCGACACCAGATTCGCGAGCGCCTGATTCGCGCCACTCCCCAGCAGCGATCGCGGCACGCGCAGATCGAGCGTGTACTGCATCGACTGATCGAGCCCGTTCGAGCCGGCGACGCGCATGGTGGCGCCGCCCACCTTCACGTCGAACGGCTGCACGGCCAGACGTCCGCTGTCGATCCGGAACGCGGTCTTGATGGGCGCGAGCGTGGGATTGTTCAAGAACTGCAGCTTGGTCACGTCCACGAGCTTGTTCATGGCCGGGAAGTCGTGCAGCGCGAGCTGCGACGTCTGCAGCGAGCCATTGCCGGTGAGTCCCGCGAACAGCGGGATCATGTTCTGACCGAGCGCGCCGCTCAGCTTCAGCGCGCTCGTCGCTGAACCGGTCGCGTACTTCGCGACGGGCGCCAGCATCTGCACGGTCGTGAGCGCCTGAAAGGCGGACGGGATGTTCACCTTGCTCAGCTGGAAGTTGACGTCGAAGGTCGGCTTCTCGGGCTGCGTGGTCTCGTAGTAGCCGGTGACGGCGATCTGTCCGCCGAGCGTGTTCGTATTGAATTCATCGAGCGTGACGCGCTGATCCTTGATGTGCAGGCGGGCGCGCGCGTCGCTCATCTTCAGCTTGTCGTACAGCAGCTCGCCGACGGTCGCGTCGAGCGCGAAGTCGATCTTCGGCGGCACCGGGATGATCTGGAGCTTCCCGCCGGAGCGCCATTCGTCCAGGTTGAAGTGGTTGCTCCGCACCGTCGCGCTCCCGTGCAGCGTGTCGCCTTCGAGCGCGAACGCGAGCAGGTTGTCGAGTGTGCCCGAGGCCTGGAGATCGCTGCTGCCCACGGTGCCGGTGAACGATGTGAGCCGCGCGCGCTGCGGGGAGAGCGAGAGCGACGCCTGCTGGATCGCGAGCGGCTGCGGCAGCGCCTGCCCCTTCACGGTGAGCCCACGCACGTTCACCGTGCCGTTCGCCGCGACCCGGTTGTACTCCTTCTTCTTCACGGCCGACATGCGTGTGTGCACCGTCGCGTTGGCGGCGATGGTGCCGGCGAGCTGCTCGATCCCCTGGAGCTTCACCGTCCGCCGCACGTCGGCGAGATCGAGCGTGCCGTTCACGCGCGCGTCCACATCGGGATCGGACACGGGCGTGCGGACGACCATGTGCGCGTCGATCGGATTCTGCCCGATCACCATGTGGAAGCGATCGAGCGTCACGACGGTGCTGTCCGGGCTCCCGCCGGGGTTCGTGAGCGCGAGATCCATCCCGATGGCGCGCGCGGGGAGCGGCAAGTCGGGGTACTTGAACGACGCGTCGCTCACCTTCGCGTTGATCGCGAAGGACGGGACGGTGCTGTCGGCGTACTCGCCCTTCACCCGGCCATTCACCGCGAAGGTGCCCGACGTCTGCACCTTGTCGAAGTCGTGCGCGTAGATGGCGGGCACGAGCGACAGGATGCTCCGGAAGTTCGTGCTCGGCGCGTTGAAGGTGAGGTCGAGGTCGAGTGCTTTGCCGATGGAGCGCGCCGAGCCGGAGACGGCGAGCGCGAGGTCGTTGAGGCGCAGCTCGGTGTTCTCGAGCGTGTAGGACTTTCCGGCGAAGTCGGCCCGTACGTTGGCGGTGAGCCCGAGCTTCACGCGGTTGAGGTACGGGATGCCGGCGAAGGTGACGCTCGCGGTGTCGGCATCGGCGCGCGTGTGGATGGTGACCTGGCTCTTGCTGAGGTCGCCGCTCAGCGACTGGTCGTAGCCGGTGAGCAGCGCGTGCAGCTTCGACCGGCGGTTGTCGAAGGCGATGGTGGCGTCGTTGATCTGCACGCTGCGCAGGCTCACCGAGAGCGGCTTCGATGTCTGCGGCTGTGCCGCCGGCGTCTTCTTGGTGATGTTCCAGTTGGCGGTGCCATCCTCGAGCGCGATGAGCGAGAGCCGCGGCTGGTCGAGCTCCACGGCGCGGACGACGATCGGCTTGCCGCTGATGACGTTCCCCACCGCGCTCCCCAGTCCGACGACCACGCCGAGGTGGCGTATGGCAGCGAGCGTGTCGCCCTGGAACCGGCCCGTGCCGACGACGGTGAGCCCGTCGAGCGTGAGGCTCGGATTGGGGAAGTGCCGGAAGAACGAGAGGCCGGCATCGCGCCACGCCACGTGGGCGTCGACGTTCCGGTTCACGGCCGCCTGGACGCGCTGCTCGATGGGGCCGCGCAGGAAGAGCGGCACCACGGCGAGCACCACGAGGATGACGACGATCACCGCCGCGATGGCGATTCCGATTCTACGCGTGGACCGTTTCATCTATGACCTCGGTCGGCTTCAGTCACTTTGATAGAACGACGGCCGCATGGTCCGGCTGGCGATGCACGGGCGGCACTGCCGGCCGTCGGGTGGTCGCCGCCACGCCGTGTGGAGTATATACTCAGCGACGTGACGACGCGTAGCTACGATTCACCCCGTATTCACGCGCTGCTGGCGCACCGCTACCCGTTCGTGCTCGTCGATCGCATCGACGTGATCGAGCCGGGGCGGTGCGTAGTGGGGACGAAGCGCGTGACGTCGGGCGAATGGTGGGCAATGGGCGTGCCCGACGCCGCGATGCCGTTCACGCTCGTGATCGAGGCGCTCGCGCAGACGAGCGGCGCGGTGGTGCAGGAGCTCGTGGAGGGGGCGCACGGCGGCGTCGCGTATTTCATGGGCGCGGACCGCGTGCGGTTCCGGCGGCCGGCGCGCGTGGGGGAGGAGCTCAGGCTCGACGTGTCGCTCGTCCAGTGGCGGCGCGGTGTGTGCCGGATGCGCGGAGTGGCGACGGTCGAGGACGAGGTGGTACTGACGGCGGAGCTCACGATCATCGTGCGGAGCACCACGTGAACGGAAGCGAGGCCGCGCTACTTCCTGCCTGACGTCCGCGCCCCCTCGAAGCTGAAGCTCCACGCGAAGCTGGTATCCAGCACCGCGACCGGCTGACCCACGGGGTGCATCCCCGAGAGAATCGTCGTCCCCCGCGTCGATACCGTGGCGTGACCGCCCGATGTGCGCATCGAATGCTCCGGTCCATGCGCGAACGCGCGCGCGGCATCGCTCCCGCCGACGAGCCCCGTCATGCTCTCGAACCGCCGCGCGGAATCGGCGAAGGTCGCCGTCGCGTCGAGCCGGCCGTGTGGTGTCGTGAGCACGAGATGTCCGCGTGTCCCCTGCGCACCAGGCTCGACCTCGACCGTCGCGGTGCCCTGCTGCACGACGAACCCATGCCGGCGGAAGAGCGCGGCCACCGGGCTCTTCGATGCGCCGAACGATTCGGGGATCGCGATCCAGCCCTTCGCGTCGCGCGTGGTGCGCTCGCTGTCCGGGAGATGAGGCGGCGCGATGGGGACGATGACGTGCGTCGTCACGAACGGTCCCGTGCGATGCCCGCCGATCGCCGAGCCGGGGCACTTCGCGGCGAAGAGCAGCATCAGCCCCGTACCCGGTGCGGGACCCGCCGCGGGCTCCAGCCCCGGTCCGACGACACGCCGCAGCTCATCGACCGGAACGGCCCAGCCGATGGTGAGCCCCGTGCACGGCGCATCGTCGGCGATCGTCCACGGCTCGGTGTGCGTTGGCGCACCGACGCGTGACGATGGCACATGACCCGGAGCTCCGATCGCGCCGAGCGCGATGACCAACGCGATGTATGCTCTCATGCGAATGGCTCGTGTGTCGCGCGTTCACAGCATCACCCATCCCGTCCCGGCCAAAAGTACGGTAGATCCGGCGCCTCCGTCCACCCGAACCGCGCGTACCACTCCGGCGCTTTGCGCAGGAGGTTGCTGCGATGCGACCCGTGCAGACGCTCGTCGCCGAGCCACGGCGGAAGCATCACATGCCCCACGGGATGCGGCAGCACGATCGTGCTGCGGTATCCCCTGCTCTTCCACTCACTCACCATCGCCCAGAAGTACACGCTCAGCGCATCCTCGTACCCGCGCCACATGCGCACCACCGGATGATGCCGCCAGCTCGTCCACCGCGACTCGGGGTTGGTGAGCAGGTCGAACAGCATCCACGCTTCCACGCGCTGCTTGCCCAACCGCTGGCGGTCGAGCGTGCGAGCGGACGCCGCAAAATCGGGGAGCGGGAGAAAGGTCTGCACGCGCGGTCTCCATCACGTCCCGTGGCGCCATGTCGGAACCGATCGCCCATCGGGACACCGCGGCGGTGCTCTTGCGGCATTCGTGCCGGCTCGAGATCGTAGCGGGCAGGAACGGGGCCCGCCGAGTCCGACGCGCGATGAATCCTACGACCGTGCGTCTTCGTCGTGTTCATGTAGTCGCCCCGGGTGCTCGCGCTCGGCGGCGGATCGACGATGGACCTCCAGGCAGGAGACTCTCATGGATACCAACCTCCGCAAGCCGCTTCGGCGGTCCCGCTCCAACCGCATGATCGCCGGCGTCATCGCCGGTCTCGCCGACTATTTCGGGATCGACGTGACGCTCGCGCGGGTGATCTATGTCGTCCTCTCCGCGCTCTCGGCGGCGTTCCCCGGAGTGCTCGTCTACGCGATCCTCTGGCTCGTCATGCCCGAAGGCGACTAGCGCGCATCCTGGATCGTGAGAGGGCGCGGGATGGTCACGCTTCGCAGACGTCCCGCGCCCCCGCCAGTCGCGCCCCACGCCGGGCGCACGCGTGATCGCCTCTTTCCGCGTTCCCGCTCCGAGTACGGCCGGCTATTGACGCCTCCGTGCGCACGACGTCAAGCTTTCGACCGCTGACGTCCCCGCCACACACACGCCAATCTTCCCCCGCCGCACCCGGAGTCGCCGAATGAAACGCCTCACGCTGCTCGTGGTCCTGCTCGTCATCGCGGCCGCGCGCCCCGCGCACGCGCAGGAGCGCGATGTCGTCCTCACGGGCGGTTGGATGTTCACCTCCACGGGCGCCACGCGCGTGCGCAACCCGGGCATCCTCATTCGCGCGGGCAAGTTGCTCCGCATCGGCGGCGATCTCTCCATCGCCTCGCCCGACGCCGAGCACATCGTGGTTGCCGACACGGAGACCATCATCCCCGGGCTCTTCGATCTGCACGCGCACTACGCGATGGATCTGTTCAACGCCGGCCGCAAGGATGAGACGATCGCCTATCCGTCGCTCTTCCTCGCCAACGGCGTGACCGCCACCTTCCCCGCCGGCGAGATGAACCCCGACGCGATGCACGCGCTCCGTGTGCGCATTGACCGGGGCGAGGAGCCGGGTCCTCGCTTGCTCGAGTCGGGGCCGTACTTCGGCACGGCGCGCCCGGGGTGGAACCGCAACATCACGACGCAGGAGATCTACGCCGAGGTGGATCACTGGGCCGAGGTCGGCGTCGCGGGATTCAAGGCGAAGGGGATCACGCCGGATGAGCTCCGTGCCCTCATCGAGCGTGCGCACCTGCACGGGCTCACGGTCACGGGGCACCTGGGCTCGGGCTATCGCAACACCGTGAATCCGCGCGACGCGGTCCTCATGGGAATCGACCGCGTGGAGCACTTCATGGGCGGCGACGCGTTCACCGCCGACCGGCCGGCGTACGACTCGTACGAGCACATGACGTTCGATACGCCGGCGTTCCGCCGCATCGTCGCGCTGTACAAGGAGCACCACGTATACTTCGACGCGACGCTCAGCGCGTACGGCTACTACGGGAAGAAGGATCCCGAGGTGTTCACGTACTACACGGACGAGAAGCGCTTCCTCACGCCGTACATGCGCCACGTCGTCGACTCGCGGCCGCCGCGCCCGGTGAACCAGCAGTTCGAGAACATCTACTGGACCAAGCGCAAGGAAGTGAAGGCGTTCTACGACGCGGGCGGCGCCGACCTCATCACGCTCGGCACCGATCACCCGAGCTGGGGCGAGTATCTCACGCCGTTCGCCGTGAACCGCGAGCTCCTCTCCCTGTCGCTCTCCGGCATCCCGAACGATGCGGTCCTCCGCATCGCGACGATCAACAGCGCGCGCGCCATGGGGCTCGGCGACAAGCTCGGCACCATCGAGCCCGGCAAGTGGGCCGATCTCGTGATCGTGCGCGGCAATCCGCTCGAGGACATTCGCCACGTGCGCCTGCCGCGGCTCGTCATCAAGGCGGGACGCGTGTACGATCCGGTGGCGCTGATGAAGTCGGTGGAGGGGAAGATCGGCCCCGCGAGCGCGGCCGACACCGCCGCGTGGGCACCGACGCCGCGACGGGCACCGACACTGCGGCGGGCACCCCGCTCCTAGCCATCGTCACGCCCGATCGGCATCTTCGGACGGTTACTTCCCGACACGGTCGCCGCGCGTAGCCAGCGCGGCCGCCGTATTCGCTACGTCTGCGAATCTCCGGAGATCCCACCCTCATGTCCGACTCCATCTCTCGACGCGATTTCGTCGTCGACGCCGGCACGCTGGCGCTCGGCGCGATGATCGTCCCCCGTCACGTGCTCGGCGGCCCCGGTTACCAGGCGCCGAGCGACACTGTCAACATCGCCATCGTCGGCTTCGGCGGCGAAGGGTCCGAGAACGCGCTCGCGCTCGCCGGCACGGAGAACATCGTCGCCATCTGCGACGTGGACTTCGCGTACGCCGAGAACAAGGCGAAGAGCAAGCTCACCGAGGACAACGGCAAGCCGCGCCCCAGCTCCGAGCGACTGTGGGAGCAGTTCCAGAAGGCGAAGCGCTACGATGACTTCCGCGAGATGCTCGCGCGGCAGAAGGACATCGACGGCGTAGTCGTGGCAACGCCGGACCACATGCACGCGGCGGTGGCGAAAGCGGCGATGGACGCGGGGAAGCACGTGTACGTGCAGAAGCCGCTCACCTACACGGTGCACGAATCGCGCGTGCTGCGACAGACGGCGCTCGCGAATCCCAAGCTCGTGACGCAGATGGGGAACCAGGGACACTCGAGCGATGGCGCACGGCTCATCAACGAGTGGATCCAGGCGGGGATCATTGGCCCCGTGCACGAGGTGCACGTCTGGACGAACCGTCCCATCGTGTACTGGCCGCAGGGGATCCCGCGTCCCACGAACGCGCCGGCGCCCGCGGCGCAGCCGAGCTGGACCGGCAACCCGTGGAGCCCGCGTCACGTGAGCGACGTGCTCGCCTCGGCGATGGGCGGCTCGTATCCGGTGCCGAATGGGCTGCGGTGGGATCTCTACCTCGGGCCCGTTGCGGAAGACGTCGCGTACCATCCGATCTATCATCCGTTCAACTGGCGTGGATGGCTCGGCTTCGGCAACGGCGCACTCGGCGACATGGGCGCGCACCTCGTCGATCATCCGTTCTGGGCGCTCGGTCTCGAGTATCCGACGAGCATCGAAGCGACGTCCACGCCGTGGGGGACGATCCGCGTGCCCGGTGACCCGAACGCCGCGCCGAACACGCCCGCCGCTCGCGCGCACACCGTGCCCGTGTCGTATCCCGTCGGGATGACCGTGCACTACCAGTTCCCCGCGCGCGGCTCGCAGCCGCCGGTCAAGCTCAACTGGTACGACGGCGGGCTCTATCCGCCGCGTCCGGATGTGCTGCCCGATGACGTGGAGCTCGTGAGCGAGGGCGGCGTGATCTTCGTCGGTGAGAAGGGAATTCTGATGAACGACACGTACGGCGCGAATCCGCGGCTGTACCCGACGTCGCTCATGGCGGAGGCCGCGAAGGTGCCGCAGAAGTATCCGCGCATTCCGTGGAGCCACGAGATGAACTGGGCGAAGGCGATCAAGGGGCAGGCGACGGCCAGCTCGCCCATCGAGTACGCGGCGCAACTCACGGAGACGATGCTCCTGGGGATCGTCGCGCTCCGCACCGGACAGGGGAAGAAGCTCCTGTACGAGGGCGCGAGCATGCGCGTCACCAACATCCCCGAGGCCAATCAGTACCTTTCTCGCCAGCGGCGCGAGGGGTGGGCCATCTGAGGCACGTTGACGTCGTCATCACGAAGCAGCTGAGATTACCGAGTAGCGAACCATCACGTACACGAGTAGCACGGACCCGAGGAACTCTTGATGCATAGAACACAGACAGTCGCGGCGCTCGCCGGCGCGTTCATCACCATGGCGGCCTGCCACCCGTCGCACCCGATACAGCAGCCGGCGCCGGCCGCATCGCCGGCAAGCGAGCAATCGACGAGCGCGACATCCACTGATGCGACGAACACCATGACCGCGATGAACACATTGACCGACGCACAGCGCGCCGAGGGGTGGCGGCTGCTCTTCGACGGCCGCACGACCGATGGCTGGCGCGGCTACCGGTCGCAGACCGTGCCGTCGGGGTGGACGGTGGTGAACGGCGTCCTCACCAAGACTGGGACGACGGACGACCTCATCACCAAGGACACGTTCGGCGACTTCGAGCTCGACCTCGACTGGAAGATCAGCGAGGGCGGGAACGCCGGCATCTTCTACCGCGGCACCGAGGAGTACGATCACATCTACTGGAGCGCGCCCGAGTATCAGCTGCTCGACGACGCGCACCACCCCGATGGCCGGAAGCGGATCACCTCGGCCGGCTCGGACTACGCGCTGTACCCGTCGCCCGCAGGGATCGTGAAGCCCGCCGGCGAGTGGAATTCGACGCGCATCATCGTGCAGGGCGCGCACGTCGAGCACTGGATGAACGGGCAGAAGCTGCTCGAGTACGAGCTGTGGAGCCCCGACTGGGAAGCGAGGGTGAAGGCGAGCAAGTTCGCCGCGTGGCCGCACTACGGCCGCGCGAAGGTAGGCGTGATCGGCATCCAGGGTGACCACGACGGCACGCTCGAGATCCGGAACGTGCGCATCAAGGAGCTGCCGTAACGATGCGTGATGTGAAGCACCCGGGTCCGAGCGACCTGGAGGTAGTGAGCCACGCCCCGTTCAACGCCGAAACGCCCGAGCACGCGCTGACGCGCGATGTCACCTCGAGTCGGCACGTCTACGTCCGCAGCAACTTCGATGTACCGCAGCTCGACGGCGATGCACATCGCATCGCCGTCGGCGGCGCGGTGACGTCGCCGTACACGCTCACCGTCGGCGAGCTGCGCGCCATGCCCATGCGCACCGTGACCGTGACGATGGAGTGCGCGGGGAACGACCGCTCGTCCATGCGTCCGCCGCCCGCGGGCGAAGTGTGGCGCAGCAATGCCGTGAGCACCGCGCGGTGGACGGGCGTGCCGCTCGCGGCCGTGCTCGAGCGTGCCGGCGTGCGCTCCGAGGCCGTCGAGATCCTGGCCGAGGGCGCGGACGCGGGGACTCGCGACGACGCGGACGGGCGCATCACCTTCGCGCGCGCGCTCCCCGTGGACGTCGCGCGGCATCCGGATACGCTGCTCGCCCTGATGATGAACGACGAGCCGCTCGCCCCCGCGCACGGCGCACCGGTGCGCCTCGTGGTGCCGGGCTGGTACGGGATGGCGAGCGTGAAGTGGGTGGCGCGCATCGAGGCGCTCACGGAACCGTACCGCGGCTACTTCCAGGCCAAGCGCTACGTCTACGATTTCGACGGTGCGGACCATCGCGGTGCAAGTGGCCACGAGCCAGTCCGCCGCATGCGCGTCAAGTCGGCGATCGTCGCGCCCGCGGCTGGCGACGTGATCGATGGACGCGAGCTGCACATCTGGGGGTGGGCCTGGTCCGGCGACGGCGCGATCACGCGCGTGGAAGTGGCCGTCACCGGCGGCGACAGGTGGCGCGACGCGCAGATCGTCACGCCGCCGGCGTCCCCGAATGCATGGACGCGCTGGGAGCTGCGCTGGCAGGTGCCGCATCCGGGCCGCTACGTGCTGCGCAGCCGCGCGACGGATGCCGCGGGCAACGTCCAGCCCGACGAGGCGCCGTGGAACCGCCTCGGCTACGGCAACAACGCCGTGCGCACCGTCATCGTCGACGTTCGGTGATGGGTGTCATCCCGAGCGCAGCGCCTGTCATCCCGAGCGCAGCGAGGGATCTCGCGCTGAGGCGTGAACATCCACCACAGAGGCACAGAGACACGGAGAACGGCAGAGAGAGCTGTTCTCTGTGTCCTCCGTGTCTCTGTGGTGAATCGCTGTTCCGGTGTAAGATCCGAGATTCCTCGCTGCGCTCGGAATGACACGGGCTGCGCTCGGAATGCACGAGCCGCTCGGGATGACGCGGGTCGTGCTCGGGATGACGTTGCGCCGCTCGGGATGACATAGCCGGTCTACTCGCACATACATGCTCGTTCTTCTGTTCACATCGCTGGCCATGCTCTCGACGCTGGCCGGCGGCTACGTCGCGATCACCGCGCACCGCCGCATCCACCTGCTGCTCGGATTCGGCGCCGGGGTTCTCCTCGGCGCTGTCTTTTTCGATCTGATGCCGGAGGCGCTGAACGCGGCGGAGCAGTACGGGTGGAGTGCGCGTGTCGTCTTCGGGCTGGTCATCGTCGGACTGCTCCTCTTCTACTTGATGGAGCGCCTCCTCGTGCTGCACGCCTGTCCGGAGGAGGACTGCACCAACGAAGCGCACCGGCACATCGGCCGCCTGAGCGCACTGGGGCTCATTGCCCACAGCACGCTCGACGGGGCGGCGATCGGGGCGGCGACGGCGCTCAACTGGCAGTCGGGGCTGCTCGTCGCGCTCGCGGTGATCGCGCACGACACGAGCGACGGTCTCAGCACCGTGCTCCTGGTGACGCACGGCGCTCGTGCGCGCCGCGGCGACATCGCCTTCCTCGTGCTGGATGCGGTCGCCCCGGTTGTCGGGGGGCTCCTCGCCCTCGCATTTCTGCCGTCGGTCGGCGCGCTGGCCATCTTCCTCGCGCTCGCGTCCGGCTTCTTCCTCTATACCGCCACCGGCGATCTGCTTCCCGAAGCGCACCGCCGCAGCCCGAGCATTGCCGTCGCCATGGCGACCGTGGCAGGGGTTGTGCTCATCGGATTTGCCGTGCAGCTGATCGCGACCCCGTAAGGCCCCCGTAATGCCCCAACCGATCATCCCTCACGATTCGGTGCTCCGCACCACCCTCGATAACGGGCTCACCGTGCTCATCCGCCGCGATGCCTCGGCGCCCGTGGTGGCGATCGTCACCTACGTGAAGGCCGGCTACTTCGACGAGACGGACGAAGAAGTCGGCATCGCGCACGTCCTCGAGCACATGTACTTCAAGGGGACGGAGCGCCGCGGCGTCGGCGAGATCTCGAAAGAGACGAAGGCCGCGGGCGGGTACCTGAACGCGGGGACGATCTACGACCACACGAGCTACTACACGGTGCTCCCCTCGTCGAGCTTCGTGCAGGGGCTCGAGATCCAGGGCGACGCGTACGCCAACTCGATCATCGATGCGGACGAGCTGGGGAAGGAGCTCGAGGTCATCATCCAGGAAGCGAAGCGGAAGGCCGACAATCCGTCGGCGGTGGTGATCGAGACGCTCTACGAGGTGCTGCACGAGCGGCACCGCATCCGCCGCTGGCGGATCGGACACGAGGAAGAGCTACGCCGCCTCGCCCGCCCCGACCTCACCGGCTTCTATCGCAACTTCTACCGTCCGCCGAACACCATCCTGAGCATCGTCGGCGATGTGGACCCCGAGTACGCGCTCGCGCAGGCGACGCGCATCTACGGTCCCATCCCCGATGGCCACGTGGTGCGCTCGCCCGGACCCGAGGAGCTGCCGCGCGCCGGCTTTCGCTTCCGCGAGCTCTCGGGCGACATCACGCAGACGCAGATCGCCTTCGGCTGGCGCACACCCGGCACGCTGCACCCCGATACGCCGCTGCTCGATCTCGCGGCCGCCGTGCTGGGGAGCGGGCGCGCCTCGCGGCTCTACCGCGCCGTGCGCGATCGCAAGCTCGTGGCATCCATCTCGGCGTTCGACTACACGCCCACGGAGCTCGGCGTCTTCCAGGTGCACGCGGAAGGACCACCGGACACCACCGCGCAGGCGGCCCAGGCGACGTGGGAGCAGCTGCGCGAGTTCCGCGACGCGGGGATCTCCGACGAAGAGTTGATGCGCGCGCGCCGGCTCTTCGAGTCGCGCTGGGTGCGCCGGCTCGAGACGATGGACGGCCAGGCGAACTATCTTGCCGAGTGGCAGGCGCTCGGCGATTGGATGATGGGCGATCGGTATCTCGAGCAGCTGCTCACGGCGACGCCCGAGCAGGTGGTGGATGCGACGCGGCGGTATCTGACCACGGAGCGCGCGGCGGTCGTCGTCTACCGCCCGACGAATGCGGCGTCCGTGGCCAACGGGCCCGATGACATGCTCCACCTGCTCGTCGATGCGCCGCGCACGACGCCGGTAGCTGCACCGCCGCGCACCACGACGCTGCAGCCATCCTCCGCGAACGCCGTGTTCGAGCGCGAGGAGGCTGGCGTACGCGTGTACCGCACGCGACACGGCGTGCCGATCCTTGTGCGCCGCAAGAGCGGCGTGCCGCTCGTGCACTTCGGCGTCTACATGAACGGGGGCGCGAGCGACGAAGCGCCGGAGTACGCCGGACTCACCTCGCTCCTCGCGCGCACCGCGATCAAGGGGACGGAGCGCCGCACCGCCGCGCAGGTCGCCGAGGAGGCCGAGCTCCTGGGTGGGAGCATCGGCGCGAGCGTCGGCGCCGAGACGTTCGGCTGGTCGCTCTCGGTGCCCACAGGGTACGCGCTCGAAGCGTTGGACCTGCTGGCCGACGTCGTCCAGCACGCGACGATCCCCGACGAAGCGCTGGAGACGGAGCGCGCCATCGCGATCGCCGATCTCGAGCAGCTGCGCGACGACATGTTCCGCTACCCGATGCGACTCCTCACCGAGACGGCGTTCGCGGGCCATCCGTACGGCGTCCCGGCGAGCGGGTGGGAGGCCACGCTCGCGCACATCGATGCCGCGCGCGTTCGCGCATGGCATCGCGCGCACGTGCTGGATGCGTCGAGCGTGATCGGTGTGGTGGGCGACATCGATCCCGATGCGATGGCGGCCGCCGTCGCCGGCTATTTCAACGAGCTGCACCTCGTGGAATCGCAGACGCTTCCGGCACCGTGCTGGCCCGACGCCCCGGCCAACATCATCGAGTCACGTCAGAAGGCACAGACGGCGCTCGCCCTCGGCTTCCCCGCGCCCGATCGGACCGACCCCGATCGCTTCGCGGCGCAGCTCATCGCCGGTGTCGCCAGCGGACTCGGCGGCCGCTTCTTCGACGAGCTGCGCGACCGGCAATCGCTCGCCTATACGGTGAGCGCCTTCGCGTGCGAGCGTAGGCTGACGGGGATGTTCATCTCGTACATCGCGACGTCGCCCGAAAAGGAGGAGGTGGCCCGACGCGGCCTGCTCGCCGAGTTCGCGAAGCTGCGCGAGCGCCCCGTGACCGACGACGAGCTCGAGCGCGCGAAGGCGTACGCGATCGGGACGTACGCGATCTCGCAGCAGAGCGGAGCGTCCGTGCTCGGCGACATGCTCGATTCGTGGCTGCTCGGCAGCGGGCTGCAGGAACTGGAGACGTACGACGTGATGGTACGTGGCGTGAGCTCCGAGCAGATGCGCGCGGTGGCGGAGCGGTACTTCGACGAGAAGCGGTTGGTGGAAGGGGTGGTGCGGGGGGTGGGACGGGCTGTGTGATGGGTTATGGGTGATGGGTCGTGGGTGGTGGCGTGAAAGACGGAAGCTCCGTTACGAGCGACCGGACTTGGCTGTGGGCTGGGGCTCCATCGCCTTGAGCAGGGCGATGAGCATGCGGCGTACCTCAATGACATGTGTCAGGAGCTCATCGGCCACGTCGCTGGTCAGGTAGCCGAGGCCACGAGCAACGAGTAGCTCGGCCTCCGTTTCGCACGTAGAGGCAACGGCGATCTGCAGGTGGTGCCGCATCGAGCCGTTGGCGCGATGGCCGCAACCCTCCGCGATGTTCGCTGCGGTCGAGACCGCAGCCTCTCGGAGTTGAGCGCTCAGGCCATATCGCTCGCTGGCCGGAAAGGACTTCGTCTGCTTGTAAATGGCGAGCGTGAGTGTGTGAGCCCGCTGCCAGACGCGAAGTTTGGTGAAGTCCTGCATGCGATCCTCGTGTCGAATGGTCACGCACGAATGTCGCACGAGGCGATGAAATCTCCGTCATCCTTTCTCGCCAGTCCCCATCGAACTCTTCCGGCCGTCGAGCGCTCCGTCAGCGCGCGATGGTCCCAAGCAGGCGGCACTCCTACTCAGAACTCACAACTCACGACCCATTACCCGTTAGCGCCCTCACCGCCTGCCTCACCGCGAACGCCGCCGGCCGCAACCGCCCATCCGGCGCCCGCAGCCCGAGCGGCGATTCGTAGTCGCTCGCCTCGACGATGATCACGCCGCGGATCGCGTGGCGGCTCGTGGCCCAGGCGAGCGTCCCCCACAGCGCGCGCTCCTGACTCAGCTCGCCGTGCGCGCGCGGATACGCGTCAGCTTCCAATACCCACTGCTCCTTGCGCGATGCCGTTGCGGCGAGCCAGCGATCGAGGGTCTGGAGCCGCGCATCGAGCGTCGCTGCGCCGTCGGCGCCGGGGGAGACGCTGAACCCGATCGCATCCACCGGCGTGGCGGGGTGCGCGGCCCACGCATAGAGCGCGCTGTCCCGCGTGCTGGTGCCGCCGACGTGCACCATCACCTTCACGCTCGAGTCCACGCGGTGCGCGCCCTTGGCCGCGTCGCGGAGAAAGCGCTCCCATGCGTCGATCGGCATGCGGCCCACCACGGTGCTCGCGGCGCCGGTGGGATCGAGCACGGGGACGAGATACTCCGGATGCAGACGGCGCACGATGCGGTCGACGTCGGCCAGGCGTGCGGCGAGGAAGCGCTGGCGCGAGGCGCGCGTGTGCGGTGTGGACGCGCCGCGCCAATCGAGCGCGACGACGAGCGTGAGCGCGCTGCGTCGCGACTCGAGGGCTCGGGCGAGCGAGTCGAGCGATGCGCGCGAGGCGCCGCTCGGCGAGAGGTACAGACTCAGCGTCGTCGTGCCGAGCGAATCGGCGAGCGCGATGTCCGACGCGAGCGCGAGCGGAGACGGACCGCCGCTCAGCGTGGAGAACACCTTGAGCCCCACCGTGAAGTCGGAGTCGGGGCGCTCCTGCAGGCGCTCGCCGATGTAGCGGTCGTAGCTGTGCACCGCCTTGGCCGACGACGGGACCGCGAGCGCGAGCACCGTGACCCACACGGCGGCGAGCGCGGCCATCGTGCTGCGGGCGAGCGTGCCGAACCCGCGACGCCCTCGTGTCGCCGGGGCGAGCATCGGGATGTGCAGGTAGTACGGGAGCACGAAGGCGTTGATGCCCGTGCTGAACGCAACCGCGCTCGTCTCCGCCGCGGCGAGCGAGAGGAGCGGCTCGGAGACGAGCATCCCGCTGAACATCGCATAGCGGATCACATAGATGATCGCGAGCGCGATGTCGTACGCGGCGATCGGGATCCCGATGGCGGGGGCGACGAGCCCGCGCGTGAGCGCGTAGATGGCCTGCAGGGCGATGAGCACGGCGACCGCGGGCCACGCCCATGCGACGGCGACCAGCGCGCGACTGGTGAGCAGCGACTCGTTCGCGAGCAGAATGAAGAGCGCGGGCATGAGGAGCAGCCCGGCCACCGCGCTCAGCGCCGACATCGGCGCGGGGGTGGAGTGGATGCTCGTGATGCGACCCGCCATGTAGAGATTCCACCCGAGCACCACCACGCACAGCCCGATGTGGACGACCGCCAGCATCGGCAGTCCGAAAGGCCCGCTCATCCGCGTCCGTGCAGCTCGCTGCGCAGGTGGCGCGGCGCCAGGCGGCGCGTGAAGACGTCGAGCGCCTTCTGCGTGTCGCGCGTCGAGATGGTCAGCACATCGAGCAGGAGCAGCTCGCGCTCCGGGAACGCGTGCAGCGCGATGTGGCATTCGTCGAGCAACAGCACGCCCGTCACGTCATCGTTCGGGAGCTGATGCACCTGGGGAGAGGCGATCGTGGCGAAGCCCGCCGCGCCGGCGGCCGCGATGAGCAGCCCCGTGAGCAGCCGCGTGTCGCGCAGATGCGTGGACGACACGCCGATCAGGTCGGCCAGGACGTGCGTGAACGGCGCAGCGTCCTTCATCGATGCGCGGCGTTCCACGTCAGAACGGACACGTGGGGCCCGAGCCCGGCGCGAGCGTGGCCGGGTGCACGAGCGCCGAGCCCGGCGTCCGCACCGATGCACCGGCGACCGTGTCGCCGGGGGCGAGGACGGTGAAGCGCGACTCGAACGCGCCGCTCGCCGTCATCGTACCGAGGGTCGTCGTCGTGTCCGCGAGGTCCACGCCCGTCGCGTCGAAGGTGTAGCGCCCGCTCGCCCAGCCGCACAGCGCGAGGGGGCCGATCTGCACGACGTTCGTGAGCGTGACCGCGCCGTTGGTGGAGCGCCACAGCTGCGCCGACGTCGATTGCGTCGATGGAATGACGCGCATCATGCCGAACGATGTACTCGCGCGTCCGGCCATCGCTTCGTCGAGCGTCGGCGCGCCGAGCGCGATGCTGTCGCCGCCGGCAGCCACGCCGGTCAGGGAGAGCCACAGCTCCTTCGTCGAATCACCGGCCGCCGAACCCATGACGAGCAGACGTTGACGGGATGGCTGCAGCACCTGGAAGCTCGCGAGCGTGCTCGTGCGAATCGTGTCCGCGCGAGCGCCGGTGACGTCGGCAGTCATCGTGTCGTGCAGCGCACCGGTGGGCGTGAGGAGACGCACGATCGGAGCATCGATGTGCGAGACCGCGATCGTGCCGCAGCCGAGTGGCGTCCCGGCGCGGTCCACCCACTCGCCGGCGAGCGTGACGCCGAGCGTCACGCGCCCCACATCCCCGCTGTCGACGCTGCTGATGGCGATCTTCCCACCCTGCCCGATCAGCCAGCGCGTATAGTCCTGCACGGTCGGATCGTACTGCTCGGCGTAGACGACGAGCGATGCGCTCGGAATGAACGTCCTGTCGTGCAGTTGCGCGAGCGTCACCGGCGCGATGGAGAGGGTGCGCACCGTGGCGGCCGACGTCGCGAAGATGAACAGCTCGGCGGTCGGCACATCGTTCGCATTGACCGCGAACGCATCGATGGTGGTGAAGCTGCTCCCCGGACCCGCCGCGTACTCGAACGCGCCGGCGCGACCGCCGACGGTGCGCGGGAAGTCGCCGTCGATCTGGATGGACGAACTCCCCTCCGCCGCGTCCGGGCGCGCATCGGCAATGTCGAACGCCGGCCCGACCATGCGCGCGAGCACGCGGGGTGCCGTGCTGGTGCAGATGAGGTCGTGTGGGGGATTGGTCAGTCCATCGGACCCGCCACCGCAAGCCGCGAGGAGGAGGGCGGCCGGAAGCAGGGGGGAGAATCGCATGGGGGGAGAATATC
>DASVCF010000009.1:0-9568 GCA_036381735.1 Gemmatimonadaceae bacterium | reverse complement strand
TGTCGCACGTCGGCGCCCGCCGCGATGAGCAGGGCGAGCACGTCGGGCCGGTCGGGCGCTTCCCGGTCGATCGCCGCGAAGAGTGAGGGGAAGCCGTCGTTCACCGGGTAGTTCGGATCCGCGCCGAGCTCGAGCAGCTCGCGAACGAGCGAGACCGGGCCGTAGTAGATCGCGTATTCCAGGCACGGCAGGCCGCACTCGTCGCGGACGTTCGGGAAGCCGGCGGGATCGCCAAACGCCGAGCGGAGCCCGTGCAGATCGCCGGCAGCGGCCGCCGCCTCAATGGCGCGCAGCTTGTTCATGTGCCTCGCAATGTCTGTGGTTGATGAGCAGAGCGCCATCGCCCCGGGTCACGACACCACATCGAAGTGCCCCATCATCCCCGATGCATGATGCTCGAGGATGTGGCAGTGATACATCCAGCTTCCGGGTCGATCATCGGGCAGCCACGCGATGCGCACCGTGGCGCGCGGCGGCACGTTCACCACGTCCTCCCACGAGCGCCACGCCGGCGGCTCGCCGTTCACGGACAACACCTGAAAGAAAAAGCCGTGCAGATGGAACGGGTGGTCCATCATCGTCGTGTTGACGATGTCCCAGACCTGCAACTCCCCCGCTTTCACCGGCTGGTCGTGATGATGGCGCTCGTGATTGACGACGAAATCGACCATTCGTCGCACATTGAACTTTATTCCGAGCTCCACCGTGCGGTTCGGCACCGCGTCCGCGGGCGCGAGGGGCGCAATGGTGCGCAGGCGCTCGGGGATCCGGGCGGTGGAGGGCCGCGGTGGTCCCACATGCACCGTGGCGAAGCGCTCGTCCTTGCGCTTGCGAATCGTGCGACGCAGGTACCGCAGCGCATCCACGCTCGACGTTTCGCCCTCGGCGAAGGGACCCACCGCGATGTCCACCCGATCGGCCGTCGCGAGCAGCACGTCGTTCATCGTGACGGGCGCTTCCAGCAGACCGCCATCGGTGCCGAGCAGCGTGAACGGCTTGCCGCCGACCGACAGACGGATGTATCGGGCGCTCGACGCATTGATGACGCGCCAGCGTTCCACCTGGCCCGCCGCGATCTCCAGCTCGGGCTCGGCCTTGCCGTTGACGAGTCGCGTATCACCCTCGCGACCGTCGTGGTGCTCGATGATGCCGCCGAAGGGCGCGATCTGCCCCTGTGTGTCCAGCCGCACGTCGTCGAGGACGAGCACGCGCTCGGCGTCGAGTCGCGGCTCATCCGCGCCATGCACGATGAGCGGGCCGTACAACCCCATCTCGAGCTGCACGGTCTCGTTGCTGTGCGGGTGATACCAGAACGTCCCCGCGTCGGGGAGACGGAAGCGGTACACGAACGTCTCGCCGGGCGCCACGGACCGCTGCACCATCTCCGTGCCGTCCATCGCGGCCGGCACACGCAGGCCGTGCCAGTGGATGTTGGTCGGTTGGGGGAGCCGGTTCGTGAACCGGATCTCGAGGACGTCGCCAACCTGCCCTTCGAGCATGGGACCAGGAATCTGCCCGTTGTAGCCCCACGCGTGCGTCTTCGTACCAGCGACGAACTCCCAGTCGATTTCGCCAGCCTCGAGATCGACAGGGATGACACGACGGCCGGCGTCCGGCTGCGCGGCGGCGTATGCCTGGCGATACGCCTCGTCGGCGCCCGCGGACGGTTCGTGTACGACCGGACCGTGATGATGGGCGCCGTGGTGCTCGTGATGTGATGTCATCAGACGGCTCCTGCCGGGGCCTGCGAAGCCTGCATCTGCCAGGCCACGACGGCCAGCCAGATCATCCGCGCGCGAACCGGGCGTTAGCGCACTTTCCTCGCGGGCCTGTCGCGCCCGTACTGGTGGAAGACGAGGCCCGCGACGGCGCCGCTCGCGTCGCGCGTGAAGGTGACTTGCGCGTCGACTTCCTTGACGAAGAAATCGGTCGGACTCTCGGGCCAGAGGCGCACCGTCGCCCCGCCGGGCGTCGACTTGATGAACAGCGCTTCGTCGCGTTGCGTGACATCGAGCTCCAGGCCCGGGGCGAGCTCGTAGACGCCGATGTACGGCGACAGCGCGGACGCGGGCAGCTCGATTGTCGTGTGCCGTACGGGCGGAAGCGCCGACGGCGGCAGCATGCCGAGCAGTCGCATGTAGGCCGAGATCTGACTGTAGTGTTCCGCCAGATCCGTCTCGAACGCGAGCAGGGTGTTCGCGAGCGCCGGAGACTCGAGCTCCCTGACCTGCTCCATGGCCGTATCGCAGAAGCGGAGCGATGCCTCGAGACGCGCGACGAGGGTATCCTTGGGCCAGCGCGCCTTGATCGAGTCGGCCAACGAGTCCTTGGCGGTCCTCGGATGCGTGAGGTCCCCCAGGCGCTCGCACAGCGCGTAGTTCGCGTGCTCGAGATGCTGGGCGATGTGCCCGATGGTCTGCTGCGACGGGGTGGGCCGGTAGTCGTACCGGGCCGCCGGGATGGAGTCGAAGGCCGCGACGAGCCGGCTGCCGAAGATGTCGGCGTACCGCTCGAACTGAAGCATGACGGCGTTTGGCATCTCGCGAGTGACCGGCGACTGGGCCGCGAGCGTCGCGGGGAGGAAGAGCGTGATGACGAGCAGGGTGCGACGACGCATGCGGTCTCCGGGATGGTGATGCGGTGGATGCAACTGCCACGGCAACTGCTACGGAAGTCCTACCACGCTCGCGCGGTGCAACCCTCGCTCGTGCGGTGCGACGACTCGTTAGATGGCCTGGTCGCGCTGCTCGCCTGCAAGCGCGCGCAGCCTCATGTACACCTCGGGATCGGTGAACTGCACCAGGCCGATCTGCTTGTGACGCGGAAAGGGCGACTCGGTCTTGCTCGCCGCGGTGAGCGCGATGCGCGCCCACTGAGCAGCCGCTGCCGCATCGCCCTGATGATCGGCGATGAGCGCCCGGGTGGTCGCGGCGCTGTACCGTTGCGCCGGGAACGGCTCGCTGCCGCCGAACTCGTCGAGCGCGGCCAGCACCTCGTCGTAGAGCTCCGCCCGGCCCAACGCCACGACCAACTCCCCGAAGGCGAGGTGCGCGTCGTTTCCGATGTTCGGCGCGGCGCGGCGGGCGCGCAGGGCATCGCGATACGCATCGAGCGCCTCCGCGGGCCGCCCGAGATCGATGAGGCACTGCGCGCGCTGCGTGTGGGCGAGCGAGAGCTGAGACGCGTCCGGCCACTCCGCAAGGAGCTGATCCAGGAGGCCGAGCGCCGCGACGGTCAGTTCGGGCGTCCCGACGGCATGGAGGTGCACCGCCTGGATGCGGAGGTACTGCGCCTTATGAAAGGGCGACCGGCTGCGCGCGAGGCGCGCGGCGAAATCCGCTGCATCCGCCGCCGTCCACGTGGTGCGACGAAACCACTCCACTTTGCTCATACGATAATCTCTGGTTCCACCGCGCACGATTTGCACAGCCCTGTCCGCTCCGCAGCCGCTCAGCCGAGCCGAGCTCGCCCCGAGGCCAGCGCGTCATTGCAGCACGCGCCCAAAGGTGGCGCGCGCATCCGGTAGTCGCCAGACCGCCGCGGCGGCCGTGGACGTCCGCCCGCATGTGCCGTAACGTATCCGCCATGCGCCCCTCTCCCGTTCCGCGCCTCCTCCGCGCGACACTCCCCGTCGCCTGCGCTGCCGCCTGCGTCGTCCTCGCCGCCTCGGCCTCCGCACAGCGCCCCACACTCTCGCGCAACGTCCTCCAGTACGTCGCCATCGACACGCCCGTCGTCGCCCTCACGCATGTGCGCGTGATCGATGGCACCGGCGCGCCGGCGCGCGAGAATCAGACGCTCGTCATTCGCGACGGCACCATCGCCGCGCTCGGCGACGCCGCATCGATCCACGTGCCGGACGGTGCGCAGGTGCTCGACCTCACCGGCAAGTCGGTGATCCCGGGGCTCGTGATGATGCACGAGCATCTCTACTACCCCACCGGCCCCGGCGTCTACGCGAACCTCGCCGAGAGCTTCACGCGACTCTATCTCGCCGGCGGCGTCACGTCGATGCGCACCGCGGGGAACATGAACGGCTACGGCGAGCTCGACATCGCGCAGGCCATCGAGCAGGGTGAGAAGCCGGGCCCGTGGATGGATGCGACGGGTCCCTACCTCGAAGGGCCCGGACTCGGGCTCGGTCAGGTGCACGAGTTGAAGGACGCCGCCGAGGCGCGGCGCATGGTGGACTTCTGGTCCGACGCGGGCGCGACGTCGTTCAAGGCGTACATGCACATCACGCGCGCCGAACTGCGCGCGGCGATCGAGGAAGCGCACACGCGCGGCGCCAAGCTCACGGGGCATCTCTGCTCGGTCACCTATCGGGAGGCGGCGGCGCTGGGGATCGACGACCTGGAGCACGGCTTCTTCGTCGCCACCGATTTCGTCCCCGACAAGCAGCCCGACATCTGCCCGGGACAGGCGAAGGGGATGGCCGCGCTCGCGCAGCTCGACACGAGCGATGCGCGCTTCACGTCGCTCGTCGCCGATCTCATCGCGCACCACGTGGCGGTCACGTCCACGCTCACCGTATTCGAGACGTTCACGCCCGGGCAACCCGTGCCACCGGGGCTCGATGTGCTCGATCCCATCCTCGCGCAGCAGTTCGAGCGCTTCCACGCACACGTCGACAGCAACGCGAAGTCGGTGTATGCGACGCTCTTTCCGAGGGAGCGCGCGATGGAGGTGTACTTCGCGCGCGCGGGCGGGTTGCTCATCGCGGGCACCGATCCCACCGGCGCAGGCGGCGTGGTGCCGGGCTTCGCGGATCAGCGACAGGTGGAGCTGCTCGTCGGGAGCGGCTTCACGCCGCTCGAGGCGATCAGGATCTGCACGCTGAACGGCGCGACGTACCTGGGACGCGCGAATCGCGTGGGGTCGATCGCCGTCGGCAAGCAGGCCGACCTCGCGGTGATCGACGGGAACCCCATCGCGAACATCTCCGACATGCGACGCGTGTCGATGGTGTTCAAGCAGGGCGTGGGCTACGATCCCGCCAAGCTCATTGCGTCGGTGAAGGGGCGGGTGGGGTTGTACTGAGCGGGCGTGCAGCCACGCGGGCTCCGCGGCCGCGCCGATACACTTCCGACCGCGGGACGCGCTTCAGCTTCCGGCGAAGCCAGCGCTGCTTCCGTCCGAGGACGACGACGAGCGTCTCGTCCGGGAGGTCCACCTCTTCGATCAGCTTGCGGGCGAGGTACGTGCTCGATCCCTCGGACACGAAGCGCCACCAAGGCTCGGCGCGCGACACGCCAAGAATGTAGAAGGGGTGCTCCGGTGCGTGATGGGTCACCTTGCGCGCGATCCATGCGCGGCCCACCTGCGGATGGCGCGCCAGCTGCTCGTGCAGCCGCGCGCACGCGGCATCGTCGAGTGCGGCGGACGTCAGCTTCTCGCGTTGCGCGATGCCGCGCCGCTCCGCCTTCGCGGCCGCGCTCTCGTAGGCCGCGGCCGCCGCGCGCGCTTCGTAGGCGGTCGCATCCTCGCCGCGTCCGACGCCGCGCAGGTACGCGGCGATCATCGACGCTGCCGTCGCCGTGGCGCTCGGATCGATCCGGATCGCGCGCTCGATGTAGTCGATGCCGGCCTCGTCGCCTCGGGCCAGGAACAGCCGACCGAGCATGAAGAGCGCGGATGCGTGCTCCGGCTCATCGTCCACGAGCGCTTTCACGATCGGGAGCGCGGCGTCCGCGCCGTGGATGTCCTCCGTCCAATCCGCCATGCGGTAGCGCTCGCCGGGTTCGAGCGGCCCCTGCTCGGCGCGTGCGGCGAGCTCGCGCAGTCCGTCGCGCGCGCGCACGAGATGCCGATGGCGGTCCGTCCACCGTGCCGACACTTCGCTCCGCCACTGCTCGTCGAGCTCGCTCGCGAGCGTCGCGGCGAGCGGGCCGAGGTAGCGCGCGGCAGCCGTCGCTGACGGGTCGATGGGCTGCGCGAGCTCCTCGGCGATCGCGGTGATCGCCGCATCGCCGCTCGGTAGCTGGCCGAGCGCCTCGAGCCGTGCCGCGAGCGAGGGGTGCGGATCGGTGAAGTCGGATGCCTCGCTCAGCGAGCTCGCGAGCCACGGGCCCGCATATTCGGTCGGTAATGCCGCCGGCATCGCCTGCACGAGCCCAGCGAACGCCGCGCGCGGCGGGACGGGCTCGTCGACGATGCGCGACGTGACGCCCGGCCAGACGATCTCGCTCTGATAGCGTGCGCGGAGCGCGAGCGCGAGGAGCGCGGTCCCCGCCGTCGTGCTCCCCGCCACGTCCGCGGAGATCCGGTCCGCTTCGGTCTCGTGCGCGCGCGCGAGCACGAACGAGTACGCGCCGAAGTACGGCACGTACCACTCGACGAACCGGTTGACGAGCAAGGCGCCCAGCCTCGAGCGCCGGTGCTGGATCGCCGCGACCACCTGGTCCCACGTCCCGCGCACACGGTAGATCCAGTTGGCGAAGCGCGCATGTGCACGCGAGAGATGCCCGAACTCGTGCGCGAGGACCGCCTGGAACTGTTCCGGTGTGAGTGCCGTGAGCAGCGGCAGTCCGAGCACGAGGTAGTTGCGATGCCACCCGAAGATGCCGAGTCGCGGCACCTGCGAGACGGCGGCGTTCAGCACATCCGTGACGATCACGCGATGCGGAGCGGGCGCCTTGACCGCGCGGCGCACGGCGTCGATCTCGTCGAAGAGTGCGGGCGCCTCGGCGCGCCGGAGCACGCGCCCTTCGGGCGGCGGGATCCGCACCCAGAGCGCGCGCCCGAGCGCAACGACGAGGGCGAGCACGGGGATGGCGAGCTTGAGCACCAGGGCGCTCAGGTGCGCCGTGACGAGTCCCCACACGAGCAGCACGAGGAGCGCGATCAGGACGAGCAAGAGCCCGAGGACGTACACGTAGCCCATGATGGCCAGCGCACCCACGCGCAGACGGTACGCGCCGGGGTGCGCACCGGCAACGGACTCGAGACGGGAGACCAGGGCGGCGTATTCGTCGTGCGTCATGTGGAGCGTCCGATGAGGGGAAACCGCCAGGGGATGCGCATGGGTGCGGCTCGGCCGTGCAGGTGCGGCATCATGGGACGATCGAGCCCGACCCTCCAGCAACATCTGGCCGGAACAGCACCCCGCGTCCATTATTGATCGACGCTGTTGTCTCTCCTCGTTTCAGGACCTTCCGCATGCACTTCCGACACATCTCCCTCTGCGCCGCCCTCGGCGCGCTCGTCATCGCCGCCCCGCCATCGCACGCGCAGCAGCGTGTGCTCACCACCGCCGATTACGATCGCGCGGCGAAGATGCTCTCCTTCAACGTCAACCCGCTCGTGATCGGCGGCCGGGTGGATGCCACGTGGCTCCCCGGCGACCGCTTCTACTATCGGAACGAGACCGCCAACGGCTCGGAGTGGCTCCTCGTCGATCCGGCGAAGAAGTCGCGCCGACCGCTCTTCGACGCGGCCCACGTCGCGCAGGCACTCTCGCGCGCCGGTGCGGGCACCATCGACGCGAACGACATCCCCGCGCAGCGCGCCGAGCTCTCGGATGACGGTACGCACGTCGTGCTCGACATTGGCCGGAAGCGGTGGAGCTGCGACGTGCAGGGGCACGCCTGCGCCACGGACACCACGCCCGAGCACGCGCGGCCCGGCCGTTTCATGCGCGGCGGCCCGCCGGAAATTCCGTCGCCCGACGGCAGGCTCGTCGCCTTCATTCGCGACTGGAACCTCTGGGTGCGCGATGTGGCCACGGGGAAGGAGACGCAGCTCACCACCGACGGCGTGGAGAACTATGGCTACGCCACCGACAATGCGGGGTGGGTGCACAGCGACCGCCCCGTCCTCCTCTGGTCGCCCGACTCGAAGAAGATCGCCACGCAGCAGCAGGACGACCGCAACGTCGGCGACATGTACCTCGTCGAGACGCGCGTCGGCCATCCGAAGCTCTACGCGTGGAAGTACCCGCTCCCTGGTGACAGCGTCGTCTCGATGATCCACCGCGTGATCATCGACGTCCCCACGCGCACGGTGGTCCGCCTGCAGACGCCGCCCGACTATCACCGCGCGATGCTCGGCGACAACCTGAGCATGGACGATCTGATCTGGAGTCCCGACGGCTCGAAGCTCGCTTACGTGAGCACGTCGCGCGGCCACAAGCACGCGACCGTGAAGATCGCCGACGCGAACACCGGCGCGGTGCACACGCTCTTCGAGGAGAGCTCGCCCACGCAGTTCGAGTCGGTGGCCGGGTGGCGCGTGCTCTGGAAGCTGAACCGGATCGTCTGGTCGTCCGAGCGCAACGACTGGGCGGAGCTGTACGCGTACGACCTCGACACGGGGAAGCTGCTCAATCCGATCACCACGGGCGCCGGTCCCGTGGATGGGATCGAGTACGTGGATGAGCCGCACCGCACGCTGCTCGTGATGGCCCGTGGGCGCCAGCCGGGTGAGAACCCGTACTACCGCCACTACTACAGCGTGCACCTCGACGGGAGCCACTGGACGCCGCTCACGCCGGAGAGCGGCGACCACTCGATCGACGTCGCGCCCGACGGCCGCTACTTCATCGACACGTACTCCACGCCCACCGTGCCGCCCACCGTCGTCCTGCGCGACGCGAAGGGGCGCATCATCATGCCGCTCGCCAAGGCGGACATCTCGAAGCTCCTCGCCTCCGGATGGAAGCCGCCGATCCAGTTCACGGTCAAGGCGCGCGACGGCAAGACGGATCTCTACGGGTTGATGTTCCGCCCCACGAACTTCGATTCGACGAAAAAGTATCCGATCATCAATAATCCCTACCCCGGCCCGCAGACGGGGAGCGTGGGCTCGCGCAGCTTCTCGGCCGCGCGCGGCGATCACCAGGCGCTCGCCGAGCTGGGCTTCATCGTGATCACCGTCGATGGGATGGGGACGCCGTTCCGATCGAAGAGCTTCCACGACGCGTACTACGGCGCGATGGGGCGCGACAACACGCTCCCCGATCAGGTGGCGGCCATGAAGGAGCTGGCCGCGCGCTATCCGTGGATCGACGTCGATCGTGCCGGGATCTACGGGCACTCGGGCGGCGGATTCATCACCGCCGACGCGATGTTCCGCTATCCGGACTTCTTCAAGGTGGGAATCGCCGAGTCGGGGAACCACGACCAGCGCGAGTACGAGGACGACTGGGGCGAGCGGTACCAGGGTCTGCTGGTGCGCACCGCCGATGGCTCCGACAACTACGCGCCCGAGGCGAACGAGAACATCGCGAAGAACCTGAAGGGGCACCTGCTGCTCGCCCACGGCTCGATCGATGACAACGTGCCACCGTACAACACGCACCTCGTCGCTCAAGCGCTCATCAAGGCGAACAAGGACTTCGACGAGCTGATCATCCCGAACGTCCACCACGGCTACGCCGCGGCCTCGAACTACATGATGCGCCGCCGGTGGGACTACTTCGTGCGCTACCTCCTGGGCGCCGAGCCGCCGAAGGAGTACGAGATCGTGCAGCCGGAGCGGGGGCGGTCGGCGGCAAACGAGTAAGGCAGAGAGCAGAAAGCAGAGAGCAGAAAACGGAAACGGCCTCGGGGCGAGTACTCGCCCCGAGGCC
>DASVCF010000008.1:0-16680 GCA_036381735.1 Gemmatimonadaceae bacterium | reverse complement strand
AACCTGACCCCCGGCCCGGATGCGTTGAACGACGGACTCATTCCGGTCCGTCTGCCGTATCCGAGCATCGAGCAGCAGTTGAACAGCGCGAATCTCGACGCAGCGATTTCGCGTCAGGGCGGTGCGAGCCTGAACGATCCGCTGTGGTGGGACCAGTGAGGCGGTAGGCAGGCCGTTCGCTGGACGCATGCCAACGACGACGGCGGGCTGGAGTAATTCCAGTCCGCCGTCGTGCTTCGCGACGCACATCCGTCGCGATCGGCAGCGATGCGCACGAGGACGCGCGCCGCGCGACGGCGATCATGCTCGCGAGGCTGCGGTGATGCCTGTGTTGTGCCGGATATGGCTGTAGTCACGCTATGACGCATCGCGCTCGGCGGCCTCCGCCACAGGGATCACCGCTCGCTCCGGCGCGGTGAGCACGAACACCGTGGCCACGAGCGCGAGCAGGAAGCACACCACCCAAAGCAGCTGGGAGCCCATGGCGAGCAGCGCGGTGCCGCCCACCGGCGCGAGCACGAGGCCCAGACTGAACGTGAAGCTGAACGCCGACTGGTAGCGCCCGCGCATGTGCGCCGGCGCGAGGTCGGCCACGCGCGCGATCGCCACGGGAGAGAACAGCATCTCCCCCATCGTCCAGATCACGACCGTGATGGCGAGCGCGGGGATCGAGCGAGCGAGCCCGGTGAAGCCGAACCCCACGCCCGTGCACAGCAGTCCGGCCGTGAGCACGTAGCGCGCCGGCAAGCGGCGCGTGATCGACACGATGGACAGCTCCAGCGCGATGATCAGGAGTCCATTCAGCGACAGCAGCGCGCCGTAGACCTCGTCCGACAGCCCGGTCGCCCGCACGTGCAGCGCGAACGTCGATACGGACTGCTCGGAGACGAACGCGATGATCAGCGCGGCGATCACGAGGTGCATCATCGTGCGGTCGGCGAACATCGTGCGAAGAAAGCCGGCACCGTCCACGCGCTGCTCAGTCGCGCCGCGCCCACGCGGAAGCGTGACCAGCGCGACGCAACCGAAGACGATCGACGTGAGCGCGTCGCCCACGAAGAGCAGCTCGAAGGAGCGGTGCGCCAGCAGTCCCGCGGCCGCCGGACCGATGGCGAAGCCCGCGTTGATGGCGAGGCGATACACCGCGAACGCCGTCACGCGATCTCCGGCCGGCGTGAGGTCCGCCACCAGTGCCGCCGACGCCGGCTTGTACAGATCCGCCGCGAAGCCCGCGCATCCCGCGACGATGGTGATGACCGGGAGCCACGCGGCTCGCGACAGCGCGAGCATCATCGTTGCCGACGCGAACATCGAGAGCGCGATCGTCGCCCGCCGGCCGATCCGGTCGGCGAGCTGACCTCCCACGAGCACGGCGGCCGTGCTGCCCAGACCGTAGACGCCGAGCACCGCGCCGACCTGCGTGACCGAGTATCCGAGCCTGGTCAGATAGAGCGCGAGGAAGACGAGCACGAACCCGCCGAAGCGGTTGATGAACGTGCCCGCGAACAGCGCCCACGCGGGGCGCGGGAGGGCACGGATGCTCTGCCAGGTGGAGGGGAGCGGGGTGGACAACGCGAACCGATACGGTTGAAGGATGAGAAAAGGGGACGAGACCACGCGGTCCCGCCCCCTTCGCAGGCTTTGAGCCCGTAGGCTAGTCCGCCGCGCTCTGCTCCACGCTCATCGCCTGCGGCGCCAGCGCCCGCGTCTCGATCTCGCGCACGAGCCGGTTCACCAACTCGTCGACCGGGATGACCTCCTGCTTCTTCCCCGCCCCGCGCATGCGCAGCGCGACCGCGCCCGACTCCGCCTCGCGCTTCCCCACGATCGCCATGTACGGCGTCTTCAGCATCTCGGCGTCACGAATGCGATAGTTGAGCGTCTCCGACCGATCATCGAGCATGACGCGAATGCCCGCCCGCTTCGCGCGCTCCGCGACGGCGGCCGCCGCATCGCGCACGTCGTCCGTGATCGGGATGACGCGCAGCTGCTCCGGCGCGAGCCAGAGCGGGAACGCGCCCGCGTAGTGCTCGATCAACCCGCCGACGAACCGCTCCATCGATCCCACGAGCACGCGGTGTAGCATGACGGGACGATGCGGCGTGTTGTCGGCCCCGATGTACTCGAGCCCGAACCGCTCGGGGAGGTTGTAGTCGAGCTGCACCGTCGGCCCCTGCCACTTCCGGCCGATCGCGTCGATGAGCTTGAAGTCGAGCTTCGGACCGTAGAACGCGCCGCCCCCTTCATCGATCTCGAACGGCTGTCCGCGACGCTGGAGCACGTCGGCCAGCATCCGCTCGGCATGATCCCACAGCTCGACGCTCCCCAGCGCATTCTCCGGACGCGTCGACAGCTCGACCGTGTACGGATAGCCGAACGTCGTCAGCATCTCGTCCACGAGATCGAGCAGCCGCTCGATCTCCTCGGGCACCTGCTCGGGGGTACAGAAGATGTGCGCGTCGTCCTGCGTGAAGCCGCGCACGCGTAGCATCCCGTGCAGTACGCCACTCCGCTCGTAGCGGTACACCGTGCCGAACTCCGCGTAGCGGAGCGGGAGGTCGCGGTACGAGCGCGTGTGCGCCTGGTAGATGCAGATATGCCCCGGGCAATTCATCGGCTTGGGACGATAGAACGATCCCTCGACCTCGATGGGCCCGAACATGTTCTCGCCGAACGTCGCCAGGTGGCCGGAGATCTCGAACAGCTTCTCGCTCACCACGTGCGGCGTGTAGACCATGTCGTACCCGTGCCGCTGGATGAGATCGCGCTCGAAGCTCTCGATCTCGTTGCGCACGATCGCGCCGCGCGGATGCCAGAGGATGAGCCCCGGCCCAACGCGCTGATCCACCGAATACAGATCGAGCGCCGCCCCGAGCGTGCGGTGATCGCGACGCTTCGCCTCCTCGATGCGGTGCAGATACGCGTCGAGATCTTCCTGCTTGAGCCACGCCGTCCCGTAGATGCGCTGTAGCTGCTGGCGCCGCTCGTCGCCGCGCCAGTACGCGGGCGCCGTACTCATCAGCTTGAAGTACTTGAGGTGTCCAGTGTCCGGCACGTGCGGTCCGCGGCACAGGTCGACGAAGGGGCCGTCCGTGTACACCGAGATGACCTCGTCGTCACCGAGCTCCGAGAGCCGCTCGAGCTTGAGCGGATCATCGACGAAGCGCTTCTCCGCCTCCGCGCGATTCACTTCCTCGCGCACGAACGGGTACTTCTCGGCGACGACCTTCTTCATCTCCGCCTCGAATGCCGCGAGGTCCTCGGGCGTGAAGGGCTCGTCGACCTCGAAGTCGTAGTAGAACCCCTCCTCGATCGCGGGACCGAAGCCGATCTTCGCCTCCGGACGCAGCCGCCGCACCGCGGTCGCCAGAATGTGCGCGGCCGAGTGGCGCAGCACGGCGTGCGCCTCGCGCCACGCGCGCTGTTCGTCGATGGCGTTCGCGTCGCGCGGCTCTCGCGCCGTGAGGACGCGGAAGGTGCCACTCTCGCGGAGCGGCGTGACCAGATCCTGCACGTGGCCGTTCACCTCGACGGCGATGGCCGCGCGCAGGAGCCCGGCGCCGATGCCGGCGACGACGTCCCTGGGAAGTGTGCCCCACGGCACGCGGCGCTGCGAGCCGTCGGGGAGCGTTAGTGTGAGCTCTTCGTGGTGCGGTCTATCGATCATCTGCGTCGGGACTCTGGACTGGGGGCTCGAGCTCGGGGTTCGGGGTTCACGGTCATCCCGAGCAGAGCGAGGGATCTCGGGCCGCTGGAGAGATTCCTCGCTGCGCTCGGAATGACCGGCCGTTCCCGAACCCTGAGCTCCGGCCTCTCTCTTGCACGTCTACTCGCGGGTTCCAACCGCGTAAGTTATCCTTCCATCATCACCTACGCCACAGGTTTGCAATGCCGGCATTTCGCTATCGCGATGAAGAATCCAATCTCGGTCAGGTCATTGGCGGCGCTGTGATCGGCGCGCTCGCCGGAGTGGCCCTTGGCGTGATCCTCGCGCAGAAAATGGGAGGTATCTCCGGGCTCGCGGCGCGCATCCGCACCCGTGTCCGCGATCTCGGCGACGAATTTGCGCTCGAGGGGGAAGAGATGGCGGACGAGTACGACGAGGACGAGCTCGTGGAGGAGTTCAGCTCGGCTGACGACGCGCTCGAGGAACGCGTGCTCGACGCGTTCCGTCGCGATCCAGTGCTGAGCGAGCGAGCAGTCGACATCGGCGCGATCAGCGAGGCGACGATCGAGCTCTCCGGCTGGGTGAACACGGAAGCGGAGTCCGAGCGCGCCGCCGAGGTGGCGCGTAACACACCGGGCGTTCAGACCGTCGTCAACCGGCTCGAGATCGGGGACCGCGAGCGCACGCGGAACGCCGCGGCTCGCCGGTTCGAGGACGGCGACGATTCGCTCACCGAAGCGCGCTGGGAGGGCCAGCGCGTCGGAACGGGTCGGCGCCGCCAGGGCACATCCGCCGAGAGCGACCGGCACGCCGATCCCAAGCCGGAGCTCGAGGAGCACTGGCTCGACAAGCGCCACGCGATGCGCGAAGCGGCGGACGATGACGCGGGGATCGTGGAAGGCGTGACGGAGGACCTGCCGTCAGAACGGCGAGAGCGCGCCGAGAATCCCCCGCGCAGCGGGCGCCGGAGCGGCGGCCGCTCCACGCCGACCGGTGTGCCGAAGGCGGACCACGTCGCGCAGCCCAAGGAGCCGCCGGAAGAGTGATCGCCGGCGAGTTCGGCGTGTCATCCCGAGCGCGAGCGAGGGATCTCGGTCAACCTGCGAGATCCCTCGCTCTCGCTCGGCCTGACAGGGCTCCGCGCGGCCTGATAGCGGTCCGCACGGCCGCCGCTCCAGCTGTCAGCTGATCCGCACGATCATCGCGATCCCCATTCCGACGCCGATGACGACGACGATCCACCGCATCGTCGTCGGTGAGACTCGCCGCCCCAAGGCAGCCGCGATGTAGCCGCCGATGATCGCCCCCACCGCCATGGTCAGTGCGGCGTACCACACGACGATCCCCTCGACAATGAAGTAGATGATCGCGACACCCTTGAGGGCGAGGGAGTAGATGTTCTTGAGACCGTTCGCCTGATGGATGTCGTCGAGGCCGAGGAGCCCGAGCGCCGTGAGCAGAAGAATCCCCACCCCCGCGCCGAAGTAGCCGCCGTATACGGCGATGACGAGGACGATCGCGCCGTCCAGCACGATCCGTCCGATCGATCGCCGATGCGCGTCGTTCCCCAGATGCCGCGAGATCACGGGCTCGAGCGCGATGAGCGCGCTGGAGCCGATCACGAGATACGGCGCCATGGAGCGGAAGAAGGTCGATGGCGTATGCACCAAGAGGTATGCGCCGATCGCACCGCCCGCGAGCGATGGCACCGCGTACCAGAGCCACCGTCTGTCGCTCCGCTGGATCTCGCGCCGGAATCCCCACGCGCCGCCGAGGCTGCCGGGCCACAACGCCACGGCGCTCGTCGCATTGGCGTATACGGGTGAGAGGCCGAGCCACACCAGCGTGGGGAACGAGATGTTGGTCCCCCCGCCCGCGATCGCGTTCATCGCCCCGGCCACGATCGCGACGCCGAACGCGATCCCCAGGTGTACCGCGCTATGCCAGCCGAGCATGCGTGTGGTTCACGTGCACGATGTCATTCCGAGCGCAGGGGTGTCATCCCGAGCGCAGCGAGGGATCCCGGTGGCAGAACGAGATCCCTCGCTGCGCTCGGGATGACAACGATGCGAGATCCCTCGCTGCGCTCGGGATGACAAGCGCCCGAGATTCCTCGCGTTCGCTCGGCATGACACCGCGTCCTCCTCCCTCCTCCCTGTGGTTCTGACTCACTGGCCCACTGACCCACTGACTCACTGTTAATACCGTCCGCCGTCGAATCCCGGAAGCCGCTCGCGGCCGCCACCGCCCCTCACACCTCCCTTCACCGCCGTGTAACTTTTCACTCTTATGACTCGCGAGCTTTCCCCACAGTACGATCCGGCCACCGTCGAGCGCGCGATCTATGCGCGCTGGGTGGACGCCGGCGTGTTCACGGCGCACGACGCCCGCTCGCTGCGCGCGGGCGGTGACCGGCCGCCGTTCACCATCGTGATTCCGCCACCGAACGTCACCGCCGTGCTGCACATGGGGCACGGACTCAACAACACGGTCCAGGACGTGATCATCCGGTGGCGGCGCATGGCGGGCGACGAGGCGCTCTGGGTGCCGGGCACCGATCATGCCGGCATCGCGACGCAGAACATCGTGGAGCGGCAGCTCGCGAAGGAAGGCACGACGCGCTTCGATCTCGGACGCGAGGCGTTCGTCGAGCGCACGGCGCGCTTCGTCGAGGAGACGGGCGGCGTCATCCTCCAGCAGCTGCGCGCCATCGGGGCGTCGTGCGACTGGACGCGCACGGCCTACACGCTCTCGCCCGAGCTCTCGCGCGCCGTGCGCGAAGCGTTCGTGCGGCTCTACGAAGCAGGGCTCATCTACAAGGGACATCGCGTCATCCACTGGTGCCCGCGCTGCCTCACATCGCTCAGCGATGAAGAGGCCGAGCACGAGGACACGACGGGCGCGCTCTACTACATCAACTATCCGCTCGTGGGGGATGGCGCGCCGGGCTCGATCACCGTCGCCACCACGCGCCCCGAGACGATGCTCGGCGACGTCGCCGTGGCGGTGAATCCGGAGGACGAGCGATACAAGGCGCTCATCGGGCGTCGCGTGCGACTCCCCATCGCCGACATCGAGATCCCGATCATTGCCGACGAGTACACCGATCCGTCGTTCGGCACCGGCGTGGTGAAGATCACCCCCGCGCACGACCCCAACGACTTCGAGGTCGGGGTGCGTCATCACCTGCCGATGCCCGTCGTCATCGACGCCGAGGGGCGGATGGCGGAGGTGACCGACGCGGCGGGGCGCGTCCCGCCCGTGCTGCGCGGCGCGGACCGCTTCGAGGCGCGCGAGCAGATCGTCGAGATGCTGAAGGATGCCGGCGTCCTCGCCAAGGTGGAGCAGCACCAGCACGCGGTGCGACACTGCTACCGGTGCGGCACCGTGGTCGAGCCGCGGCTCTCGGATCAGTGGTTCGTGAAGATGGCTCCACTCGCCAAGCCCGCGCTCGACGCCGTGCGCGACGGCACGATCCGCATCATGCCCGAGCGGTGGGAAGCGGTGTACACCAACTGGCTCGAGAACATCCGCGACTGGAACATCTCGCGACAGCTGTGGTGGGGACACCGCATCCCGGTGTGGTACTGCGAGGCGTGCGGCGGCGAGCCGATCGTGAGCCGCGACGATCTCGCCGGCTGTCCGACGTGCGGCGGTCCAGTGCGTCAGGACGAGGACGTGCTCGACACCTGGTTCTCGTCGTGGCTCTGGCCGATCTCCACGCTCGGCTGGCCGAACGACTGCGCACCCGATCTCGAAGCGTTCTACCCGACGGACGTGCTCGTCACCGCCCCCGAGATCCTCTTCTTCTGGGTCGCGCGGATGATCATGGCCGGCTACTTCTTCGTGGGGAAAGCACCGTTCCACACGGTGTACCTCACGGGCGTCGTGCGCGACATGCAGCATCGCAAGATGTCCAAGTCGCTCGGCAACGGCATCGATCCGCTCGACGTCGTGCAGCTCTTCGGCGCCGATGCGCTCCGCTACACAATGATCTCGGGACTCGGACTCGGCACCGATGTCATGCTCGATCCGAACAACCTCGAGCAGTCGTTCGCGCCGGGGCGCAACTTCACGACGAAGCTCTGGAACATAGGACGCTTCCTCCTCGGCAACGTGGGCGAGGCGACGGTGCTCCCGCTGAGCGCCATTGACCGGTCACGCTTCACACGCGCCGACGAGTGGGTTCTCGAGCGGCTCGACCTCGCGATTCAGGAGTGCAACGCGGCGCTCGGACCCGCGCGCCCCGACGACACCACGTGGGCCGAGTGGGAGCGGCACACGGGGCTGCGACTCATGGAGTACACGGAGGCCGTGCGCCGCTTCGTCTGGGACGAGCTGGCCGCGTGGTACCTCGAGAGCACCAAGCCGCGGCTCGCCGCCGACGCACCGAACGCGGACGACCGCGACGTCGCGCGCGCCGTACTCGTGCACGTCTTCGACATGGCGCTGCGGCTGCTCCACCCCGTGGTGCCGTTCATCACCGAGGAGCTCTGGCAGCAGCTTCCGGAGCGCACGGAAGGCGGCTTTCTGGCGACCGCGTGCTGGCCCGAGGTGCACGGCGCGCGCAGCGAGCGGGCGCACGAGTTCGAGCTCGTGCGCGACGCGGTGAGCGCGCTCCGGCAGATCAAGGCGGAGTACAACATTCCGATCGGCAAGTCGGTGCCCGCCGTCCTCGTGGCGGCGACCTCCTCGGCGCGTGCTGTTGCAACAGAGGAAGCGCCGCTGATCGGCTTCCTCGCCCGCGCGAGCGTGACGGTGGCCGCCGAGCCGCCGGCCGGCGCCGCGGCGCACGCGCTGCTCGCGAACGGCGTGCAGCTCATCGTACCGCTCGCCGGCGCCATCGACATCGAGAAGGAATGCGGCCGCCTGTCGGGCGAGCTCGCGCAGCTCGAGAAGCAGCTCGCGGGGCTCGAGCAGCGGCTGAACAATCCGAACTTCGTCACGCGCGCGAAGCCCGAAGTCGTGGAGGGTGAGCGCCACAAGCTCCGCGAATGGTCCGCACGGCGCGAGCAGCTCAGGAACAAAGTGACCGCGCTGTGCGGCGCCTGATCGTCGTCGCGCTCGGGGTGAGCGCGGTGCTCGGCTGTGCGTCCATCGCGCCGCCGCCGGGCGGACCGGAGGACAAGGTGCCACCGCAACTGCTCTCGATCCAACCGGAGAGCGGCGCGGTGAACGTGCACCCGAAGAACATCACGTTTCACTTCGACGACGTGATCAGCGAACAGGTCAGCGGCACGGGCGGACTCGCCAGCTACTTCCTCATCTCGCCGATGAACGGCGATGTGAAGGTTGGCTGGCACCGCTCCACGCTCGACGTCCACCCCGACCACGGCTTCCAGCCGAACACCGCGTACACGGTGACGATGCTCCCCGGCATCGCCGACCTGCGCGGGAACTCGCGCAAGGACGGCGCGAGCATCGTGTTCTCCACCGGCGCGACCATTCCCACCACGCGGATCACGGGCACCATCTTCGACTGGGTGGCCGGGAAGCCGTTGATCGACGCCGACGTGCGCGCGCTGGCCGAGCCGGACACGCAGCTGGTGTACGTGGCGCAGTCGGATTCGCTCGGGCGCTTCACGCTCGCGCACCTCACACCCGGCACTTATCTCGTGCGCGGGTTCGCGGACCAGAATCACGATCACACGCTCGACCCACGCGACGCGTGGGACACGGTCCGGGTGACGTTGCGTGACACATCGCACGTCGAGATCCTCGCCTTCGTGCACGATACGATCGGCCCCACGATCTCGTCGCTCGCGCCGCGCGATTCAGTCACCCTCCAGCTGACGTTCAATCAGGGCATCGATCCCGCGCAGACCATCGATGCGAGCCTCTTCCGATTGCAGGCCGCCGATTCGTCCGCCGTGCCCATCAGCCGTGCGCTGCCCGCGCCCGAGTGGGAGCAGATGCACGCCGCGCAGGCGCGGGCCGATTCCATTGCGCAGGCGGACTCCGCGGCGCGCGCGGATTCCTTGAAGGCGGCCCGAGCCGGGTTGCAGCCGACCAAGCGTGACACGACGCAGTCCGCGCCACTTCCCAAGCCGAGCCGCCCGAGCCCCATCACATCCGTCGTACTCGAGCTCGGACAGCCGCTGCAGCCCGGGAAGAGCTACCGCCTCTCCGTCGTTGGTGCACGCGGCCTCACCGGCGCGACACACACCAGCACGCGCGTGCTCGACGTCCCCAAGGCGCCGCCGCCGACCGCGACGACGCGGGACTCCAGCAAGGCCGGCGCGCCGCCGGCGAAATCTGACACGACGCACGGCGCGCAACCGAAGAAGCCCGGCACGAAGCCTGTCGCGCCGGCGCCACCCGCGCGCCCGCCGGCCGATACCTCCCGCCGCGGCTCCCCATGACCGATCCGCGCCGCGCGCTGCCGAGCGTGAGCGCCCTCCTCGCGAGCGAAGCGACGCGCGAGTTGCTGGAGCGCGTGCCGCGATCGCTCGTCACCCAGGCAGTGCGCGACGCCGTCGAGCACGCGCGGAGCGACCTGCACGCCGCGCCGCACGATGAGCGCGAGTGGGCGCTCGCGATTCGCGACGCGCTCGCCGCGCGCGAGCAGCGCTCGCTCCGCCCCGTGCTCAACGCGACCGGGGTGGTGCTCCACACGAATCTCGGCCGCGCGCCTCTCCCCCGCATCGCCATCGACGCGATGCGCGCCGTCGCGCAGGGCTACTCGAATCTCGAGTACGATCTCGAGGATGGCCGGCGCGGCAGCCGCTACACGCACTGCGTCGCGCTCCTGCGCGAGCTCACGGGCGCCGATGATGCGCTCGTCGTCAACAACGGCGCCGCGGCGCTCGTCCTCGCGCTCAACACGTTCGCCGAGGGACGCGTGGGCATCGTCTCGCGCGGCGAGCTGGTGGAGATCGGCGGGAGCTTCCGCGTCCCCGACATCATGGCGAAGAGCGGAGCGCGGCTCCTCGAGGTCGGCGCCACGAACCGCACGCACCTCGATGATTACCGCCGCGCCCTCTCGGCCGATACCGGCGCCATCGTCAAGGTGCACCGGAGCAACTTCGCCATGGAGGGGTTCGTCGCCGAAGTCTCCATCGCCGAGCTCGCGACACTCGGTGCCGAGCACGGTGTGCCGGTACTGCACGACCTCGGAAGCGGACTGTTCATCTCGCTCGAATCGCTCGGCTTGCACGGCGAGCCGGTGGCGGCGGACGCGGTGCGCGCCGGCGCGACCGTGGTGACGATGAGCGGGGACAAGCTCCTCGGCGGCCCGCAGGCCGGAATCGTGCTCGGCACGGCGGATGCCATCGCGCGCATGCGCCGGAACCCGCTCACGCGCGCGTTTCGCGTGGACAAGCTCACGCTCGCGACGCTGGAAGCGACGCTCGCGCTCTACCGCGATCCCCACACCGCGATGCGCGAGATCCCCGCGCTCGCGATGCTCGCTGCATCCGTGGAGTCGCTGCAGGCGCGCGCCGCCGCGCTGCAGGGCCGGCTCGCCGCCGCGGGCGTGGCGAGTCGCGTGGTGCCGAGCGAAGGGAGCGTGGGCGGCGGCGCCTTCCCCACCGCGCATCTCGCGTCCGCTGCTGTCGCGCTCGCCGGCAATGCGCCCGCGCTCGATGCGCGTCTGCGTGCGGCGCCGCTGCCGGTCGTCGGTCGGATTGCGGACGACGAGCTGCTGCTCGATCTGCGCGCTGTCCCGCCGCAGGATGATGAGCGCCTTGCGAATGCGGTGATCGCCGCGCTGCACGGCGAGACGTCAGAACCAGTGCATGCAGCCAGCGCATCGCACGCGCCGAGCGCCGATCGATGACCGAGCCTGACGCGCACGCGAGCGTCCCATCCCGCACGCATCGTCCCGCCGTCTTCCTCGATCGCGACGGCACGATCATCGATGACACGGGCTACCTCTCGAGCCCCGACGAAGTGTCGCTCCGCCCCGGTGCTGCGGACGCCATCGCGCGGCTCAACACGGCAGGGATCCCCGTGGTCGTCATCTCGAATCAATCGGGGATCGGACGCGGCTATTACACGGAAGAGGACTACGACCGGGTGCGCGAGCGCATGGAAGAAGCGCTGCTGTCGCAGAGCGCGCGCATCGATGCGACGTACATCTGCCCGCACGCGCCGGACCGCACTCCGCCGTGCGAGTGCCGCAAGCCTGGCACGCTGCTCTACCGGCGCGCCGCGGAGGACCTTGCGCTCGACCTCGCGCGCTCGTGGTACATCGGCGACCGCTGGCGCGACATTGCTCCCGCCGAAACCCTCGGCGGACGCGGCATCCTCGTCCCCAGCCCGCGCACGCCGCCCGACGAGCTGGCCCGCGCGCGCGAGCGGTTCGAAGTGGTGGGGACGTTGGAGGAAGCGGTGGAGGCGGTCGTGAGTTCTGGGTGGTGAGTCGTGGGTTGTGAGTGGGGTTGTGAGCACGAACCTCCAGGGAGCTCGTGGCTCACAACCCCACTCACAACTCAGAACCCACAACCCACAACTCACACCCTACCACCTTCCCCGTCCATTCGCTAACATCCCGCCCCATGGCAACGCGCATCGCCGTGCTGGCATCCGGACGAGGCTCGAACCTCGAAGCGCTGATCGATTACCTCGATACGCCGGATGCGCCACGGAGCGGCCGCGTGGAGCTCGTCGTCTCCGATCGGCCTGACGCCGGCGCGCTGAAACTCGCGCGCGTATCCGGCATCCACGCCGAACCGCTCCCCGCCGCGCCGGACGCGCAGGGCGCGGCGCTCTCGGTGGTACTGCGCGAGCACGGCATCGAGCTCATCGTGCTCGCCGGCTATCTGCGCCTCATCCCGGCCGACGTGGTGCGCGAATATCACGGGCGCATCCTCAACGTGCACCCCGCGCTGCTCCCCGCATTCGGCGGCAAGGGGATGTACGGCGCGAACGTGCACCGCGCGGTGATCGCCTCGGGGGCGCGCGTGAGCGGCGCCACCGTGCACTTCGTGGATGACGTGTACGATCGAGGGCCGATCATCGCGCAGTGGCCGGTCCCCGTGTTCGGCGAGGATACGCCGGATACACTCGCCGCGCGCGTGCTCCGTGTCGAGCATCTGCTCCTGCCGCGCACCGTGGATGCGCTCGCCGCCGGACGCGTGCGGCTCGATCCCGACGGTCGCGTGCGTGGTATTCTGGATGTCGATTATCCTGATGCAGCGTTCGCGCTGCTGCTCGAACCGGAGGAAGCGATTCTTGGGCACGACATCACCACGGCGCTGGCTCGCTAGCATCACGCTCCGCCCACTCGCCATCAGCGGCTTCGCGCTCGCGGCGGGGCTCGCCCTCTCGCCGGCGCTCGGTCGCGCACAGGCCGCGCACGATGGCGCGTCAGCCGAGTACGCGCACGCAGTCGCCTCGTGGATCGCGCTCGACGCGGCACCAGGCTACGAGCGCCAGGCCACCGACGCCATCATGGCGGCGATGCCCGGCTGGCACCGCGATGCGCTCGGCAACCTCGTGATCCGCCGCGGGTCCGGGCGGCCGCGGCGCGTCGTCGCCTGTGGGCTCGACCAGCCCGGTTACGTCGTCAGCGCCATCACGGACGATGGCTACCTGCGCCTGCACAACGCGGAGCGCGCGCGGCGCAGTCCGCTCTGGGATCAGTTCCATGAAGGGCAGCGCATTCGCATCCTTACCGCACGAGGCGAAGTGCCCGGCGTGGTCGGTGTGCGCAGCGTGCACCTCTGGCGTGGCCGCAGCGCGGACAGCACGCTCGCATCCATCGAGGACTTCTGGGTGGACGTCGGCGCCCGCACGCGCGCCGAGGTTGCGGCGCTCGGGATTCGACTGCTCGATCAGGTCTCGCGCGACTGGCCGTCGTGGGAGTATGCGGATCTCGTCGCCGGGCCGGCTGCGGCGTCCCGTGCCGGATGTGCCGCCGTCGCAGCGGCCGCGCGCTCCACACCAGCGCACGGTGAGACGATCTTCGTCATCTCCGCGCAGAGCAGCTTCGGCTGGGCCGGGCTCGCTGCCGTCGTCGCTCCGCTCGGCGAGATCGACACGCTCGTCGTGGCCGCGCCCATCGCCGCGCCGCCGCGACGGCAAGCCGCCGCACCGAGCCGGCAGACGGCCGCGCGCCCGCCCTTCGCGCCGATCCCCTCGCTGCGCATCGGCGCCACCGTTCCGCTCGCGCTCGACGTGTCCTTCGCCGGAACGCTCGTCGAGAGCGCACACGACAGCGACGCCGCGCGCTACTTCCGCGACGTGGCCGCCGCGGCCGGCGTCACGGCGCAAGCGAGCGAGAGAGCGCCGGTCGCGATCGCGTCCGGTATGAAGTGGGCGAGCGGCACGACCGCATACGCCGCCAACGATCGCGCGCGCTCTGCAGCGACTTCGACTTCCTCCGCGGATTCACTCGACCGCGCCGCCACGCTTCTCTCCACGCTCACGAACACCTACGCGGTATCCGGACACGAAGCCGCGATGCGCGTCGAGGTTCGCCAGGCCATGCCCGCGTGGGCACGAGCGCGCGCACGCGTCGACACCGCGGGGAGCATCGTGCTCGCGATGGGCCCCGATCGCGATACGGCCGTCTTCGTCGCGCACCTGGATGAAGTGGGTTTCGAGATCGCGGGCATCGATCGCGATGGCACCGTTCACCTGCGCACGCGCGGCGGCTTCTTTCCGTCGCTCTGGGAGGGGCAGACCGCCATCGTGCACTTCGACGGCGACTCGCTCGAGTCCCGCACGGGCGGGCTGCGCGGTATCTTCGTTCCGCGCGAGCGCCCGACCACGAGGCAACCGCGTGAGCTCACCGCCTGGTTCGGCATGGACTCCGCCGCACTCGTCGCGCGAGGCGCGCACGTGGGGCAGTCGGTCACGAGCTACAAGGCGGCCGCTCGGCTCGGTGCCGTCCGCTTCACCAACCGCGCGATCGACGATCGTGCCGGCTGCACGGCGCTCCTCCTCGCGCTCCGCGCCATCGACCCGGCGAAGCTCACGCACAAGGTGATCTTCCTCTGGTCCGTACGCGAGGAGACCGGGCTCGATGGCGCCACCGCGTTCGCGAACGAGCACGGCCTCGCCGTCGATCGCGTACATGCGATCGACACGTTCGTGTCGTCCGACTCGCCGCTCGAGAGCCATCGCTTCGCCGACACGCCGCTGGGGCTCGGCCCCGTCGTCCGCGCGCTCGACAACTCGAGCGCCACACCGCCGGCCGACGTCGACCACGTGATGTCGGTCGCCAGGACGGCGCGCATCCCGATGCAGCTCGGCACCACCAACGGCGGCAACGATGGCAGCGCCTTCGTGCGCTACGGCACCATCGATGTCCCGATCGGCTGGCCGCTTCGCTACAGCCATTCGCCCGCCGAGGTCGCCGACCTGCGCGATGTGACATCGCTCGCGCGCGTCGTCGCGGCCCTCGCCATGCACTGACAACCCGAACGACATGCCACGCGCACTTCTCTCCGTTTCCGATAAGACGGGCCTCGTCGATTTCGCCAAGGGGCTCGCCGCCCTCGGCTGGGAGCTCATCTCCACCGGCGGCACCGCTCGCGCGCTGCGCGAGGCGGGACTCTCGCCCGTGGAAGTCAGCCAGGTCACCGGCTTCCCCGAGATGCTCGACGGACGGGTGAAGACCCTCCACCCCGCCGTGCACGGCGGCCTGCTCGCGCGCCGCGACGTCGCCGGGCACATGACCGCGCTCATGGAGCACGGCATCACGCCGATCGATCTCGTGTGTGTAAACCTCTACCCGTTCCGCGAAACCGTCGCACGCGCGAACGCCACGGCCGAGGAGATCATCGAGAACATCGACATCGGCGGTCCCTCGATGCTCCGCTCCGCGGCGAAGAACTTCGCCTCGGTCACCGTCGTCGTCGATCCGTCGGACTATGAGCGCGTGCTCGCCGCGATCTCCGCGGGCGACGACGACCTCGACCTGCGCCAGCTCCTCGCCGAGAAGGCGTTCGCCACCACCGCGGCGTACGATGCGGCGATCTCCACCTGGTTCGCATCGCGACGCGGCGAGATGTTCCCGGAGCACGTCGCGCTCACCTACGAGCGCAAGCAGCTCCTCCGGTACGGAGAGAATCCGGATCAGAAGGCGGCGTTCTACGTGGAGCACCGCGGCGCCGGGCTCGCGGGTCTCGTCCAACGCGGCGGGAAGGAGCTCTCCTTCAACAACCTGATCGACCTCGAGGGCGCCCTCACCTCCACCGATCTCTTCGGCGACGAGCCGTGCTGCGCGATCATCAAGCACACGACGCCGTGCGGGCTGGCCACCGGCGCGAACGCGCTGGAAGCGTACCAGAAGGCACTCGTCTGCGATCCGGTGTCGGCGTACGGCTCGGTCATCTCGATCAACGTTCCCGTCGAGCGCGACGCGGCCGAAGCGATCTCGAGTCTGTTCGTCGAGTGTCTGACGGCGCCGCACTTTTCGGAGGAAGCGCTGGAGATACTGGGACGCAAGAAGAACCTCCGCATCCTCGAGGGGCGCGCCGCGTGGGCGCCCGGCGCCTTCGACTTCAAGCGCGTGCGCGGCGGCATCCTGGTGCAGCAGCGGCTGACCATCGACGCCGTAGATGAGGGGTGGCGCGTCGTCACCCGCCGCGCCCCCACGCCGGAGGAGCTCACCGATCTCCGCTTCGCGTGGCGCGCGGTGGCGAGCGTGAAGTCCAACGCGATCGTGCTCGCGCGTTCGGGCGCGACGATCGGCATCGGCGCCGGCCAGATGTCGCGCGTCGATGCGGCCTTCATGGCCGTCCACAAGGCGCGGCAGGCGGGCCACGCGACCGAGGGGGCGGTCCTCGGCTCCGACGCGTTCTTCCCCTTCCGCGACGGTGTGGACCAGGCCGCCGAAGCGGGGATCACCGCGATCGTGCAACCCGGCGGCTCCGTGCGCGACGACGAAGTCATCACCGCCGCCGACGAGCACAACATCGCGATGGTGGTGACGGGACGGAGGGTGTTTCGCCACTGAACGGAGCCGACGGCGAGCGTTCTGGGTGGTGGGTTTTGAGTTTGCGGGGTATCACTCACGACCCAGAACCCACCACTCATGACGCTCGCTCCGTTGCCTAAGATCA
>DASVCF010000007.1:0-59004 GCA_036381735.1 Gemmatimonadaceae bacterium | reverse complement strand
CCCTCGCTGACGCTCGGGATGACAGTCGACTGTCATCCCGAGCGTCAGCGAGGGATCTCAGTGGCGGATCGAGATTCCTCGCTGACGCTCGGAATGACAATCTGCTCTCTGCTTTCTGCTCTCTGCTCTCTGCTCTCTGCTCTCCGCCTTCACCCCTCCGGCGCCAGTACCAGCGCCCCGAGCGGTGGCAGCGTCAGGCTCATCGACTGCGGGTAGCCGTGCATCGACACCGGCTCCGTCGACACGCGCGGCAGTGTCTCGACCTCGCTCCCGCCGTAGCGGCGATCGTCGCTCGAGAAGATGCGCGCGTACGTCCCCGCCCTTGGCGCGCCGATCCGATAATTCTCGCGCGGCACGGGGGTCATGTTGAGGATGACCACACGATGATCGTCAGCGTCACGGCGCACGTACGAGAGCACCGAGTTCTGCCGGTCCGCCACGTCGATCCACGCGAACCCCGCGGGATCGGGGTCCAGGCGCCAGAAGGGCGCCGCGTCGCGATACAACCAGCCGAGCTCTTCCATGAACGTGCGGAACGCGGCACGCATCGGCTCGTCCGCCAGGTGCCACGGGAGGCTCGTGTCGTGGTTCCACTCCTGCCACGGCGCGAGCTCCGTGCCCATGAACAAGAGCTTCTTCCCCGGGCGCGTGTACTGGTAGGTGAGAAGCAACCGGAGGTTCGCGAATTTCTGCCACTCGTCGCCCGGCATCTTGTCCAGCAGCGAGCGCTTGCCGTGCACCACCTCGTCGTGCGAGAGCGGATTCACGAAGTGCTCGGTGTACTCGTAGATCATCGAGAAGGTGATCTCGTCCTGATGGAACGAGCGGTGGACGGGATCGAGGGAGAAGTACGACAGCGTGTCGTGCATCCACCCCATGTTCCACTTGAAGGTGAAGCCGAGTCCGCCCTCCGGCACCGGCTTGGTGACGCCGGGCCACGCGGTGGACTCCTCGGCCACCGTGATGCACCCCGGCTGCTCGGTGCGGACGAGCTCGTTCGTGGTGCGCAGGAACTCGATCGCCTCGAGGTTCTCGCGTCCGCCGTACTTGTTGCGCAGCCACTCGCCGGGGCGCCGGCTGTAGTCCAGATAGAGCATCGACGCCACCGCATCGACGCGCAGCCCGTCGATGTGGAACTCCTGCATCCAGTAGAGCGCGTTGGCCGTGAGGAAATTCCGCACCTCGTTGCGCCCGTAGTTGAAGATGAGCGTCCCCCAGTCGGGGTGCTCGCCCAGGCGCGGGTCCTCGTGCTCGTAGAGCGCGGTGCCGTCGTAGCGGCGCAGCGCGAAGTCGTCCTTCGGAAAGTGCGCGGGCACCCAGTCGAGGATGACGCCGAGCCCCGCGCGGTGGCACGTGTCCACGAAGAAGCGGAAGTCGTCGGGCGTGCCGAAGCGCGCGGTGGGCGCGTAGTAGCCCGACACCTGGTAGCCCCACGATCCCGTGAACGGGTGCTCCATGATCGGGAGCAGCTCGATGTGCGTGAAGCCCAGCGCGCGTGCGTGCTCGGCGATCTTCGGCGCGATCTCGCGATAGCTGAGCCAACGGCGGCCGTCCTCGGGCACGCGCGCCCACGAGCCCAGGTGTGCCTCGTACACGGCCATGGGCTCGCGCAGATGATCGCGGCGCGCGCGGCTCGTCATCCAGTCGTGGTCGTGCCACTCGTAGCGATCCAGATGTACGACGCGCGACGCGGTGCCGGGCGGCAGCTCCATCGAGAAGGCGAAGGGATCCGTCTTGAGACGCACGTGGTTCTCGCGCGTGAGGATCTCGTACTTGTAGAGCGTGCCGGCCTCGACGCCGGGCACGAACAGCTCGAAGACTCCCGAGCTGCCGAGCGTGCGCATGGGGAGGACGCGTCCATCCCAGTTGCAGAAGTCGCCCACCACGCTCACGCGCCGCGCGTTCGGCGCCCACACCGCGAACGCCACCCCCTCTTCGCCGTCGATGGTCTTCGGGTGCGCGCCGAGCATCCGCCACAGGCGCCGGTGCGTCCCCTCGTTGAAGAGATGCAGGTCGAGGTCGCCGATCGTCGGGAGAAAGCGATACGGATCGCCGCGCTCCCAGCTCGATCCGTCGGCGAAGTAGAAGCGCAGGCGATAGCGCACGGGGAGCGACACGCCCGGCAGGAACGCGGCGAACAACCCGTCCTCCACGCACTCCAGCGGAAAGGCCCGCCCCGTCTCCAGGAGACACGCCGCGGCGATCGCGTCCGGGTGGAACGTCCGCACGACGACTCCCTCCACGCCATCGACGACGGCCGGATGCGCGCCGAGGATGTCGTGCGGATGCGCGGACTGGCCCGCGAGAAACCGCGCGAGCTCCATCGCATCGAGTGGCGGCGGCGGGAGCACGCGCGTCTCCCGCGGCGCGCCGATGTCCGCGCCCATGATCCCTCCGTAGCGCTCGTCGCCTATGTCGTCGCGGCGTGCATTCATCCGGTCGCCTCCTTGGCTGTGCGGTCCTGTCGGCGTTTCGCCGTGTACCGGAGAAGAATCAGCGAGTACGGTGCCAGCGTGACGCGCCCCTCGTCCACCACGTGCAACTCCGACGCCGTCACCGTGTTCACGACCTCGAGCCAGACGCCGGCAGCCTCCATGGGCGGCAGCAGGAACGGCTGCTCGGACTCGGCGTTGTTGAGCAGCAGCAGCAAGGTGTCGCCCATCACCGGCCGTCCGTGCTCATCCGTTTCGTCGGACGCCGCGCCCAGGATGAGCATGCCGAGCGCGTGGTTGTTCGCGTTGTGCCAGTCGGCGTCCGTCATCTCGTGACCGTCGGGGCGCAGCCATGAGAGATCCTTCTTTCCCGTCCCGCTGACGGGCCGCCCCGTGAAGAAGCTGCGCCGGCGGAGCACGGGGTTCGCGCGACGCAGGGCGAACATGCGGCGCGTGAACTCGAGCAGCGCCTGCTCGCGGTCCGTGAGATCCCAGTGCACCCAGGTGGTCTCGTTGTCCTGCGTGTAGGCGTTGTTGTTGCCGCACTGCGTGCGCCCCATCTCGTCGCCGTGCGAGATCATGGGCACGCCCTGCGAGAAAGCGAGCGTCGCGAGGAAGTTGCGCTCGGTCTGGTCGCGCATCTGCTGGATGTGTGCGTCGTTCGTCGGCCCTTCCACGCCCCAGTTGCGACTCAGGTTGTCGTCGTTCCCATCCTTGTTGTTCTCGCCGTTCGCCTCGTTGTGCTTGTGCTCGTAGCTCACGAGGTCGCGCAGCGTATAGCCGTCGTGCGCGGTGACGAAGTTGACGCTCGCGTACGGCTTGCGGTCGCTCCACTGATAGATGTCGCTGCTCCCCGAGAGCCGCGACGCGAGCTCGGCCACGCGTCCGGGATCGCCGCGCCAGTAGCTGCGCACCGTGTCGCGGTACTTGCCGTTCCACTCCGCCCATCCGATCGGGAAGTTCCCCACCTGATAGCCGCCCGGCCCCACGTCCCACGGCTCAGCGATGAGCTTCACCTGCGAGAGCACCGGATCCTGATGGATGATGTCGAAGAACGAGCTCAGCCGGTTCACATCGTACAGCTCGCGGGCGAGCACGGGCGCGAGGTCGAAGCGGAAGCCGTCGACGTGCATGTCGAGCACCCAGTAGCGCAGCGAATCCATGATGAGCTGGATGGTGCGCGGGTGCAGCATGTTGAGGCTGTTCCCCGTCCCCGTGAAGTCGATGTAGAAGCGCGGATTCTTGGGATCGAGCCGGTAGTACGCGCGGTTGTCGATGCCGCGCAGCGAGAGCGTGGGGCCGAGATGGTTCCCTTCCGCCGTGTGGTTGTAGACGACGTCGAGAATCACCTCGATCCCCGCCGAGTGGAGCGTCTTCACCATCGACTTGAACTCGTCCACTTGCTGCCCGCCCCACCCCGTGGCGTAGCGCACGTCGGGCGCGAAGAAGCCGATCGAGTTGTACCCCCAGTAGTTGGTGAGCCCGAGCTCGGCGAGGTGCCGGTCGACGGCGAACTGGTGCACCGGGAGCAACTCGACCGCGGTGACGCCGAGCTCGTGCAGATGCTCGATGATCGGATCGGACGCGATCCCGAGGTACGTGCCGCGCACATTGTCGGGGACCTCGGGATTGAGCATCGTCATCCCCTTCACGTGGCACTCGTAGATCACCGTGCGGTTCCACGGCGTCTTCGGCGGCCGATCGTTGCCCCACGTGAACGCGGCATCGACGACGATGCACTTGGGGACGCCGCCCGCGCTGTTGGTCGTGCTCATCTCGAGATCTTCGCGCGGGCTCCCGACCTTGTACGCGAAGAGCGCGTTGCTCCACTTGATCGTGCCGCTGATCGCCTTCGCGTACGGATCGATGAGGAGCTGATTCGGGTTGAAGCGCAGCCCTTCCTCCGGCTTGTACGGTCCAGACACGCGATAGCCGTAGAGCTGCCCGGGGCGCACGTCGGGGAGATAGCAGTGCCAGATCTGATCGCTCCGCTCGCGCAGCGCGACCCTGAACGACTCGGTCGCGTCGTCCGGATGATCGAACAGACACAGCTCGACGCCGGTGGCATCCTCGGAGAAGATGGCGAAGTTCACGCCTTCGCCATCCCAGGTGGCGCCGAGGGGGTAGGGGTTACCGGGCCAGACGCGCATGTGCGGGATGGGGGATGCGGGATGCGTTGTCATTCCGAGTGGAGCGAGGAATCTCGGCTGCGCTCGGCACGGCGCGCGTACAGAACGGCGCTGAACGGCGCGACGGTCGCGTGGTCGGCGCGCGAGGTCGTCGGCGCGGGCGCGCGGTCGCGCGGCGTGGCGTAGGCTGGAGCGTTCGTCGCGAAGATCCGGGTCCACCGCTCGCCGGCGTCCAGCGCCGGGAGCGCGAGGGTGTGCTCGTCGTCATCCAGATTGAAGACGGCGCAGAGCGCGCGACCGTCCGGCGGCGTGAGCGCGAGCATGACCCATCGCTGTTCGGCATCGCTCGTCACCTGCACGCGCGCGTTCCCCGGTCGCAGCGCGGGCTGGGCGCGGCGCAGGTGGAGCAGGTCGTGGTACATCGCGAGGAGCGCGCGGTGCCAGGCGTCGCCGTCGAGCGCGGTGCGGTCGAGTCGCGAGCGCGCGAACGTCTCCTCCGACTGCGGGTCGGGAACGCGGTCCGCCCACCCGAACGACGCGAACTCCTTCCGGCGCCCGGTGCGCACGGCGTCCACCAGCGCGGGCTCGGTGTGGCTCACGAAATACTCGAACGGGTTGATCTCGCCATACTCCTCTCCCATGAACAGCAGCGGCACGTACGGCGAGAGCAGCAGCAGCGCCGCGGCCAGCTTGAGCTTCGCGAACGGCAGGAGCGTCGAGAGCCGCTCGCCCCCCGCGTGGTTCCCCACCTGGTCGTGGTTCTGGACGTACACGACGAAGTGCTCGGCGCTCACGTCGCCCGCCGGCGCGCCGTGGCGGCGGCGCCGGTACCGCGAGTACACCCCATCGTAGACGAAGCGCTCGCCCATCGCCTTCGCGATGTCGCGCGCGCCGTCGTACCCGATGTAATACCCCGTGTGTTCCCCCGTGAGGGCCACGTGCACGGCATGATGGAAGTCATCGCTCCACTGCGCATCCAGCCCGTCGCCGGCCGGCGGCTCGCGCACGAGCGTCGGATCGTTCAGGTCACACTCGGCGAGCACCTGCACCCGTCGGCCCAGTCGCGCGCCCTGCGCGTGCACGCGCTCGGCCAGCTCGCGCAGAATGTGGATCGCGCTGAAGTCGAAGATGCCGTGCACGGCGTCGAGCCGCAGCGCATCGATGTGATACTCCGTGATCCAGTACAGCGCGTTGTCGATGAAGAAGCGGCGCACCTCGTCGCTGTCGGGCCCATCGAAGTTGAGCGGCGTGCCCCACGGCGTGTGGTAGCGCTCGCTGAAGTACGGACCGAATGCGCCGAGGTAGTTGCCTTCGGGGCCCAGGTGGTTGTAGACGACGTCGAGCACGACGGCGAGCCCCTCGTGATGCGCGGCGTCGACGAGTCGCTTCAGCGCAGCGGGACCGCCGTAGCTGTTCTGCGGCGCGTAGAGATCCACGCCGTCGTACCCCCAGTTGCGCGTGCCCGGGAACTGCGCGACGGGCATGAGCTCGATCGCCGTGACGCCGAGGTCGCGCAGCGCATGCAGCAGTGGGATCACGCCGTCGAACGTGCCGCTCGACGTGAAGGTGCCGACGTGGAGCTCGTAGATGATGAAGTCGGGCATCGCGAGCCCGGTCCACGCGCCATCGCTCCACGCGAAGCGCGCGGGCTCGACGATGCGCGAGGGACCGTGTACGCCCGCGGGCTGAAAGCGGCTCACGGGATCGGGGAGCTCGCGCCCGTCGTCGTTCAGAACGTAGGCGTAGTCATCGCCCGCGCGCGCGCCGGACACGACACCCTCGAAGACGCCACCCTCCGTGCGGTCGAGCACGTGATCCCCCGTTGCCGATCCCGATCGAATGCGCACCGTCACACGCTCGGCGTTCGGCGCCCACACGCTGAAGCGCGTGCCGCCGGTCTCGAGCGTGTTGGCGCCCCTGGTGAGGGACCACGCTCCCGCCCCGGTCACAACAACTTCGCCACCCCTCGCAGCGGCACCCACACCCACTCCGGCCGGTTGTTCAGCTCGTAGGCCAGCTCGTAGAATACCTTCTCCGTGTCGAACAGCATAAGAAGCGCCTCCGTGTCGTCGCGCGCGTGCGGGAGGAGCGCGGACGACGCGTCGTCGGCGTGCAGGTAGCCCTCCAGGAACGCGGCGCGCGCCTCGCGCTCCCAGTGCGCCGAACGAATCTCCACCGTGGGGTCGATGCGCTCCCCCGCGAGCTCGCGCGCGCTCATCGACGCGGCGTACGCGAACGAGCGGAGCATGCCGGCCACGTCGCGGAGCGGGCTCACCTTCGCGCGACGCTCGGCCAACGGCCGCGCCGGCTCGCCCTCGAAGTCGATGATGAGGAAGTGCGCATCGGGCGTGCGGAGCACCTGCCCCAGGTGGTAGTCGCCGTGCGTGCGGATGCGCATCCCGAGGTCGTCGCCGATGGCGCTCACCATCTCCGTCACGCGGTCGTCGAGTGCATCGCGGCGGCCGAGGAGCGCGCGCGCGGCCGCGGTGGCGCGTCCGTCGAGCGCCCCGGCCTGCACGCGCGCGTCGAGCAGCTCGAGGGCGCGCGCCATCATCGCGCGCGTCTCCGCGGCCCATCGGTCGAGATCCTCCGCACTCGCACGCGCGGGCGCGAAGTCCGGGTTCGCGCCGTCCGATGCGAGCGCCTCGTGCAGCGCGCGCGTCACGCGACCCAGCCGCTCGGCGTCGCGCGCGAAGGGATTCGCTGGCGGCTCATGCGTCGCGCGCGCCGGCACCTCGCGCGTCGCGCGCGTCCGCGCCACACCCGTGGCACGCACCGGCGGCTCACCCTTCGCGCGCAGATACTCGCGCGCCGAGCGGAGCGCGTACTCCCACGCATTGTCGGCGCCGGGCACGAAGCGCTGTAGCATGCCGGCCACGCTCGGCGCGCCCTCCCACTCGAAGGTGATCACGCCGAGGAGCGCCGGTGTACCGCGGAAGTCTGTGCGCGTGGCGAGGAAGCGTCCGATCTCCACGTCCGGATGGTCGCCCGGTTCGAGCCGGCGGAAGAGCTTGAGGATCGCGTGGTCGTCGTAGACGATCGATGTGTTGCTCTGCTCCCCCGCGATCACGCGCGTGTCGCCGTCCGGTTCGACGCGCGCCGCCTGTCCCGCGAGCGGCTCCACGGTCCAGCGCGCGTGGTTGGCGACGAACACCGCGCCGGTCTCGAAGGTGGTGCCGAGGAGCGCGCGGAAGGTCGGATCCTCGGTGGCATCGATGAGAAAGCCGTCGCCTTCTTCCTGCGAGTCGATGCGCGCGATGGGGACGTACGACCGCGGGAGCGCGCTCGGCGGGAGCGCCGAGAGCAGGAGCTGGTACTCCGCGACGGCGCCATCGTCCGTCTCCACTTCGAGCCGAGCAGCCGCGGCGCGGTAGCTCGCCCACGCGAGCGGCACGATGTCGCGCATCGCCGTGGACGTGACCGTGCGCCCCTTCCCCGCGAACCATCGCCGATGCGCGAGAAAGCGCGCGAGATCGGCGACGCCGAGCGTGTCGAGGACGTCGGGTGCGAGCGCGGAATCGACGGCGCCGGCGACACGGAGGGTGGGAAGCGGCGTGTCGCTCACGTCTTCGACGCCTCCTCAGTCGGCACGAGACGGAACCAGTAGAACGCGTGCGGACCCAGCGAGAGGAAATACGGCTGCTCGGTGATCGCGGGGAACGGGACGTTGCCGATGAGCTCCACGGGCATGGAGCCGACGAAGCGCTGCAGGTTGATCTCCACCGGCTGCACGAAGCGCGAGAGGTTGTTCACGCAGAGGATGGTCTCGTCCTCGTAGCGGCGCAGGTAGACGAGCACCTTCCGGTTCTCGGGGAGGAGCATCTCGAACGAGCCGCGCCCGAACGCGCGGTGCTGCTTGCGCACGCCGATCATGCGACGCATCCAGCGCAGCAGCGAGGTCTGCGTGCGCTCGCCCGCGGCGACGTTCACCGCCTGGTAGCCGTACACCGGATCGGCGATGATGGGACTGTAGAGCGCCGCGGCATCCGCTTCCGAGAAGCCCGCGTTCCACGAGCCGTTCCACTGCATGGGCGTGCGCACGCCGTTGCGGTCGCCGAGGTAGACGTTGTCGCCCATCCCGATCTCATCGCCGTAGTAGAGGATCGGCGTGCCGGGCATGGAGAGGATGAGCGCGTTCATGAGCTCCATCTGCCGGCGGCCGTTGTCCATGAGCGGCGCGAGCCGGCGGCGGATCCCGAGGTTGAGCCGCATCCGGGGATCCATCGCGTACTCCTGGTACATGTAGTCGCGCTCCTCGTCGGTCACCATCTCGAGCGTGAGCTCATCGTGGTTCCGGAGGAAGAGCGCCCACTGGCAGTTGTCGGGGATCTCGGGCGTCTGCGAAAGGATGTCGACGACGGGACTCCGGTCCTCGCGCCTGAGCGCCATGAACATGCGCGGCATGAGCGGGAAGTGGAACGCCATGTGGCATTCGTCGCCCTCGCCGAAGTACGGACGCACATCGGTGGGCCACTGGTTCGCCTCGGCCAGGAAGATGCGGCCGGGAAACTCGGCATCGAGCGCGGCGCGCAGCTCTTTCAGGACTTCGTGCGTGCCCGGCAGATTCTCGCAGTTCGTCCCCTCGCACTCCACGAGATACGGCACGGCGTCGAGCCGCATCCCGTCCACGCCGAGCGAGAACCAGAAGCGCATCACCTTCATCACCTCTTCGCGCACGCGCGGATTCTCGAAGTTGAGATCCGGCTGGTGGCTGAAGAAGCGGTGCCAGTAGTACGCGTTGGCCACCGGATCCCACGTCCAGTTCGAGCGCTCGGTGTCGGTGAAGATGATGCGCGCGTCCTTGTACCTCTCGGGCGTGTCGCTCCACACGTAGAAGTCGCGCTCGGGCGAGCCCGGCGGCGCGTGGCGCGCGGCCTGGAACCACGGGTGCTGGTCCGAGGTGTGGTTGATGACGAGCTCGGTGAGGACGCGGATGTCGCGCTTGTGCGCTTCGTCGAGGAAGCGCTTGAAGTCATCGAGCGTGCCGTACGTGGGGTTGATCCCCTCGTAGAGCGAGATGTCGTAGCCGTCATCGCGGAGCGGCGACGGATAGAACGGCAGGAGCCACAGACAGGTGACGCCCAGCCACTGGATGTAGTCGAGCTTGTCGATCAACCCCGGGAAATCGCCAAACCCATCGCGATTGCTGTCGCGATACGACTTGATCGGAATCTCGTAGATGATCGCGTCCTTGAACCACAAGGGATCGTTGTCGAGCGGCATGGCTGATCGGAGTGAGTCAGTGGGTCAGCGGGTCAGTGAGTCAGAAAAGGCCTGAACGGCGAGAGCAGAAAGCAGAGAGCAGAACTGTCATCCCGAGCGGAAGGTTGTCATCCCGAGCGCCAGCGAGGGATCTCGGCCAGCCAGCGAGATCCCTCGCTGGCGCTCGGGATGACAGGCGCGCTCGGGATGACAGGCGCGCTCGGGATGACGACGCGACGCTCGGGATGACAGTCGAGAGTGCCGTTCCTGACCCACTGACTCACTGACCCACTGACTCACGATTCGTCGCACCTTATGCCCGCCCTACCACCTTCAACACATGCCCCGGCTGCACTGCCGGATCGAGCCGCACGAAGTTGCGCGTGCCGCGCCAGGTGTAGCGCGCACCGGTGAGCAGGTCCTCCACGACGTACGCCTCCTCGGGGCCGAGCTCGAGCACGTCGATCGGCACGTGCACCATCGACTCCTGCACGTGGTGCGGATCGACGTTGACGACGATCAGCAGGTGGTCCACCCCGTCGAGCCCATCCACGCCCATCGGCGCGGACTTCTTGTAGAAGAGGACCTGCTGGTTCTCCGAGTGGTGGAAGGTGAGGTTGTCGTAGAGTTGGAGCGCGCCACTCTCGCGGCGGATCGTGTTGATCAGCGCGATGTCGTCGTTGATGTTCCCCGGCGCCGCGAAGTCGCGCACCTTGATCTCGTACTTCTCGGAGTGCAGGTACTCCTCGCTCCCCTCGTGCAGCGGCGCATTCTCGCACAGCTCGAAGCCGCTGTAGATGCCGTAGAGCGGCGAGAGCGTGGCCGCGAGCAGCAGCCGAGCGCGGAACGCCGGGCGGTCACCCTTCTGCAGATACTCGTGCAGGATGTCCGGCGTGTTCGCGAACAGGTTGCCGCGGAAGTACTCCCGCATGGGCCCCTGCGTGAGCTCCGTGAGATACTCGCGCAGCTCCCACGCCGTGTTGCGCCACGTGAAGTACGTGTACGACTGCGTGAAGCCGAGCTTGGCGAGATACTTCATCCGCTTGGGACGCGTGAACGCTTCCGCCAGGAAGATCACGTCCGGACGGTCGCGGTGCACCTCACCGATGATCCACTCCCAGAACGCGAACGGCTTCGTGTGCGGGTTGTCGACACGGAACGTCGTGACGCGATGGTCGATCCAGAAGCGCAGGATGTCCAGGCACGCGTTCCACAGCCCCTCGCGGTCCTCGCACCAGAAGTTGAGCGGATAGATGTCCTGATACTTCTTGGGCGGGTTCTCCGCGTACTTGATCGTGCCGTCGGGGCGCAGGAAGAACCAGTCTGGATGCTCCTTGAGCCACGGGTGATCGGGCGAGACCTGCAGCGCGTAGTCGAGCGCGACCTCCATCCCGAGGTCGTGCGCGGCCGTCACGAAGTGGTCGAAGTCGTCGATCGTCCCGAGCCGGGGATCGACCGCAGTGTGCCCGCCGAACTCGCTGCCGATGGCCCACGGGCTCCCCGGCGCCTCGGGCCCGCCGTTCAGCGTGTTGTTCGGTCCCTTGCGCTCAGTGACCCCCACGGGATGGATGGGCGGCAGGTAGACGACGTCGAACCCCAGCTCGGCGATGCGCGGCAGCGCGCGCTCGGCGTCGGCGAAGGTGCCGTGCCGCCCGGGCTCCGTGGTCTGCGAGCGAGGGAACATCTCGTACCACGCGGCGAAGCGCGCGCGGTCGCGATCCACCCACACCGAGAGCTCGCGCTCGTAGCTCGTGAGGTCGATCGGCGGGAGGTGCGCGTCCATGAGCGCCAGGAGCTGCGGCGCGATCGCGGCCTCTGCGCGCTCGGCCACGCTCACGCTCGTGTCGCGCAGCGTGGCGGCGATGGCGCTAAGCGTCTTGCGCGCCTCACCGGCCCGCGCGCTGCGCGCGGCCTCGTCCACCAGCGCCGCCCCCTCGAGCAGCTCGGAGGCGACGTCCTGTCCCGCGTCGAGCTTGGTGGTGAGCTCGCTCCGCCACGTGCCGAAGCGATCGGTCCACGCCTCCACGCCGTACGTCCACATCCCGATCTCGTCGAGCGGGAAGCCGCCGCCCCATCGGTCGCTGTTGTAGTCGAACGCCATCGGCGTGTAGCGCCATGTGCGCGCGCCCGGCGCGCGGTAGCGGACGCGCGCGGCGAGCAGCGCGTGGCCGTCGCGGAAGATGTCGGCGCTCACCTCGAAGGAGTCGCCGAGCACGCGCTTCACGGCGAAGCGGCCGCAGTCGAGCTGGGGAGTGACGCACTCGATGGCGAGGTGCGGGAGCGCGGCCGCGGACTTGGAGGCCCGGGTGGCTCGCGTGCGTTGTGGAGTGGTGCGCGGTACGGACATGGGTGTCTTGCCGGATCATGACGCGATCGTGTGCGCCGCCGCGGATGGGCAGGGCACGCGATGGCACTCACTAAATATGACGACTGAATTGCCGGGAGTTTGGGAGGGTGCGCAAGAGGCGGGCCGAGGGAGGTACCGCGTAGCAGGACCTTGCCTTTCACGAGCCGCCGAGTGCCGGCGTTCAGACGTCTTCTAATGCCCTCTCCATCATAAAGATTGGTTCATTTGGCATTCGCGCGTTAGCGTGGGCGACACATGGTAGCGCGTGTGTCCCCCTGGCGACGCGCGGGCCGTGATGCAGTGCGCCGTTCCGCTGGTCATCTCACTCGCTCTGCAGGAGACGACATGCGCCATGACACACTCGCGACCCGCCTGTTCTTCGCCACCGCCGTTGCCCTCGCGCTCAGCGCGTGTGAGAACCACCTCCCGACGGCTCCGCCGGCTATCCACTACGCACCGCATCCCTCGATCGACGACGGCTCGACACCCCCGACGGCCCCGCACAGCGTGCACCTGATCTTCCCGCTCCCAGCGGGCAATCCGCCCTACACGACGCAGATATAGTATGTCGTTGGGCACCATCGACACGGCGACCGTCGTCGAGATCCAGATCGATGGGATCCTCACCGCCCACCATACCTGGCCCCCCGAGTCGTATGGGAGCGTCTATTGGAGCGTCGACGCCTCGGGCTGGTTCGACGACGGCTTCTTCTACGCCTGCTACGCATACGCCAGCGTGCGCTACAGCGGCCAGGGCTACTTCTATCCGTCGAATAGCGGCTGCCCGACCCCGAAGGCGCCGCCGGTCCCCGGCAGCCGCCCGCACTGGGTCGACACCGTGCTCGTGCGCGGCACGGGGACGGCGAGCCGCACGTCCGGGATCCCGTACTTCGGCTCGAACTGCAATAATGGGCCGTGCTACTACTACACGGGCGAGCAGACGATAACAATCACGCCGGTGGCGACGACGCTGCAGCTCGCGGCCGACCCCACCGACGGACCGGCCGGGAGGACGGTCACCTACACGGCGAGCACATCGAATGGGAACACGTTCACCGTGAAGGAATGGACGTTCGTGCCCGACGATACGACGAGCGTCGCCGTGCGGCGCGTGGGCCCGGGCGCGACCGGCGTGCGTGCGAGCGTCGTCCGCAGTGCGGCGATGACGAGCGACTCGGGCGGTCCGGGCCCATGCGTACCGCCAGCGACGACGTGCGGCGAGGTGGTCGCGCAGAGCGGGACCATGTACGTGCGGGCTTCCGTCCTCGGGATCATCCAGCAGGCACGCGTACACGTGTCGGTGCAGGGCGACTCGCTCCTGTTAACTCCGAGTTCGGACACAGTATACCCAGGCGAGACCGCGACCTTCGTTGCCTCCACGCGGTTCGGCACCCCGTTCACTGTACAAGGCTGGTCATGGAGCGCGAGCGCACCACCAGTGCTGACGATGATTCCGGAGTCCTGTGATACCAATGTGACGTGTACGCTTCCGGCATTCGAGTCGGGCGTCATCACGGTGGTGGCGACCTTCCAGGGGAGCACGGCACCGGATACTGCTACAGCCGTCGTCGTCGCCACCCCGTGTCCGCCAATTGACTCGCCGGATGGTGTACCGGAGGATACGGCGTTGAACAGCGTTTCGTTCCGGGAGTCGTTGCTCGAGAAACGGCAGGCAGGGAATGTCGATGACTCGCTCAAACGCGGCACACGTCACGAGGTAGGTGGTGTCTTCTGGCGCGATTCGACGACCGGCGAATGGCGCGCAGCGATGGTTCGGTCTGCAGCGAAAGACACCACATGTAGCTACGCATTGGGTAACTACAATGCCGTCCAGGCAAGTAGGCCGGGTAAGAATTGGGTGCTCGACAACACCCGCCAGTGGCATCTCCATCCCTTCATACCTGGCGACACAATCTATGGTTGCCGCCGTCATGGCGTTGCGGGCGATTCCGCGAGCGGTTCGCCGAGCGACAGTTCAGACAAGAAGAAGGGCGATTGGAATACGGCCAACACTGCCCACGCTACCAGCTACATCATGGACGCGGCGGGCAAGATCATGCGGATCAACTACCCACCGGGCGAGAAGCCGAACAATCGTCACGAATACCACTGGGTGAAGGACGACAAGTCGGTGTGTTATACCCCATACACTCCCCCTAACTCGTGAATGGGTAAACCTATGCGATTCGATATTAGGCTGGCCGCTGCCGTGCTGAGTATCGTCGGCATATCCCCGCACAACGCGGGAAAGGCGACGGCCACCCCAACAGCGCCCTGGTGCCTGTCCGTATCCGATTCAGAAGCAATCCAGTTTCAGCAACGCCTTATTCGACTCGGTACAAGTACCGACCCTGCCGAAGGCCGCGTCCGGACTAGTCTTGGCGTACCGCCCGTCGCTGCCTCAAACATCACGTTGATTTCGGATGACTCAATCTGCCAGCGAATCTCGTCGGTACGAGATAGTATCTACGCGAGTGACTCGACTGTAGCGAAGGGACAGTCGCTGTACGTGGCACGCTACGATAGTTACTACGCTGGCTACGTGCCGGGCGACTACGCTGGTGAGTGGAGAGTTATTGAGTTTTACGATACAACGACATACGTGCCTCGAGATGCGGTGCTGTACTGGTGATCACTGATGCATCCGCCTTACCTATGCCGTTCGGGTTGCTCCACTGCGGCTCTCTCACAGCTCGATGCTGCCGTGGGAGAGCTGCGAGCCCTCCGCGTGACCCGTGCGAACATCGTATGAAGGGCAGATCATGCGAAGACACGTTCCCAATTATCCCGTTTACCAACGCGGCCGGACTGTTCACCCGGATGCCAGCCAGACTCTGTCGCTCAACGGTTCGTATTCAAGCTCACCCGGCTTGCCATGTCGACCGATCCGGACTGGGCAGCTACACGCGACTCGCTCGCCCACATGCCTGTGACACCGACCAATGAGATCAGCATCATTGGTGATGAAGCGCTCTGCCAACTGGCGTCGCAGATGCTCGATACCGTCTGCTTCATCAGCCCCAATCGAAAGCGGTGTATCTGGCGCGGGTGGGCGACCGCTATGCAGTGTACCCGCCAGGCACTATGTCGAGGGAGTTCTCCTACATCGTCTTCACGGACAGTGCCTTCAAGAAGTTGACGACGGCGAACTGGTAGTTAGATGCGCCCCTAGAAGGGGATACAATGGGGATGTCCAGGCAACGGCGGGCAGCGGTCGCGGACGCGATGCGGACCGGCCGGATCTGCCGGCAGCATGCGGGCTACCTGATCGATGCGGACGGACACACACACCGCTAGAATCACTGGGACGACCCCTCGTACGTGAAGCTGCCGAAGTGGCAACGAGATGGCACGTCCATCCGCTTCGCACAGGTGCAGTAGCGCTCTTATTGAAGCGAGAATTGACCAACGGTCCCTGTCATCCAACTTGAAGTCGTCTGAGACGAGTGCACATGCACAACGGAAAGCTCGCTGTAGTTGTTTGCCTCTTCTTAGGGGCAAGCGCTTTTGGCGCGGCTGGGACAGGAACTGCCACAGCACCACCACCCTGGTGCCGACCGACCGATGACATGCTTGCGCAACGGTTCCTGGCGCAGCTCGTCGACCTTGCAACGTCCAGTAACGCGGACTGGGTAGCCGCGAGGCGGACGCTCAAGGATATGCCGCAAGTCGACTCGAGCTCAGTCTGGCTCGTGAGCGAGGACTCGCTATGCCAGCGAGCCTCCGCAGCGCTCGATAGCAGCCTGTACTCCACGCCGCACGGCTACCCGGTGTACCTGGCCCACGTAGGCCCGCGGTACATCGCCTTTCCCCCGAGCGATTCCACGACGCGGTACGGCGTGTGGGTACATCTGGACAGCACGTTCAAGGTGCTGATGTGGAGCCTGAATCAATAAGCGGAGCAGGGGAATCAACACGGCTCCATCGGATCGCCCGCGTCGGATCGAGCCGAGTCGCGCACAGCTCGGGACGGAGGGAGGAAACGATCGCCCTCATCGACCCGCACAGATGAGACGGGCCATGTCCATAAAGCCCGGTTTCATCCGGACGACATCGAGAACGTGCCGCAGATCCAGCACGTTCATTCCGCCCTGATCGCGATCGTGGGATCAGTCCGCGCCGCGCGACGCGCGGGCCCGTAGATCGCCGCGAGCGATGCGGCCACCAGCACCATCGTGACGACGATGAACGTCGCCGGATCGGTTGCGGTCGTCTCGAACAACATCGCGCGAATCAGCCGCGTGGAGGCGAACGCGCCCGCCAGACCGGCCACGACGCCAAGGGAGACGAACGCGAGCCCGTCACGCATCACCAGCGCCACCACGCGCCCTTCCGTCGCGCCCAGTGCAATGCGGACGCCGATCTCGCGCGTACGCTGCGTGACGCCGTACGCCACGATGCCGTACAACCCGATCGCGGCAATAAGGAGCGCGCCGACCGCGAACGCACCGAGCACGGCCGTGATGAAGCGCCGCCGCGCGTCGATGCCCGCCGCACCGGCCTGCATCACACTCGGCTCGCCCAGGAACCGGATGTCCGGCTCGGTCCGCCGTACCGCGGCGGTCACGGCTCGGAGCAGGTGCTCCGCATGCGGCGCGCGCACCACGAAGTGCATCCACGGCCACACCTCGAGCGTGTAGGGCAGGTACACTTCCGGATCGGGATCCTGGTCGGGGCCCTCCTGCCGCACGTCGGCCGTCACGCCGATGATCGGGAGCGTGATCGGTTGGCCGAAATCGGCACGCGCCTGGGATTGCCGGCGAATCGTGATGCGTTTGCCGATGGGGTTCGTGCCGGGCCACAGCGTGCGAGCCAACTTCTCGTTGATCACGAGTCCCGTCGCCGTGCGCATGTCGTCATCCGTGAACCATCGGCCCGCCACCATCGCGATGCGCATCGTGCGCAGGTAGTCGGTGGACACTGGGTGATACAGCGCCTGGACCAGTGGTTGTCCGGTCGCCGGTGCATCCGCCATCTCGACGGCCGTGGGAATGAGCGCGCCGCCGGCCGCCGCGGCGCTCTGTACGGTCGGGATGGCTCGCACGGCATCCAGGATGCGCGCGTAGAGCGCGGCCGCCTGCGCCGGCTGGTCGTACGCGTGCGAGGCCGGGTCGATGGCGAAGTCGATGACGTTGGTCGGGTCGTAGCCCAGCGGCACCTCAACCAAACGGCGGAAGCTCTGCAGCAGGAGCCCGGCGCCGATCAGGAGCGTGAGCGCGAGGGCGAACTGGGCGGAGACGAGCAGATGGCGCGCGCGCCGCTCGCGGGTGCCGCCGACCGCGGCCGTACTGCCGCTCCGAATGCGCTGCATCATCCGCTCGCCGCCGGCGCGGAGCGCGGGTGCCACGCCCACGAGCAGCGCGGTCACGATCGCGAGACCCGCCGCGAACGCGATCGCGCGTCCATCGATCGCGAGATGTGGCGACAGCGGGAGCCACGCGCCTATCTCATGCCGGACGGCGCCGACGAGCGCGACGGCGAACAGCGTGCCGATGACGCCCGCGGTCACGGCGACCATCAGCGCTTCCGTGAGCTGCTGCCGGGCGAGCCGCCACCGGCCCGCGCCGAGCGCGAGACGCACGGCGAGCTCTCGCTCGCGCGCGCTGCCGCGCACGAGGAAGAGGTTCGCGACGTTCGCGCAGGCGAGAAGGAGCACCAGCGCGATCGCGCCCGCAATGAGCAGCAGCGTCGAGCGGAGGTTCCCGAACAGCTCGTTGCCCATGGACTGCAGCTCGACCGACGTCCAGTGCGCCTGGTCGGCGGGATACGCCACCGCGAGCCGTCGCTCGATGGTGTGCATCACGGCCGCCGCGCGCGCCGAGTCGACGCCGGCGCGGAGCCGGATCAGCGTGCGGCTGTCGACGTGCAGCCCTCGGCGCGACAGCACCGAGGGATGCGCCGCCGCGAACGTCGCGATCGGTTGCCAGAGGGCCGTCGGGATCCACGCGCCCGCGCCGGCGAAGTTCGGGTAGACGAAGGCGCGCGGCATCACGCCGACGATCGTGGTCGGCACGCTGTCGAGATCCACGACCTTCCCCACGATGGCCCGATCGCCACCGAATCGCCGCATGAAGAGATCGTACGAGAGCACCGCGACGTGGGGCGCGCCGGGCCGTTCCTCCTCGGGAAGAAAGGTGCGGCCGAGGAGCGGGCGGGTGTCCATGAGCCGGAAGAAGCCCGGTGACACGAACGCTCCGATCGCGCGCTCGGCATCGCGCCCGGGCAGCGTCACCTGGTTCCCGCGCACGAAGGCGAAGCCCGCGATGGCATCGGCGGCCGAACCGCTCTGCGCCTGCCAGTCGCTGAACGTCGGGTACGAGGGCGTGCGCAGATTGCCATCGTCGCTGCGCTCGTAGATCGTGCGCAGGCGATCCGCGACGCCATAGGGGAGACCGCGCAACACGAGGGCATCCACGATGCTGAACGCGGCCGTCGTGCTCGCGATGCCGAGCGCGAGCGTGAGCACGGCGACGACGGTGAAGCCCGGGCTCTTGCGGAGCGAGCGGAAGGCGTAGCGCAGATCGTGGAGCAGGATGTCCATGAGATCTCTCGGAATGCGGACGCACGAGTCTGGCACTACGGACGCTGGAACCGCGGCGCCTGAGTGCGATTCGCGTAGCTGCTATCCGATAAACCGCAGCAGATGGGAGATGGTCACACGGTGGGTGCAGGGACATCGAGCACGTCATACACGGTGATCCGCGATCCGCCATTCGCTATTCCGCCCGCAGCGTACGCACCGGATCGATGCGCGTGATCGCGCGCGCCGGGATCAGGCTCGCAACTGCCGCCACGGCGAGCAGCACGGTAGCCACCACCGCGAGCGTCACGCCGTCGGTCGGACTCACCTCATAGAGCATCGCCGAGAGCAGCCGGTTGGCCGCCAACGCGCCGATCACCCCCGCTCCCACGCCCACCGTCGCAATCGCGAGTCCGCGCTGCAGGACCATCCGCCGGAGATCACCCGCCGTGGCGCCGAGCGCCAGGCGGACGCCGAGCTCCCGCGTCCGTTGGCGCACCATCGTCGCCATGGCGCCGAACAGCCCGACGGCCGCCAGCACGACAGCCGCGCCCGCGAACACGGCGAGGAGGAACGCGTTCAGTCGCGGCTGGGCCAGCGGTCCCTCGAGGTACGTCTCGAACGGCGCCGCGGCCGCGAGTGCGACGTCGGGCGCGGCCTCGCTGATCACGCGCCGGATCGTCGGCACCAGCTCGGCAGGCGGGCCGCTGGTGCGGATGGCGAGCGTCCACGGCGCGAAGGGGAACGGCGACTGCCGGAGCGGGAAGTAGATGCTCGGACGCGCCTCACGCAGGCTGCGATAGCGCGTGTCCGGCACGATGCCGACGACGGTATAGGTCCGCGCCGAATCGGATCCCACCCTCAGTCGCTTGCCGAGCGGATTGTCGCTCGGCCAGTAGCGCCGCGCGGCGGATTCGCTGAGCACGACGACGTCGGGTGCCCCCGCGCGGTCCGCGTCGGTGAACCCGCGCCCGTGAAGGATCGGGATGCCGAGCGTCACGAAGTAATCCGGGGAGACGACGTCCATGTTGAGCACCGGGTTGGCGGCGGCGTCCTGCGCGCTCTGCCCTTCGGCAGCGACGCGCCCATCCCAGCCGCCGCTCCCCGCGAACGGCGCGGCGGCCACGGGCGAGACTCCCTGCACACCGGGTATCGCCTGCAGCCGGGCGGCGAGCTGATCGAGCAGCGCGATCTGCTTGGCCGCGTTGTCGTACTGAGCATCGGAGTAGCGGATGGCCAGCTGGCCGATGAGCAGATGCGACGGCTCGAGGGAGAGTTTCGCGCGCTCGAGCTTGATGAGACTTCTGGCGATCAACCCCGCGGCCGAGAGGACGAGCAGTGCAAGCGCGATCTGTCCGACCACCAGTCCTTCCGCCACACGCCGCGACCCTCTGCTCGCGCTCTGACGCGTATCGGTCCGCAGCACCTGCTGCAGCTCGACGCGTGAGGTCATGATCGCCGGCGCGAGGGCGAAGAGGAGTGTCGCGAGCCCCGTGATGACGACGGCGCCGGCGAGCGCGGTGGCGTTCACGTGAATCTCCCCGAGGCGTGGGACGCCAGCGGGCGCGAAGGCCACGAAGCTGCGCACCGCGGCGGCCGCCACCGCCACGCCAAGCGCGCCGCCCGCAATCGCCAGAAGCGCGCTCTCGATCAGCATCTGGACGACGACCCGCGCCCGCCCCGCCCCGAGCGCGGATCGTACCGCGACCTCGCGCACGCGCGCGATGCCGCGCACGACGAGCAGGTTGGCGACGTTGATGCACGTGATGAGGAGGAGCAGCCCGGCGGCAGCGGCAAACACGAACAGCGCCGGCCGAACGTCGCCGAGGATGAGCCGCGGCAGCGTGTGCACGACGCCACGCAGGTTGTGTGACACCGACGGCGCCTCGGGGCGGTTGAAGAACGCCGTCAGCTCGTTCCGCGCATCGGCGAGTGTGGCGCCCGACCGCAGCCGCCCGACCACATCGAGCACGATGTACGACCTCTGCCGCGGTGATGCGGGGGCGACGACCGGCGCCCAGAAATCGGTGCCGCTCGGATAGTCGAGCCCTTGCGGCATCACGCCGACGATCGTGTACACCACGCCGTCGTCGTACATCCGAAGCTGTCGTCCAACGACGTGGGGATCGCCGTCGAACCGCTGCCGCCATGTGTCGTAGCTGAGCACCGCAACCGGCGCCGCGCCACGCCCGTCATCCGACGCGCGCAGCGCTCGGCCGAGCACGGGGTGAGCCCCGAGCACATCGAAGAACTCGCCCGACACGAGCGCTCGTCGCAGACGGGTGATCCCGTCGCCGTCGTGGACCGGCATCGGCACCGCGCCGTAGTAGCTGGCGAACCCGACACGCTCGAGCGAGCGCGTACGGCGCGCGAACTCGTGGGCATCATCGAACCCGAGCGGAGCGTGGGCGAAACCCTGGCTGCGGTCTTCGCCCCAGAGCACCACGAGGTGGTTCTGATCGTGGACGGGAAGCGGGCGCAGGAGGAGCGCGTCGGCCACGGTGAAGACCGCCGTCGAGAGTCCGATCCCGAGCGCGAGCGTGAGCATCGCGATGAGCGCGAAGCCCGGAGTGCGGCGGAGCGTGCGCACCCCTATCCGCGCGTCGCGCAGCACGGTGTCCAACGAGCCAAGACTCCACATGTCGTGCGCCTCCTCAGCCACTGTCGTCCGATTGCCGAACTTGCGGAGCGCCGCCGCGCGAGCGTCGTCTGGACTCAGTCCGCGTGCGATGCCATCGCGCGTCAACATCTCCACGTGGAAGGCCATCTCTTCCGCGAGATCATGGGAGTGCCCAGCACGGTCGAGGCGCGCACGCAGGCGCCGCGCGAGGAGCACCAGACGGAACAGGATGGCGCGCATCGCTCACCTCACCCCGCGTCCGCCTGCATGACGCGCCCGATCGCCGCCACGAGCCGCTCGAATGCGGAGGCTTCGAGCCCGAGCTGCTTGCGGCCGGCGGCGGTGAGCGTGTAGTAGCGCGCCCTGCGCTTGGTGGGTGTCATCTTCCACTTGGAGCTCACCCATCCCTTGAGCGCCATGCGCTGGAGCGCCGGGTAGAGCGAGCCTTCCTCCACGCGCAGCGCCTCGCCGGAAAGGCGCTGGATGTGCTGGGCGATCCCGTAGCCGTGCAGCGGGCCCAGGCTCAACGTCTTCAGCACCAGCATCTCGAGCGTCCCGGGGAGGAGCTCGTTCCGCGTCGGCTCATCACGCATCACGTCCTCTCATATACATAGACACGCCAACCCTATTGCGTCTATATATATGCGACGACGTGCCGCGGTCAAGAGGGGGCGTTCGCGCGTGCGGAGCGTACGTGATGCGCTGATCTCGATGGCGAAGCGCTCACCAGCCCGCTATCGTGCCGCCGACTCGGCCGCCACGCGACGCGCGAGCTGCTGGCGGCCCGTCGCCGCATAGCGCCGGCACGCATCGCGATCGACGAGAGCGCTCGCGTCCCCGCGGTCGCGCGCCGCGAGCCGCTCCCACATCTGGGACGCACCGGGGTGCGGCGTGAGCAGCACATCGCACGGCAGATGCTCGAGCACCGCGAACGCGTGGGCGAAGTCGCTCAGCACCGACGGGTACGTGCTGCTGTGCGTGAACGAGAACCCGTCGGCCGACACGGGCGTCTGGCTGTCGGCGTACACGAGATCGAGACAGCGGTCGCCCTCGCACGCTCGCCACGTCCACGTGGTGCCGCCGGGCGTGTGCCCGGGCGTGAAGTGCGCCGTCAGCGCGAGCGGGCCGACGTGCACCGTTTCGCCATCGGCGATCACGCGAACGCCATGCACCGGAGGGTACGCGAACCCGATGCCGTACTGCGGGTCGTCCGGCAGCGACGCGCCGCGCTCGAGCACACGCGCGCTCCACGGGCTCGCGGCGATCGTGGCACCCGATGCGCGTTGAAGCTCGGCGATGCCGCCGGCATGATCGAAGTGGGCGTGCGAGTTGAGGATCAGCTTGATGTCCTCGACCCGGAAGCCGAGCGCCCGGATGTTGGCCTCGATGAGCGGGGCGGATTCGGGCAGCCCCGCATCAATGAGCACGTCCCCCGCGCTGGACGTCAGCAGGATGGCGCTCAAGCCATGCGTGCCCACGTAGTACGTGTCACCGAAGATCCGGAACGGCTGCTGCGGCACGTTCCACTCCGCGCAACTCGTGCATCCGCGCGTCGGCTGGCTGGGGGGAATGCTGTCGTGCGCTTGCGCGAGCAGCGATACCGGCATCACGACGAGAACGGTCGCGAGCGGTGCACGGAGGAGTCGTCGTAGCATGTGAGAATGAGGTCGATCCTGGGGAACACGAACCGCTCCCGCGAGTTATTGTAGACGCATGCACTTCGCGAACCTGGCCACCCTCCTGTCCGACAACCCCGCGCTCGCACTCCCCCTCGTCTTCGCGGGCGGCGTGCTCACGAGCCTTACCCCCTGCCTGTACCCGATGATCCCGATCACCGCCTCGATCGTTGGTGGTCAGGCAACGGATGTGGCCGGCGGCGGACGGCGGCGCACTATCGTGCTCACGCTGAGCTACGTGCTCGGCCTCGCGCTCACCTACGCGGCGCTCGGCCTCTTCGCGGGACTCACGGGAACACTCTTCGGTACGGTGAGCAGCAATCCGTGGCTCTACTTCGCGATGGCGAACCTGCTCATCCTCTTCGCACTCGCGATGCTCGACGTGGTCCCCGTCCGCGTGCCGCAGCCGCTGTTGCAGCGCGCGGCCACGGTGGGCGGCGGCGGCCGGGTCGCCGGGACGTTCGCGATGGGTGCTGCCTCCGGACTCGTCGCCGCGCCGTGCTCCGCGCCGGTGATGGCGGCGGTGCTCACCTGGGTGGGCGTCACCAAGAGCGCCGCGCTCGGTTTCGTCTACCTGTTCGTCTTCTCGCTCGGGATGAGCGCGCTGCTCGTGGTCGTGGGGCTCTTCGCCGGCACGATCTCCGCGCTCCCCAAGGCGGGGCCGTGGATGCTCTGGGTGAAACGCATCTTCGCGATCGTCATGCTCGGCGTCGCCGAGTACTATCTCATTCAGATGGGGCAGCTGCTGATATGATGACCCGCTCCTCGTTCGTCACGCTCGTGGTCGCCGCGACGCTCGCCGCGGCCACACCCGCCCTCGCCCCCGCGCTTCACGCGCAGGACATCGGCATCGACGTCGGCACCAAGGCGCCCGCCGCCTCGCTCGTGACACTCGACGGCAAACCCGCCAACCTGAGCCAGTTCATCGGCAAGTCGCCGGTGTTCATCGAGTTCTGGGCGACCTGGTGCCCCAACTGCCGCGAGCTCGAGCCCACGCTCCTCGAGATGGTCAAGAAGTACGGCGGGCAGATGCAGTTCGTCGGCGTCGCCGTCTCGGTGAACGAGTCGCCCGAGCTGGTGAAGCGCTATGCCGCGAAGCACGACTTCACGCACCACATCCTGTACGACCGCGCCGGCGATGCGACCACCGCCTACAATGTCCCCGCCACCTCGTACGTGGTCGTGCTCGATAAGTCGGGGACGGTGGTCTACACCGGACTCGGCGGCGACCAGAACCTCGAGGCGGCAATCGAGAAGGGGCTTGGAGAAAAAGTGGGTCAGTAGGTCAGTGGGTCAGTGGGTCAGGAACGACCTGAACCCCTGTCATCCCGAACGGATGTCATCCCGAGCGGAGCGAGGGATCTCGGCCGGTGCTGAGGAGATCCCTCGCTCCGCTCGGGATGACAGGGGTTCAGGTCGTTCCTCCTCTCTGCTTTCTGCTCTCTGCTTTCTGTCGTTCCTGACCCACTGACTCACTGACCCACTGACTCACTTCTTTTCTCTCCCATCGGCAGCCACACCGTAAACGTGCTCCCCTGTCCGGGCCGGCTGTCGACGGTGACGTCGCCGCCCAGGAGGCGGGCGAGGTGGCGCGTGACGCTCAGCCCGAGACCGGTGCCGCCGGCGACGCGCGTGGATGGTTGCTCCACCTGCCAGAACGGATCGAAGATGTGCTCGAGATTGTACTCGGCGATCCCGATCCCCGTGTCCCAGACGGTGAAGATGATGCGGTCACCGCTGACGCGCGCGCTGACCCCGATCTCGCCGTGCGTGGTGAACTTGATGGCGTTCGAGAGCAGGTTGAGGAGAATCTGTCCAGCCTTCCCCGCATCGGTCTGGAGCACGACGTCCGGCGCCGGCGGGCGCACGATCAGGCGGAGCCCCTTCTTCGTAGCCGACGGCTCGACGAGGGTCGCGACTTCCTGCACCAGCCCACGCACGTTGACGGGCTCGATGTACACGGCTTCGCGACCGGCCTCGATGCGGGCATAGGAGAGGATCTCCTCGATCAGGTGCAGCAGATGCCGGGCACTCGCATCGATGCGGCCGAGCTGCTGCTTCTGCGTCTCGTTCACCGGCCCCGTGATCCCCTCGGCCAGCAGCTCGCTGTACCCCATGACGGCGGTGAGCGGCGTGCGCAGCTCGTGCGACATGACGGCCAGAAAGTCCGACTTCGTGCGATTCGCGAGGAGTGCCGACTCGTACAGTCGCGCGTTGTCGACGGCGAGCGCGGCGCAGTGGGCGACCTTCCGGATGGCCCGGAGGTTGGCGGTGGCATCCTGCGGCGTCGCGGTCGAGATGGTGCCGAACGTGATCGCGCCCACGTGCCGCCGCCGCGCGATCATGGGCAGGACCGTCTCGTGTCGCGTCTCGCGCTTCGTCGCGCCCGTCGATGCGGAGGCGATCGTGCGCAGCACGCCGTCGTCCTCGGCGAGATCGATCTGGCACCAATCGGCGAGCGCGGGGACCAGCAGATGGGCGAGCTTCTGGAGCGTCTCGCGATAATCGAGCGACGACGCGAGCAGATTGCTCGACCGCGTGAGCACGTGCTGTCGTCGCTCCTCGTACACGCGCCGAGTGACGTCGTGAAAGCTCCACACGCGGCCGATGGGAGTTCCTTCCAGTCGTTGCGGGCGCGAGTACCGCTCGAACACGCGACCATCCTTGAACTCGAGCACGTCGAAGCTCTCCGCCTCGGGCCGCTGGTACAGGGCGGACACCTTGTCGAGAAACGCTCCCGGGCTCCGCAATTGATCGACTACGGCCGCGAGCAGCTGCGCGTCGTCCCGGCTCGCCGCCACCTCCTGGGGGATGCGCCACATCTCGAGGAAGCGGGCGTTGCAGCTCGTGATCTTCCCCGATCGATCCACGGAGAGAATGCCGTCGGTGGTCGAATCGAGCGTGGCGCGGACGAGTGAGATCGAGCGTTCGAGCGCCTGTCCGAGCTCCTTGCGCTCCGCGATCTCGCGCTGTGCCTCGCGATAGAGCCGCGCGTTGTCCACGGCGAGCGCACCGAGATTGGCGAGTCGCTGCGCGCGCTCGACGTCGGCCGGGCCATAGCGACGATCGGAGTCGGTGATGAGCAAGTCGACGACGGCCACCGTGTGATCGCGGGCAACGAGAGGGAGTGCGATCGCGGACTTCGGGGCGAGTGCCTCGAGCAGTCGGAGCGCCGCCGCATCGCGCGCGTCCGCCTGGATGTCCGCGTCGGTGATGATGGATCGCAGTTCGGCGCGATCCATCTGCTGGGGGTCGCGCTCCGCGATCAGACGGTTGGCCGCGAGCGGAGCGTGCTGCACCAGCTCGTGCGCGAGTGCGTTCTTGGCGGGATCGGCGTGTCGCGTCACCGTGCGCGTAACGCCGCCGTCGTCGAAGAAGGAGACGACGCACCAGTCGGCAATGCGAGGGACGGCGAACCGCAGGAGGCTGTCGAGGACGGCATCGCAATCGAGCGAGGACGCGAGAATGGCTCCCGCGTCGGCCAGGAACTGGAGCCACCCCTCGTCCATGGCGGAGCGCGGCAGGGCATCTTCGACGCCCATCCTCCGCGCTCGCAGGTGCTCGGCCGTGACGTCGGATTCGACGCCGGCCTCTGGCGGACGTCCCGTCGGCGTCAGCTCGGAGCCCTGGTCCATCGTGCCGATCCTCGGCGACGCGACGGCATGCCGGTCGCGCGCAGCGCCGCCACGCGGATGTGACTTCTTCTCCGCACACGCAGCTGTGCGGATGATGCGCAGTCACATTTTTGCGCGCAAATTGTATTCCGACGAACGAAGCGGTGAGCGCTATGGGGTGAGTTGCTGTGCTTCCGCCTGGAGTCCGTCCAGCAGCCGGCGCAGATGCTCCGGCCGGGTGCGCGGGTTCATGAGGGTCACGCGCAGCACGCGCCGGCCATCCAGTACCGTGGTGGTGATCCACCCCCGTCCCGACCGGTTATAGCGTTCGCGCAGCTCGCGGTTGGCGGTGTCGAGCTCGGCCGGCGCAATGGCCCCATCGCCCACCCAGCGGAAGCAGAGGATATTCGACTCGGGCACGTGCACCCGCTCGAACTCCTCGCGCGTCCCGATCTCGTCGTAGAGCGTGCGCGCGAGATCGCACAGATGATCGTACAGCGCAGCGAAGCCGCGCGCGCCGTAGCGCTGGATCGCCACCCACACCTTGAACGCGTCCACGCGGCGTGAGCACAGGAAGCTGCGCACGCCTTGATCGACGGTGCGCGCCCCCTCGCCCGCGCTGTGAAAGAGATACGGCGCGTGCTGCAGGAAGGCGCGCTCCAGATCGCGCTCGTCGCGCACGAGGAGCATCCCCGTGGCGATGGGCATGAGCATCATCTTGTGCGGATCCCACGCGATCGACCGCGCGCGCTCGATGCCGCGCAGACGATGGCGGTGCGCGGGGGAGAGGAGCGCCGAGCCGCCGTGCGCGGCGTCAACGTGGAACCAGAGGCCACGCGCGTCGCACATGGCGCCGATCGTGTCGATGTTATCGAACGAGCCGGTGGCCGTGGAGCCCGCCGTGGCGACGACGGCCATCACGCGCGTGCCCGCGCGCTCGAGCGCGTCGAGCGTGGCGGCGAGCGCCTGCGTGTCCATCCGGAAGTCGCGCGAGGGGACCGCGATGGCGCGCTTGAGCCCGAGCCCCAGCTCGGCCGCCGCGCGCGTGACGGCGTAGTGCGCGTGCTCGCCGCACACGATCACCGGCGGGTTGGTGCCCACGCCCTCCTCCCACGCGTCCGGCATCGCGGCCGCGCGCGCGGCGAGCAGCGCGGTGAACGTCGCCTCGGTGCCGCCGGACGTGAGCGTCCCGCCGCTCCCGTCGGGATACCCTGCCAGCTCGCACATCCATCGGATGAGTCGCGTCTCGATGGCGGTGCCGGTGGGCGACATCTCGCTCACGGCCACCGATTGATTCATGGCGCCGATGAGCGACTCCATCCAGATCGCGGCCGGGAGCGGCGGCGACACCTGATGCCCCATGTACATGGGGTGCATGAGCCGGTTGATGTCGCTCAGCACATCGCGCTCGACGCGCGCGGTCACATCGCCGAGCGGGTGGCCGTCGAGCGGGAGCGGCTCGTCGAAGCGCTCGGCCAGCTCGGCGGGCGTGTGCGGCGTGGAGACGGGCCCCGACCCGTCGCGGGTACAGGTGAGATAGCGCTCGACGAGCTCGACGAAACGCAACGCGGCGTCGCGCCCCATGTCCTGCTCGAGCGCGTCGAAGATGGAAAGAGTCACGAGGGGAGTGAAGTTGGAGACGCGTGAAAGATACTATCGCGCCGCTGAGAGCAGGGATGCGGGAGGCGGGAGGCGGGAGGCGGGAGGCGGGAGGCGGGAGAACCGCTCGCGTGGAAGAAGAGTTCCCGCTACGAGCCGGTCGGACTGTTGCCGCGCGCCGCACCACTCTGGCTTCTCCGCCGTTCCGCATCCCGCATCCCGCCTCCCGGCTCTCCGGCCCCGAGCACCACCTCCAGCACCTTCCGCGACGGCAGCGGATCGAGCGTCTGGTACACCTGCAAGCGCTCGATCACGACTGGCGCGTCGATGCGCAGGCCGAGGAGCTTGCGCTGGATCGCGGGGGTGATCGTCGGGAAGAACGACAGCGTGCAGTGCGGCGAGAAGGGGAAGCGGGCCTGATCGAAGACGAGCCCGCTCGTGGCGATGCGCTCGTGCAAGGCACGCAGCTCGCCGTGCGGGTCGAGCGGCAGGACGATGATCTCCGTCTGCATGAAGCGTATCGGAGGCTCGAAGTGCAACGTGATCGGCGCGGTCGAGCACGCGATCGGCTCGAGTACCTCGCGCATCCGCTCGACCGGCGTATCCGACGCGATCGGCCCCACCCCGGACGAGCCGACGATCGTGATGTGCGGCGTGGAGGTGTTCGCGAGCTTGGGGTCGTGCTCCCGCTGCACCTCGCGCACCTCGTCGAGCGCCTGTCCCGTCAACTCCGCGACCACAAAGAATCCCGTCTTCATCCCATAGCAAGATACACGGATGGGCACGGGGGGTGCCGGGTTGTGGGTCATGGGTTCTGGGTCGTGAGCTCGAAGCTCCCTCGATGTTCGTGCTCGGTACCCACTCACAACCCACGACTCACAACCCACTACTCATGTCCACCTACGAGCTCTCCCCCTGCCCCATCTGCGCGTCTCGCCGCGCGCACGAGGTCGCCGATGCCGACGAGGTGACGCGCGAGGTCGAGGGGCTGTGGGCGTTTCACATGCGCCGACTGCGGCCGGAGACGCCGCCCGCGCGGCTCGTCGATCGCGTCGCCTTCTCGCAGCACCCGCCGATCCGCGTGGTGCAGTGCGACGAGTGCGGGCTCGTCTATCGCAATCCCAGCGAGCGCGCGTGCGAGCTACGGGCGCTGTACGCGGACGACGCGCCGGACGAGGCGGTGCTCGCATCGCTCTTCGAGAATCAGCGCATCGCCTACCGCGTACAGGCTGAGCGACTCACGCGGGAGACGGGACGCGCGGGGACCGGACTCGAAGTCGGCAGCTACGTCGGCGCATTTCTGATCGCGGCGCGCGAGCAGGGGTGGTGCTTCGAGGGGCTCGACATCAACGAGCGCGCAACCACCTTCGCGCGTGCGCATGGCTGCCGCGTCACGGTCGGCGATCTCCAATCGGTCGCCGGTGGCCGGCGATTCGATGCGGTCGCCATCTGGAACTGCTTCGACCAGCTCCCCGATCCGCGCCGGGCCGCCCTCGCGGCGCGCGCGCTCCTCGCGCCCGGCGGCGTGCTCGCCATCCGCGTGCCGAACGGCGCGTTCTATGTCGCGCTGCGCAAGCGGTTGCGGTCGCCGCTCGCCCCCGTGGCCCGCGCGCTCCTCGCGCACAACAACCTGCTCACCTTCCCCTACCGCTCCGGCTTCACACCGGATGCGCTCACGGCACTGCTCGAGCACACGGGATTCCGCGTGCAGCGCGTGGTGGGCGACGTCCTCGTGCCCGTGGCCGATGAGTGGACGCGACCGTGGGCCGCGTGGGAGGAGCGCGCGATCAAGCGCGTCCTGCGCACGCTCGCGCGCGCCGGACGCGCCGGCACACACTCGGCGCCGTGGATCGAGGTGTATGCGCGCGCGGTGCCGCGCCGACCGGTGGATTGAAGGTGCGGTCGCTGCGCTCTACCTTCGTCACGGCATCGATCGTCGTACCATCATCGCTCGTCGCGCGCGTCGCACCGCAATCGATCGCCGCGCCATCGATCGTCGCACTCGTCGTACGGCAACCGACCCTCACCGGGCTCGACATCATGACGAACACCGATCACACCTTTCTCGAGGAGTCGCGCCGGTATCTGCTGCACGAGTATCTCCCCAAGATCGCGGCGTGCGTGCACCGGCTCACGGACGCCGACATCTGGTGGCGCCCCAACGCGGCGTCGAACAGCATCGGGAATCTGATGCTGCACCTGGCGGGGAACGTGCGTGAATGGATCGTGGGTGGCATCGGCGGCGTGCCGACCCACCGCGAGCGGCAGCGCGAGTTCGATGCGCGCACGCCGACGCCCGGCCGCGAGCTGCTCGCCGAGCTGACCGACGCGCTGCAGGCGTCCGACCGCGTGCTCGCATCGGCCACGCCCGAGACGCTGCGCGAGCGCCGGCGCATTCAGGACCTGAACGCCACGGGGCTCGAGGTGATCTACCACGTGGTGGAGCACTTCTCCATGCACACGGGACAGATTCTCTACATCACCAAGCTGCGGGCGGGTACGGATCTCGGATTCTACCAAGTCATCGACGGGATCGCGCAGCCGCGCTGGCCGGGCGCCGAGCCGACGGCGGCCGACGACCGCTGATCATCCTTCCCCCATCTGCTCTCGCGTCGTCGAGCTCAACACTCCCGCCAGCCACTCCGCGCCGTCCGCGATCGCCGCGGGCGGCAGGTAGTGTCCCGCATCCCACCACCGGAGCTCCTTGGGCTCTCCAGCTTCGGCGAACAGCCGCTCCGCCTGCTCGGGACGCACGGTGCGGTCCCATTTGCCGTTCAGCATGAGGAGCGGCCGTCCGTGCAATGCCCGCACGGCGCGCAGTGGATCGGCCACCGAGCGAACGAGCTTCCCGAACGGCGTCCCGCTGGGGAGATCGCCGCCGGCGGCGAGGACGACCGCACGCACCAGCGGCGCGCGCGCCGCCACGATCACGCCGAGGAAGGAGCCGAGCGAGTAGCCGACGAGCGCGAGTCGCTGCCGATCGATCTCGGACCGCACGGCCAGGTAGTTGAGCGCGAGCGCGCACTCGGTGATCGCATCGTGCCACCGCCGTGCGAGCTCGAACGGATGCCCCACGGACAGCGGCTCGATGGTCGCTTCGCGCTCGCCGTGCAGCGGCAGGTCGATGGCGACACTCGCGATCCCGCGCTGCAGCAGCGCTTCGCCGACCGTGTCCGCCATCTGCTCCTTGTGCGAGGAGTACCCGTGGATGAGAAGCGCCGCCGGCGCCGCGCGGGCGGCCGCGGGCAGCAGCAGCACGGCCGGCACCCCCTCGGCATCGCCCGCATGGAACTCGAGCACGATCCGCCGCCCGCCCGGAACGGCACGCTCCTCGTGGAGCGACTGGTAGATGGGGGTGGGAGACATGGAGAAAGTGAGTCAGTGGGTCAGTGGGTCAGAAGAAGCTCGTAGGGTGAGCGCGTCATCCCGAGCGTCAGGTCATCCCGAGCGCAGCGAGGTATCTCGGACTACCACTGAGATCCCTCGCTGCGCTCGGGATGACAGTCATACGAGCCGTTCCTGACCCACTGACCCACTATCCCACTGACTCCTCTACAGCTTTATCTCTTTCGACATCTCCAGGTCCTGCAAGAACATCTCCTCCGCCTGCCGTCCCAGCGTGGGATCCTCGATCACGGCGTCGAGCTCGTAGTTGATCGCGATCCCGAGCGGGTTGAAGTCGGTGGAGCCGACGCGCACCCAGTGGCTGTCGATGACGGTCGTCTTCGCGTGCATCATGGCACCCTGCCACTCCCAGATGCGCACCCCGTTCCGGAGCAGGCGGCGGTACACACGCTGCGTGAGTCGCCGCACCCATGGGTGGTCGTACTTGCTCGGTACGAGGACGCGGACATCGACCTCGTCGCGCGCGGCGCCAGCCAGCGCCTCGAGCTCCGCCGATGAGGGGACGAAGTACGCGGTCGCGATCCAGATGCACCGCTCGGCGGCGACGGCTTGCAGCTGCAGGGCGCGCGAGATGCGGAGCCGCCACGGCTCGCCCTCGATGATCCCGATCACCGCCCCCTGTGCGGTCTCCGGATTCACCTCCGCGCCGCGCGCGCGCCGCACGAGCGCTCGCTCCGAGCCGCGCCGCTCCGTGCCGGAGGCATGCTGCCACATCACCTCGAACGCGCGCATCATGTCGCGCGCGGCCGCGCCCTCGATGCGGACCGCCGTGTCGCGCCAGCGCGAGCGGCGGCGGCGGTGTTGCCCGCCCGTCCCCAGCCATTCGGCGCCGAGCCCGATCCCGCCCGTGATCCCGACGCGCTCGTCGACGACGAGCAGCTTGCGGTGATCGCGCGGCAGGAGTCCGAGCCACGGTCGCGGGCCCGGCCGCCCGAAGATGCGCGCCTCCACGTTCGCCGAGCGCAGGCGATGCCAGAACGCGCGTGACGTCCGACGACACCCGATCCAATCGGTGAGGAGTCGCACGGCGACCCCGCGCACCGCCGCCGCGGCGAGTGCATCCGCGAAGCGCTGCCCTACGACGTCGTCGCGCACAATGTAGCTCTCGAGCGCCACGCTCTCGCGAGCCGACTCGATCTCGGCGATCATCGTGTCGAACGTCCTGGGGCCGTCGTGCAGGAGTCCCACCCGATTGCCGCTCGATGCATCGGCGGCCGCAATGCGCCAGAGGCCGCGCGCGAAGGAGAGCTCACGTCCACCGGGCGGTTGACGCGTCGATGTCGTACGCGCGGGCGGGAGCGGGACGATCGAGCTCATGCCGCAAGCTTACGGGGCGGCCGGCACTCGAGCAACGTGCTGCGCGAGTGCCAGCCGCCCCGTCTATGACTGGTCGTGCGAGCGACTCGCGGTGCTACTTCTTCCCGACGTTCGGATGGCTCAGCGAGTACACGTATGCGGCGACCGCGTCGATCTGCGAGGGCGAGAGCGACGCGCCACCCATCGGCGGCATGGGCGCGGTGTACGGCGGCGTCGGGTTCGGCACCCCTTTCGTGTCCGTATTGATGATGAACTGATAACTCCCGTCGCCGGTGAGCCACTTGTTATCCGTCAGATCAGGCGCGAGCGGCGTGCCCTTTTCGTTGGCGCCGTGACACGTCTGACACGTGCCGCCCGCCAGCTGTCCGTGGAAGATGCTGTCGCCTTCCGCGACCATCTGCTTGGTGATGTCGCTCGCCTGCTTGGCTGCGCCTCCGCCCGCCGCTGCGCCAGCACCTGCCGCTGATGTGGTCCCCGCCGGCGTGGTCGCGCCCGGTGCGGGGGCCGCGCCCGCCGTTCCGGTTTGCGGCGCCCCTGCGGTTTCGCCCGCGGTCCCGGCTTCCTTCCCACCGCTACAGGCGGCGAGCGTGAGCGGGACGAGTGCGGCAGCGAGTGCTGCGACCGCCAGATGACGTCCACCCCCCGTGAACTTCCTTCTCATCGATCCTCCCCCGTTAGGCACCGTACCATTGAGTGGTGTCGGTCCGTGCTGAAGATTCCGTACACCCCACCCCAGAACGCGTCACCGGTGGCTGCAAACTCCACGCCCGACCTTACCGCGAACGCTGGACGCTATACGTGCCAACCGCAACTCGCTCTCCGCTCGACCTCGATCGTGACACCATGCGCCGCCTCGGGACGACAGTCGTCGATGTCGTCGCCGAGCATCTCGCCACACTGCGCGAGCAACCCGCCTTCGTCGGACTCTCGCGCACCGATGCCGATCGGCTCATCGCATCGCCGCCGCCAGAGCGCGGCACCGATTTCGACGCGCTCATCGCCACACTGCGCGAGCGCGTCTTTCCGTATGCCGCGCGTGAGCCGCACCCGGGCTTCATCGCCTACGTGCCGAGCTGCCCGACGTTCCCCGCCGTGCTCGGCGACTGGCTCGCCACCGGCTACAACTTCTTCGCCGGCGTGTGGCCCGTTGCCGCGGGGCCGAACGAGCTCGAGGTCGTCGTGCTCGACTGGTTCCGGCAATGGCTCGGCATGCCGGCGGGCGCGGGCGGTCTGCTCACGTCCGGCGGCTCCGCGGCGAACCTCACGGCGATGATCGCCGCGCGCCACGAGCTCGTGGGCGAGGATCCGACACGCATCCCGCAGCTCACCGTCTACATGTCGGATCAGACGCACTCGTCGATGATCCGCGCCGCGTGGATCGCGGGGATCCCGCGCGCGCACGTGCGCATCATCCCGACGGACGATGCGTTCCGCCTGCGCACGGATCTCCTCGCACGCGAGCTCGCGCGCGATCGCGCGGACGGTCTGCTCCCGATGATGGTCGTCGCCAACGGCGGCACGACGAACACCGGCGCCGTCGATCCGATGCGCGAGGTGCGTGAGGTGTGCGACCGCTACGAGACGTGGATGCACGTGGACGCGGCCTACGGCGGCTTCTCCGTGCTCACGGAGCGCGGCGCCGCGGCGATGACCGGCATGGAGCGCGCGGACAGCATCACGATGGATCCGCACAAATGGCTCTACGTCCCCTTCGAGTGCGGCTGTCTCATGGCGCGCGAGCCGAGCCGCCTCAAGGCCGCGTTCCAGATCTTCCCCGACTACCTGAAGGACGTGGAGGTGCGCGGCGAGGAGGTGAACTTCGCCGACTACGGCGTGCAGCTCACGCGCTACGCACGCGCCCTCAAGGTGTGGCTGTCGGTCAACTACTTCGGGACGGCCGCGCTGCGCGATGCGATCGATCGCGCGATGGATCTCGCCGCCTACGCCGAGCGTCTCATGCGCGCCGAGGAGACGCTCGAGATCCTCGCGCCCGCGCAGCTCGGCGTGCTCTGCTTCCGCGTGCACCCGCGCAATGTGGATGATCCCGCGACCCTCGACGCACTGAACGAGCGCGTGAACACCGCGGTGAACGCGACCGGCCGCTACTTCATCTCCTCCACGCGCCTCCGTGGTGTCTTCTCGCTCCGTCTCTGCGTGCTCGGCTTTCGGACCGCCGAGGTGGACATCGAAGGCGTCGTCCGCGCTGTGGTGGAAGCGGGAACGAACTGTGCAGGGCAGATCGGCTGACCTGCCAAAGGGGGCTTCATGCTGGCGCCGTCATGGATCCCGCAAGCGGTGCGGGATGCGACTTCGCACGTCGAGCTGTGGGCAGACTCCGCGCGCTTCCGCCGTGAGCGCCATCCGTGCGTGCGTGCGCTGGCGCGCGCCATGGAGGCGACCCGCACCGGCGCGTTGACGCCGGCCGAACGGCGCTGGGTGGACGAGATCGAGCGCGTGCGGGCAGATGCGCTGGCGAATACGGAGTCCCTCGAGATCACCGATTACGGAGCCCGAACGGGAGCGGATCAGCTGAGCGCCGAGGAGATGCGCCAGGGGACGATCATCCATCGGACCATCGCCGAAGCATGCCGCTCGAGCAAACCGTACATCTGGTCGCTCCTCCTGTTCGAGCTCGTGAGGGCATTCAAGCCCGCGCTCTGTCTCGAGATGGGAACGTGCGTGGGCATCTCGGCGTCGTACCAGGCGGCTGCCCTCACGTTGAACGGCGGCGGACGCCTCATCACACTGGAAGGCGCACCATCGCTCGCCGGCGTGGCGCGACGACACTTTGCCCGCCTCGGGCTGGACAACGCGACCGTCGTGGTCGGCCGGTTCTCGGATACGCTCGAGACGGTGCTACGCGAGCAGGGGCCTGCGGGGCTGGTGTTCGTCGATGGTCATCACGATGGAGACGCCACGCTGCGCTACTTCGAGCAGATCGTGCCCTCGCTGGCGACACCGGCCGTCATCGTCTTCGACGATGTCGCCTGGTCGCCGGGGATGAAGCGTGCATGGCGCGCCATCAGCGCGGATGCACGCATGCAGGTCGTGGTGGACCTCGACCTGGTCGGCATCTGCGTCGCGAATACCGACATCAGCGGCAAGCGGCGGTACCGGTTGTCCTTGATGTGATCGTATTCGGCCCTCCCGGCCACGGATCTCGTCCTGCCCTGTTCGTCCACGGATCTCGGCATCTTCCGTCGTCCGCAATACATTCCTGCTCATGCTCAACATCGACCTGTCCGGCCGCCGCGCGCTCGTCGCGGGGGTGGCCGATGATGCCGGCTATGGCTTCGCCATCGCCAAGGCGCTCGCGGAGGCGGGCGCGACGATCGTCGTCGGCACGTGGCCGCCGGCGCTCAACATCTTTCTCAACCTGCTCGAGCGCGGCAAGATGGACGAGTCGCGCCGCATGCCGGACGGCACGCTGCTCGAGTTCGAGAAGATCTACCCACTCGACGCCGCGTACGACACGCTCGCCGAGGTGCCCGAGGACGTGCGCACGAGCAAGCGCTACAAGGACGTCGGCGATTTCTCGATCGACGGGCTCGCCACGCGTCTCACGAGCGACTTCGGCGAGCATCCCATCGACATCGTCATCCACTCGCTCGCGAACGGCCCCGAGGTCAAGAAGCCACTCCTCGAGACGAGCCGAGCCGGCTACCTCACCGCGCTCGGCGTGAGCGCGTACTCGCTCGTGTCGATGGTGCGCCGCCTGTCGCCGCTCATGCGCCCCGGCGGCTCCTTCCTCTCGCTCAGCTACATGGCGAGCGAGCGCGTGATCCCTGGGTACGGCGGCGGCATGTCGACGGCCAAGGCCGCGCTCGAGAGCGACACGCGTGTGCTCGCGTACGAGGCGGGGCGCCAGCACGGCGTGCGCGTCAACACCATCTCGGCGGGCCCGCTCGCCTCGCGCGCCGCGAGCGCGATCGGGATCATCGAGCGGATGGTGGAGTACGCGTCGGCCAACTCGCCGCTCACCGATGCGCTGTCACCGCGCGAAGTCGCCACCACGGCCGCGTTCCTCGCGAGCCCGCTGGCTAGCGGGATCACGGGGAGCACGATCTACGTGGACAAGGGGTATCATGTGATGGGGATGGCGGTGGCTGAATTGAGTCAGTGAGTCAGGAACGGCAGAGAGCAGAAAGCAGAAAGCAGAGAGCAGAAGGCAGAGGGCCCTTCCTGCTTTCTACTCTCCGCTCTCGCCCTGCAGGCTTTTTCTGACTCACTGACCCACTGACCCACTGACTCACTCTTTTCATGTCCACTCCCGCCGAGCCCCCGCCTTCCGACGTCGCCGCGCAGTACGAGCGCCGCGCCGCGCGGCACGCCTCGCACGCCGGGCAGTCGACGCGGCGGGCACGGTGGCTGTCGCACGCGCGACTCATCGTCTTCCTCGCGCTCGTGCTGGCGGGCTCGTGGGCCGCATCGTCGGTGCCGCCGATTCGCATCATCGCGCTCGTCGTCACGGGGCTCCTGGTCGCCGCATTCGTCGCGCTCGTCGTCATGCACCGACGGGCGCGCTCGCTGGCCGAGTGGCACCAGGCGCTGCGTACCGTGAACGAGTTGGGGGCGAAGCGCGTGCGGCGCGTCTGGAGCGAGCTGCCCCTCCCTCGCGTCGAGGCGCCACCGCCGACGCACCCGTACGCGGCGGACCTCGATGTGGTGGGGCGCGCGTCGCTCCTGCAGCTGCTCGATGTCGTGAGCTCGGCGCCCGGCCGGCCGACGGTGCTGCGATGGCTGCTCGACGCGCCACCAGCGGCCGACGAGATCCGCGCGCGTCAGGCCGCGGCTGCGGAGCTCGCGCCACTGATCGAGCTGCGCGAAGCGATGCACGCGCTCGCGCGCACGGCGGGACCGGTCCGCCCCGAATCGCTCGAGCGCTTTCTGCAGTGGGTGGAGAGCACTCCCTCGCTGCGCAACCGCCCGGTGCTGCTCTGGGGCACGCGCGCCGTGCCGATCGCCACGCTCGCGCTGCTCCTGCTCGCGTGGGCCGGCGTCGTCCCGTGGATCATCGTGCTCCTCCCCATCATCGCTGGTCTCCTGCTGCTGGCGCCGATCCGTGCGCAGCTCGAGTCCGCGATCGCGAATGCCTCCGCGGCCGACTCGGCGCTCCGCGCCACCGCCGCGATGCTCGACCGGCTCGCGCGCTCGACGTTCACCGCGCCGCGTCTCGTCGACATCCAGCATCGCCTCGCCGCCGGCGGCGGCGCGCACCTGCAGTTGCATCGACTCGAGCGCGTGATGGCATGGGCCGAAGTGCGCTACTCGCCCATGATGCACGGCGTGCTCCAGGCCGTCGCGCTCTGGGACGTGCACGTCGTCGCGCGACTCGAGCGGTGGCAGGCGGACGCCGGCTCGCACGCGCGCGACTGGCTCGCCGCGCTCGGCGAGGTCGAGTCGCTCGCGGCGCTCGGCACGCTCGCGCACGACAATCCCGAGTGGACCTTCCCGGAGATCCGCGGCGAGGGCGACGCGCGCATCGAGGCGACCGCGCTCGCGCACCCGCTCCTCCCCGACGCCACGCGTGTCGCGAACGACGTGACCGTCGGTCCACGCGGCACCTGTCTCCTGATCACCGGCTCCAACATGTCGGGCAAGAGTACGCTCCTGCGCGCGATCGGCGCGAACGTCGTGCTCGCGCAGGCGGGGGCACCGGTGTGCGCGGCATCGCTCCGCATGCCGCTCGTCCAGCTCTACACGAGCATCCGCGTGCAGGATTCGCTGGAGCAGGGGATCTCGCTGTTCATGGCCGAGCTGCAGCGCCTGCGGCTGATCGTCGACGCCGCCCGCCTCGCCGACGCCGAGCGTCCGCTGCTCTATCTGCTCGACGAGATCCTGCACGGGACCAACACCGCCGAGCGCCAGGTGGCCGCACGCACGATCCTCGGCACGCTCATCGAGCGCGGCGCCATCGGGGCCGTGACGACGCACGATCTCACGCTAGCCGCCGCCGGTCCCCTGGCCACCGCCGCGCGCCCCGTCCACTTCAGCGAATGCTTCACGCGCACCGACGCAGGCACGGCGATGACCTTCGACTACCGCCTCCGCCCCGGCCTCGCGACCTCGGTGAACGCGCTGCGGTTGTTGGAGATGATGGGGCTGGGGACGAACAGTGAGTCAGTGGGTCAGTGAGTCAGTGGGTCAGAACGACAGGGAGGAGGGAGGAGGGAGGAGGGAGGAGGAGTGAGGTCATCCCGAGCGCAGTGAGGGATCTCGCTGGCAGTTCGAGATTCCTCGCTCCGCTCGGAATGACAACGCCGAGATTCCTCGCCTTCGCTCGGAATGACAGCTTCTCCCTCCTCTCTGCTTTCTGCTCTCTGCCTTCTGCTTTATCTCAGCCTCAACGTCCCCGCCTGCCCGCCGCTCGTGCCCGCACTCGCGCCCGACGCCGCGAGCCCTTCGTGGCTCGCCGCCGCGGCGATGGCGACGTCGATGCTCAAGCGGAAGCGCTCGGCTTCGATATCCAGCCGTCTGATCTTCTCGCGCAACGACCGCACGTTCGTGTCGAAGTTGCGCACTTCCTGACTCGCGCGAGCGCGCTCATGCGCGGCGGTGCGGCTCTGCCGGCCCTCCTGCCGCTGCTCGGCGAGATTCTGCTCGGCCAGCCGCTCGATCAGCGTCCGGCGCTCGTGCCGGCGCGCGAGCAGTTCCGTCTCCAGATCGACCATACGGATGCGCAGGGTCGCGAGCTCCTGCACCGCGCGCAGTTGCTTGGCTGGATCGGTGAGAAAGTCAGGATCGTCGATGATGGCCATGGGGCACCTCACACCTCTCGGGTCGCATTGGCCGCTGCGTGAGCGTGATCGTGCCGGCGCACCGCGGCATGTGGGGGTGTAGTGCAAGGTGCGTGCGGGGGGAACAGCGAGAAAGCAGAGAGCAGAAAGGAGAAAGCAGAAAACAGAAAGCAGGAACGGCGGGTCGGGATCACTCGGCATCCCGGACGCCAGTCCTGCTCTCCGCTCCCTGCTCTCCGCTATCTGCTCTCTGCTCTCTGCTATCTGCTCTCTGCTATCTGCTCTCTGCCGTCCCGTCCTCCGCCACCTCCGCCTTCTGCGGCGCGATCTCCGCCGTGCTCGGCACGATCTTCTGCAACCCCGCACGCTCGAGCATCGCGTTCACCTTCGGGAGATCCTCGTTCATCGCGGCCTGCAGCAGCTTGAGCTGCGTGCCGAGCTGCGCCGAGAGGAGGTTGAACACCTGGTACGACTGCGCGGTGGGACGCGCGCTCGTGCGGCCGACCACGCCCATCAACGCCGCGATCTTGTTGTTGATGCGGATCGGGAAGTTGAGTGGGTCCTCGCTCGCCTTGCTCTGCGTCTGGTAGATGGAATCCTCCACCGTGTGCAGCCGTGTGCTGAACGCGTCGGCCGTCGTCGCGAACGACGCGGAATCCGCGCCGTGCATCTGCCCCTCGCGCTCGGAGAGCTGGTACGTCACGTTGCGGATCGTCTTCACCGCGTCGTTCGCCTGCGTGAGCCGATCGCGAATCTTGATCAGGAACGCGAACTGCTCGTGGAGATCGGCGAGCGTCGCCGTCGAGCGCGGATCCTTCTTGAGCACGAAGCGCTGCGTCGCCACCGGCTTCCCGTCCACCGCCATGCGCACCTCGTACGTGCCCGGAGGCGCGACGGGGCCCTGTGTGCCGCCGGCCCAGAAGACCATCCCGCGGAACGAGCTCGCATCGGGATAGCGAAGATTCCACGCGAACGTGTTGAGCCCCGCCTTGTTCGGCACGCGCGGCTCCGGCGGCGGGTAGCGACGGCCACCTTCCGCACGATTCTCCGACGCCGATGCCCGCATCAGTTTCGCGATGCTGTCGCGCGGAATCCCCGCCGCGCGCAGACTGTCCCGCTTCGCCTCATGCTCCTTCGCGGCCTTCACGCTGTCGGCCGCCGTCGCGCTGTCCTGCTTGCTCGTGTACAGCTTGATGCGCTTACCACTCGCATCGAGGAACTCCAGCGTCACTTCCTGCGCCGGATGCGCGAGCGTGTAGTACACCACCGCGCCGCTCGGCGGATTCGCGCCCGTCGGGTGCCCCGTCGGACTCGCCCCGCCGCGCCCGAAGCCGCCGCCCCAGCTCACGCGATACGTGTCGCTCGGCTTGAAGAGATGAGCATCGGCGTTCGCGATCTCGGGCGTCATCTGCCGGAGCGGGGAGATGTCGTCCATGATGTAGAACGAGCGGCCGTGCGTGGCGGCGATGAGGTCGCCGTCCTTGATCGCCAGGTCGTGCACGGGGACGATCGGCAGGTTGCGGCGCAGCGACTGCCAGTGTCCGCCGTCGTCGAACGACACCCACACACCCTTCTCGGTGCCGACGAACAACAGCCCGGCCTTCACCGGATCTTCGCGGATCGCGCGCGTGAACTCATCGCGCGGGATCCCGTTGTCGATCCGCGTCCACGTCTTGCCGTAGTCCGTGGTCTTGTACAGATACGGCGCCACGTCGTCGAGCTGATACCGGTTGGCCGCGACGTAGGCCGTCCCCGCCGCGTGGTGCGATGGCTCGATGATCGAGATGCGCGTCCACTCGGGGAGTCCCTTCGGCGTCACGTTGTGCCACGTCTTCCCGTTGTCGCGCGTGAGGTAGATGAGCCCGTCGTCCGAGCCCGTCCAGATCACCCCCGCCGTCACCGGCGACTCGGCCACCGCGAAGATCGTCCCGTAGTACTCGATCGATGTCTGGTCCTTGGTGATCGGTCCGCCCGACGGACCGAGCGTCTTCGGATCGTGCCGCGTGAGATCGGGGCTGATGGCCGTGTAGCTCTGCCCGCCGTTCGTGCTCCGGAAGAGCACGTTCGAGCCCACGTAGAGGATGTTCGAGTTGTGCGGCGAGAGCACGATCGGGAAGGTCCACTGGAAGCGGTACTTCAGGTCTTCCGCCGAGTGGCCCATCGGGTTGTCGGGCCAGGGATTCACGTCGCGCTCGAGCCCCGTGCGGCGATCGAGCCGCGTGATGAGCCCGCCGTAGCTGCCGGCATAGACGACGTACGGACTGTCCGCGCGCGCCGCGATGTAGCCCGACTCGCCGCCGCCCACTTCATCCCAGTCGCGCGTGTCGATGCTTCCTTCGGCGCGGCTCTTGATGCACACCGTCGAGTTGTCCTGCTGCGCGCCGCACACCTGGTAGGGGAAATCGTTGGTGGCGATGACGTGGTAGAACTGCGCCGTCGCCATGTCTTCATCCGTCCACACCTTCCCACCATCCACCGAGACGTTCGCGCCGCCGTCGTTCGATTCGATCATCCGGTTGGGATCGTTGGGCGCGATCCACATGTCGTGATTGTCGCCGTGGGGCGGGCGGATGGACTTGAACGTCTTCCCGCCGTCGGTGGACTTGAGGAAGCCCACGTTCAGTGCGTAGACCGTGTTCTCGTTCTTCGGGTCGGCGAAGACCTTGCCGTAGTACCAGGCGCGCTGCCGGATCTCCTGGCTGTCGTTCACCTTCGTCCACGTCGCGCCCGCGTCGTCGGAGCGGAACATTCCACCATCCTTCGCTTCGAAGATCGCGTACAGCCGGTTCGAGTTCGCGGGGGACACGGTGATCCCGATGTTGCCGATGATCCCCTTCGGCAGCCCCGGGTTGCGCGTGAGGTTGGTCCAGTGCTCGCCGCCGTCGGTGCTCTTGTAGAGCCCGCTCCCCGCGCCGCCGGAGACGAGCAGCCACGGCTTGCGCCCCGACTGCCAGAAGGCGGCGTAGACGACGTCGGGGTTGTTGGGATCGAGGATGAGATCGGAGGCGCCGGTGGAGTCGTTCACGAAGAGGATCTTCTTCCACGTCTTCCCGCCATCGGTGGTCTTGAAGACGCCACGCTCCGCGTTCGGCGCCCACACGTGGCCGAGTGCCGCGACGTAGACGACGTCCGGGTTCCGCGGATCGACGCGCACGCGCGAGATCTGCTGCGTCGCCTCGAGCCCGATGTGTGTCCACGTCTTCCCGGCGTCCGTCGTCTTGTACACGCCATCGCCCGCCGAGACGTTGCCGCGGATGTCGTTCTCACCCGTGCCTACGTAGACGATGTCGGGGTTCGACTCGCTCACCCCGATCGCGCCGATGGTGCCGCCGAAGTACTTGTCGGTGATCGGCGTCCAGTTGATGCCGCCATCGGTGGTCTTGAGGACGCCGCCACCCGTGGTGCCCATGTAGTACTCGTACGGCCGGCTGGTGACGCCGGACACCGCCACCGAACGGCCGCCGCGGTAGGGCCCGATCTCGCGCCACTTGAGTGCGGCGAAGAGCGTGGTGTCGTACGGCGCCGCGCTGCTCGCGCTCGTGCGGCTCTGCGCGAGCGCGGGCGTGGGCGAGGAGAGCGGGAGTGCTGCCGCGAGCAAGCCTGCCGCGAGCGCGACGCGGCACGCAGCGTTCGGAACGTTCACGTTGAGACCTCCGGAAGTGCGCGTCAGACGAGCGCGTCCGCGTGGGGGAGTCGCGGTATATGGGGCCGGCTCAGGCGGACGGAGTCGGGAGGCAGACCTCCCGATCGGGGATAACGTATGGAAGGGACGCGCGGTTGGGTAGAGACGGGGGCCGGAGTAAGGACGGGTATTCGCTTCTCGCCCCACGAACCGGCATATTCTCTTCCCCTTCCACCCAGCGCCCACCATGCGATTCCCCTCGCTCGATGTGCTCGCCGTCCGCGCGCGAGCGGTGCTCGTACGCTTCCCCGTCACGCTCGCCGCGGGTGCCGCCACCGCGGTCTTCGCGATCATCGCCACGACGCACGACGCGGCCGACACCTGGACTCGCCTCGCCTTCGTGACCGTGCTCGGCATTCCGCTCTCGTTCGCGCTCACGATGCTGGCCGAGGCGCGCGCGTGGCCGCGGCTCGTGCGGTGGGCGGCGTTCCTCGCCGGCGCCTGCGCGCTCGCCGCCTTCTACTCGGTGTGGTCCGGGATCGACGAGAAGCCCGATGCGATCCGCTTCTTCCAGCTCGCCGCGGCGCTGCATCTGGCCGTCGCGTTTCTGCCCTTCGTCGGCGTCGCCGAGAGTCGCGCCTTCTGGCAGTACAATCGGCGTCTCTTGCTGAGCTTCCTGCGCGCGGCCGTCTTCAGCGGCGTGCTGTTCGTCGGGCTCGCCATCGCCCTCGCCTCGCTCGACAAGCTCTTCGGTCTCGATGTCCCGGACGTGACGTACCCGCGCCTCTGGTTCGTGCTCGCCTTCGTCGTCAACACGTGGATCTTCCTCGCCGGCGTGCCGAACGACCTCGCGGCGCTCGAAGCCGACCGCGAGTACCCGAGGGCGCTCAAGGTCTTCACGCAGTACATCCTCACGCCGCTCGTCGCCGTCTATCTGCTCATCCTGCTCGCCTACCTGGTGAAGATCCTCGTCACCGGGCAGTGGCCGAGCGGGTGGATCGGCTATCTGGTGACGAGCGTGTCCGTGGCCGGCATCCTCGGCTTCCTGCTCGTGCACCCCCTGCGCGACGAGCGGGGCGAAGGGTGGATCCGCACCTTCCGTCGCCTGCTCTTCATCGGGCTGATCCCCGCCGCGCTCATGCTCCTCGCCGCGTTCGCGAAGCGCATCGCGCCCTACGGGCTCACCGAGCTCCGCTACCTCGGCACGCTGCTCGGCGTCTGGCTGCTCGCGATCGCGGTGCTCTTCACGGTGCGACGGGAGCACGGCATCCGCATCATCCCGCTCTCGCTCTGCGTGCTGCTTCTCGTCACGCTCTACGGCCCGCTCGGTGCGACACACCGGACCGTCGCGAGTCAGGCTTCGCGGCTCGAGCAGGCGCTGGCCGTGGCGAGAGCGACGCCGTCGCCGAATCGCGTGACGCCGGCGGAAGTGCAGGCGAGCGCGGCGCTCAAATTTCTGGTGGAGCATCGCGCGGACGCCGAGATCGCCAGTGCGTTCGGCGGACGCGCGCCGAGCCGGGCGGTGCTCGCGACGTTGAAGTGGTATCAGGCGGACTCGGTGGCGCGGGCGATCATGGTGTCGGCGTCGCTCGACTACGCACGCACGACTAATCCGTCCGAGCAGGAGCCGGGGTTCTTCGACGTCAGCATCGGCGAGCAGGGCGCGCTGGCGGTCGCCAGCTTCGACTGGATGGTGCCGATCACGATGGAGGACAGCGTCATCGCCATCGGTGACGACACCCTTCAGTTCGCCTTCGATACGATGACCGCGCATCTCACGGTGGCTTCCAGACGCGGCTCGCCGTTGAGCTTGGCCTTTGCGCCAGTCATGGATTCGGGCGAGCGATCGGACAGCACCGGCGGGCGGATCATCTCCGTGCCCCCGGATCGACTCTACATCGCGACGACGGGCGGCGAGCGGCGGGCGGCGTTGCAGCTCTCGTGGCTCGAGTGGCGACGAACGACCGGCCGGCGATCGGTGTCGGGGTGGGTCGGGAGGTTGTTGATCGGAGCGGCGCCGAAGCGGGCGACACCGGTCAGGCAGTAGCCGAACGGGGGCGCGGCCACGCAGTCTGATTCGCGCACCCGTCCACGCGCCTAGTGCTCCCGCGCCGCCGCCACCTCGTCCCGCCCCGCCCGCGCCGCCGGCTCCATCTCGATCTCCACGCTCTGCGAGCGCGCCATGGCGTCCAGCGCCTCGCGCAACCGCTTCGCCACGCCACCCTCCTCGGGCAGCACGATGATCATCTCCATGAGAAAGAGCGGCTCCCCGCTCATCGGCGCCGACTCGGTCGCGGTCTCGAGCTCCAGGATGTTCCCGCCGTGCGACCGCACGGCATCCGTGATCGCGAAGATGATCCCGCCGTGGTCGATCGCGCTCCCGTGCACGATGTACTTCGCGGTCCCCGGCGCCCCCGCGGCCGCCGGCGCGGGCCCCAGCCGCCGCGCCACCGCGCGGATCCCGCTCCGCGCGCGGAACGCATTCAGCCCATCCACCGCCGCCGCGATGTCCGCGGGCTCGCCCGACACGAGGAACATCAGCCCCGCGTGCCCGCCGAGCACGGACACGCGGCTGTCCTCCACGTTGCACGCGCACTCGGCGATGTAGCCCGTCAGCTCGGCCACGAGCCCGGGACGATCGGGCTCGGTGGCGGAGAGAATGAGTTCCTCACGTGTGCTCATCGCTGCATCTCCCGCTGCTCGCATGAACGATGTCCGCATCGATCGCCGCGCGCGCGGACGAGCGCATGAAGCCTCGTGGCGCGGCGTGCGATCTCCCAGTCCCGCTCATGCGCAAAGTACTTGCCCCCGCGAAACACCGGACCTGACCGATCGGGCGGGCGGCGCTCCCCTGCCGGGCATGTCCATTTCCCTGTTGCGCGATCGACCCGCCGTATCGACATTTCCATCTGCACCGGCCCACGCGCGCGAGCCTCAGCACTCGCTGCCGGGCCGAGCTGCCCTCCAATCGTTGTACATCGTCCTCTTCCCGCCGGGCCGAGGACGTGCCGCATATCCATTCCTGTCCCGGATCCCGCCTGTCGCATGGTGAAGTTCCCGTCGTTGCCGCTGCCGTCCTCCCGCCTCTCCGCCGCGATTCTCCTCGCCACCGCGTTCGTCGCGCCCGCGCGCGCGCGCGCGCAATCGAACGCCGAACGGATGGCGAACGATCGCTACACACGCTCGCACGACTACAACCTCGTGCACCAGCGCATCGAGGTGCGCAACTTCAGCTGGGACTCCACCTCGTTCGACGGCCGCGTCTCCACGACGCTCGTGACCCTCCGCCCCGCCATGGACTCCGTGATCCTCGATGCGGGCTCGCTGCTGCGCATCAGGCGCGTGCGCGACCACAAGGGACGGAAGCTCCGCTTCACCCGGCACGGCGACACGCTCGTCGTCCACCTCCGCAAGCCGGTCGCCTTCCACGACACGGTGCGCTTCGACATCGCGTACCACGCGACGATCGAAAACGGGCACGGCCTCACCTTCATCCCCGCCGACGGCCGGCCGCACCGCCCGTCGCAGATCTGGAGTCAGGGGGAGGACCACAACAGCCACTACTGGTTCCCCACCTACGACTTCCCGAACGACAAGATGACGTGGGAGCTCGTGGCCACCGTCCCCGACAGCTTCACCGTCGTCTCCAACGGGCGGCTCGTGTCGAACACACGCGATCGCAAGCACGGGCTCCGCACCTTCGACTGGCGGACGGAGCACCCGAGCGCGACGTACCTCGTCTCGATCGTCGTGGCGCCGCTCGCCAGGATCCACGACACGTGGCACGGCAAGCCGGTGGACTACTACGTCTACCACAGCGACAGCGCCCGCGCGCGCGAGCTGTTCAGCGTCACCCCCGACATGATCGACGTGTACTCGCAGCTCACAGGCATCCCCTACCCGTGGGCCAAGTACGCGCAGACCACCGTCGCCGATTTCTTCGGCGGCATGGAGAACGTGAGCGCCACCACGCTCGTCGACTGGCTCCCCGATTCCGCCGCCTACGTCGACCGGCCGTGGTACCAGTATCTCCTCATCCCGCACGAGCTCGCGCACCAATGGTTCGGCGACTACGCCACCACCGAGAACTGGGCGAACATGTGGCTCAACGAAGGGTTCGCGGAGTTCATGCCGGGGCAGTACTGGTACACCAAGCTCGGCGCCCACGCCGAGGACGACTACTACGCCGACGAGTACCGGCAGTTCATGGCGCTCGACGCGCGGCGCAGCATGCCGCTCGCCGCGAACGCGTCGAACAACATCTACCCCAAGGGCGCGCTCGTGCTGCGCATGCTCGAGCGCTATCTGGGGCGCGAGCGCTTCTGGGCCGCGGTGCACCTCTACCTCACGCGCCACGCCTTCGCCAACGCGACCACCGAGGGGTTCCGCCAGGCGGTGATGGACGCGACCGGCGAGAACCTCAACTGGTTCTTCAAGGAGTGGTTCTACGACGCCGGCTACCCGCACTTCACGGTCGCCGCGACGTACGACTCGACCGCGCACACGGTGGCGCTCAGCGTGAAGCAGACGCAGCAGGATGACACCCAGGCCGACAGCACCGGCTTCCGCTACGACGTGCCGCAGGTGTTCCGCATGCCGGTCACCGTGCGCGTGGGGACCGCATCGGGCGACGTCGTCGCGCGCGCGATGCTCGACGCGCGCGAGCAGACGATCACCATCGACAGCGTGATGAGCGCGCCGACGATGGTCATCTTCGACGACGGCAACACCATCCTCAAGACGCTGAACTTCGACGAGCCCACGGCGTGGCTCGCCACGCAGCTCGAGCGCGACCCCGACCTGTGGAACCGCGAGTGGGTGATCGGCGAGCTGGCCGACCGCACGAAGGACCCGCTCGCGGCCAAGGCGCTCGCCACGGCGGCGACGAGCGCGGACTACGATCTCACGCGCGCGCAGGCGGCCGAAGTGCTGGCCAACTTCCCGGCCAAGACGGCGGTCCCCGTGCTCGCCCAAGCGATGCAGGACACCTCCGCCCGCGTGCGCAAGGCGGCGATCGCCTCGCTCGGCAGCGTGGGCGGCGACGAAGCCGTCGCGCTCGCGCGCTCGACATTCGCCAACGATCCGAGCTACGAGGTGCGCGCGGCCGCGCTCGTCGCCGTGGCGCGCACGGACCGCGAGCAACGGCACGCGCTCATCGCGCAGGGGCTCGATACGCCGTCGTACCGCGATGCGATCCAGGGGGCCGCGCTGCTCGGCGTCCTCATCAGTGGCGACACCACCTTCAACGGGAAACTCGAATCCATGCTCGGTGCGGGAAGTGATGTAGCATCACTGCTCGGCGCGCTGGCGAGCCGCGGGGACAGCACCGCGCTCAATATCCTCGTGCGCCACCTGGATGATGAGCGCGAGTACGTGCGGCAGTGGGTGCTCGCCTCGATGTCGGAGCGGCTGAGCCCGGCCATTGCGCTCACGCGGCTGCGCCCCCTGGCCACCTCGCTCAAGCATGACGACACGAAGAAGGCCCTCGACGCGCTGATCGGGAAGCTGGAGAAGCAGCAGGCGGGCGGCGCATGAGGCGCGCGGCGCGGGATGCGGAATGCGGAATGCGGCATGCGAAGCGAGAGGCGGACAAGAGCGTCTCGCCCGTGCGTCGCGCCGCAACGGCTGCGCTGTTGATCGCCGCCACGGTCGGGTGCACATCACGAACGCCTCAACGCACGGGTGAAGCGCCGGCACCCACCACCCCCACGAACCACCAGGGGATCACGCGGCCGCCCACGCGCGAAGTCCCCGGCTACTTCCACGAAACACCGGGCGCGCACGAGCGCCTCCCCACCGGCGCGACGCTCGACCCCGTGGGCACCTGGGCGAAGGTCGGCGCGATGCCGCTCACCATGCGCCTCTCTCCCACGCACGATCGCGTCGCGCTCCTGCTCGATGGCTGGCGCGAGCAGGGCGTCCAGATCGTCGACCGCGCGAGCGGGCGCGTGGTGCAGACGCTCACGCAACCGTCCGTGTTCCTCGGGCTCGCATTCTCCCCGGACGGCCGCTCGCTCTTCGTCTCCGGCGGCAACAGCGATGTCGTCTACCGCTACGCCTGGCAGCACGACTCCGCCTCGCTCGCCGACAGCATCGTGCTCGAGTCCAACGGACGGCGCGGGAATGGTCGGCGCCAGAATGGTCGGCGCTACCCGTCGGGGCTCGCGCTCTCGCCCGACGGCGCCACGCTCTACGCGGCCGAGAATCTCGCCGACTCGCTCGCCATCATCGACGTCGCGTCGGGTCGCGTGACGGCGCGTGTGGCGACGGGCCGCTACCCGTACGACGTGGTCGTCGCCCCCGACGGGACGGTCTACGTCTCCGCGTGGGGCGGCGACGAAGTCTCCGTCTACACGCCGGACGCGACCGGTGCGCTCACGCCGGCCGGCGAGCTCGAGGTCGCGCGCCACCCGTCGGCGCTCCTCCTCAACGCCGACGGCTCGCGCCTCTTCGTCGCCTCCGGGAGCACCGATCGCGTGGTCGTGGTCGACACGAAGCACCGCGTCCCCGTCACCACGCTCCTCGATCCGCCGAGCCCGGTCGACTCCGCCGGACGCTACACGCCCGCGCCCGGTGAAGGGAGCACGCCCAACGCGCTCGCCCTCTCGAGCGACGGCACGCGGCTCTTCGTCGCCGAAGCGGACAACAACGCCGTCGCCGTCTTCGATCTCGCGCCGATGACGGCGAACGTCGCGCTCGCCTCGGGCGACGACCGTCTCGCGGGGCGCGTCCCGGTCGAGTGGTACCCGACCGCGCTGCTCACCGCGGGCGACACGCTCCTCGTGGCGACGGGGAAGGGGCACGGCACCGCGCCCAACCCCGGCGGGCCGAACCCCGCGCGTCCGTCGTCCACCGTGCCGATGCAGTACACGCTCGGCCAGCTGAACGGCTCGCTCGCCTCGCTCCCGCTCGTGCACGCCACGCGCGCCGAGCTCGCGCCGCTCTCCGCGCGCGTGGCGCGCGCCAACGGCTGGGGCATGCACGCGGCGCGCGCGCACTACCCGCCGTTCCAGCACGTCATCTACATCATCAAGGAAAACCGCACCTACGACGAAGTGCTCGGCGACCTCGCGCAGGCCGACGGCGACACCGCGCTCCTCTTCTTCCCGCGCAACGTCTCGCCCAATCATCACGCGCTCGCCGAGCGGTTCGGAATCTTCGATCGCTTCTTCACGAACGCCGAGGTGAGCGCGGACGGCCACAACTGGTCCACCGCCGCGTACGCCACGGACTACGTGGAGAAGACGGTGCCCTCGAACTACTCGGGGCGCGGACGCAGCTACGACTACGAGGGGACGAACCGCGGCAAGCTCACCGACGATGACGCGGCCGAGCCGTCGCAGGGGTATCTGTGGAATCTCGCGCAGCGCGCGGGGATCACCTTCCGGAACTATGGCGAGTTCGTCGTCCCCGAGGGCGTGACCGACCGCGACGAGATGCCCGACGCGTACCGCGGCGACAAACCCTTCCTCGCCGCGCACACCGACTCGAGCTACCCGGGCTTCGACCTGAACATCCCCGATCAGCATCGCGTGGACGTGTGGCTGCAGGAGTTCCGGCAGCAGGTGCAGCAGGGGCGGATGCCGCAGTTCGAGATCATCCGGCTCCCCAACGACCACACCTCGGGTGCGCGCGCCGGCGCCCTGACGCCGCGCGCCTACATGGCCGACAACGATCTCGCGCTCGGCCGCATCATCGAGGCGCTGTCGAAGAGCCCGTTCTGGAAGAACACCGTCGTGTTCGTGCTCGAGGATGACGCGCAGAACGGTCCCGACCACGTGGACTCGCACCGCTCGCCCTTCTTCGTCATCTCGGCGTACAACCGTCCCGGCGTGATCCATCGCTTCACGAACACCACGGACGCGATCGCGACGATGGCGCAGATCCTCGACATGGGCTCGCTCTCGCAGTTCGACTACTACGGCCGTCCGCTCACCGACATCTTCGCGTCGACGCCGGACCTCACGCCCTACACGGCGCTCACGCCGTCGGTGAACCTCGACGAGCGGACGCCCCGCGGCGCGGTGGGGACGCGTGAATCCATGCGCCTCGATCTCCGCTTCGAAGACAGCTCGGACGACAATCTGTTCAACCACATCCTCTGGACGGCGATCAAGGGGCCGGGCGTGCCGTACCCCGGGACGACGCGCATGTCGGCCCTCGAGTGGAAGCGGGGCCGGTGAGCTCGAAGCGCTGGATCGTCGTCTTCATCTCGTTCGCCGCCGCGCTGGGCGCTTCGCTCTACATCGTCTTCACGAGCTGGCCGCATCAGCACGCGCCGCCCGCGCTCCCCTTGCTCGCGCACCTCGTGCTGCTCGGCGTCGCGCTGCTCGAACTCTCGGCGCGCGGCTGGAAGCTCAAGTTGAGCGCGCTTGCGCTCCGCGTGCCGCTCCGCTTCGGGACCGCCGTGCGCGCGAGCGTGGGCGGCGACTTCGCGGCGGCGATCACGCCGGCGCGCAGCGGTGCCGAGCCCGCGCGCTTCCTCATCCTCTCCGAGGCGGGGATGCCGAGCACCGACGTGATCTTCGTCGTGTTCGCGGAGCTCTTTCTCGAGATGCTCTCGCTCGTGATCGTGGTCATCGTGCTCGCGATCGTCTTCAAGGGATCGGGCGCGGTGCTGGGGAGCATGATCGGCCTCGTCGGCGGCTACGCGATGTTCGTGATCGGGCTCGGCGTGGTGGGCGTCATGCTCTCGCGCCGCAACGCCAGCGGTCCACCGCCGAAGTGGGCGTCGCGCCTCGGACTGCACGCCGGCCGCTGGCGCACCATTCAGCGGTCGCTCCGGCAGCTCAGGTCCGGGATCGCGGGGCTCAAGCACGCGCGCATCCGCATCGCGTTGGTCGCGCTGTTTTCGTCCGTGATGCACATCGCGCTGCGTCTGGCGACGCTGCCGATCATCATGTACGCGTACGGCGTGCCGCGGAGCGCCGTCCCGCTGGCGCCGCTCGTGCTCTGGCCGCTCGCGCTCTTCTACGGCGGTGTCGTTGCCCCGGTCCCGGCGGGCGGCGGCTTCATCGAGGTCGCCTTCAAGGCGACGCTCGGCGGCACGATCCCCGGCCGCTTCCTCGGCGGCGCGCTCATCTGGTGGCGCTTCTACACCTTCTATCTGTTCCTCATCCTCGGCGCCCTCGTGGCCGGGAACACCGTGCTCCGCGCCGTGCGCGGGAACGGTGAGACCGAAGAGGAAACGATCAGCGAGCGCGAGCTGGTGTAGCGGCAGCCTGTCCTTCCGAGCGCGGCCTGTCATTCCGAGCGCGAGCGAGGAGTCTCGGCCCTCCAGTGAGATCCCTCGCTGACGCTCGGGATGACAGGCGTCCGAGATCTCTCGCTGCACTCGGACTGACACGGTCTGGCACGCCCGTTGCTCGCCTCCAGGCTCTGATCTCGCGGCACACCTCGTCGCGGAGCGGTTCACCGCTCCACGCGAGGCGTGACGCGAGCATGCACCCCTGCTGGAGGCAGCACGATGGCGAAGCGAAAGGACGACCGCGCCGCGAAGCGCTCGACCTCATCCACGCGCGGCGGTGTGGCACGCCGCGGCGCACCGGGCGATGAGCCGCGCGCGGGCGCGGGATCCGCGTCATCCGGGCGCGCGCACGATGAATACACGGGCCCGAGCTCGCAGCCGGTGAACGAAGGGCTCGAGGGCTCCATCTTCGGCGACGAGAGCAGCGTGAGCGACACGAGACGATCGTGACGCGCGATCGCTCGAAACCGACCCGGCGCTCGCCGCAGATCCTCTCGCGCTCGTTGCGGAGCATCGCGGCCTCGTTGCGCGCCATCTCGCGTCCGTCGAGGCGCCGCGCGCTCCCCGCGCTCGCCTCACTCGCATCGCTCGCTGCGCTCCTCGCGCTCGCGACGCCGCGCGCGGCGCTCGCACAAGCGGAGACGCCCGCGCCGCTCAGCAAGAGCGATCTCGTGCGCTACCTCTCGTCGGCCACGTACAGCAAGTCCGAGATCGCGGGGATCGTCCGGCGCAGCTGCCTCGCGTTCACGCCCACCGCGCGCGATCGCGATGACCTCCGCGCGCTGGGCGCGACGAGCGAGGTCATGACGGCCATCGACTCGTGCGCGAACGGACGGAAACGCGCGACTGCATCGCGTACCACGACGTCGCGCGCGGCCGCGGCCCGCGCGGAGCGCCCCGCACGCCCCGCACCGCTCCAGCTCCTGCTCCCGCAGTCCACGCTCACGCTCACCGCGGGGAACGTCGCATCCATCGAGGCCGACGTGCGACGCGGCGACGCACCGGCGGGCGGCGTACGGCTCGTGCTGCGCGGCGCCGAGCAGATCCCGGGCGGTGTGCGGCAGCCGATCGCGGCGAGCACCGATGTCAGCGGACGCGCGGTCTTCCCCGTGCCCGCCGGTACCTCCGCGGGCTCGTACCGCCTCACCATCGCGCCCGCCGACGACGGCACGGTGCTCCACGGCGACAACACGCTCGTCCTCGTGACCGCGCCCGCATCACCGACGCGCGCGGAGGTGAGTCCATCGGTGATCGAGCTCACCGCGCGCTCGCCATCGCACGAGGATGTCGCCGCCACCGTGCGCGATCCGTTCGGCAACGCTGCCGCATTCCAGCGCATCGAGCTGCGCCCCGTGCACGCGATCACCGGCCTCGCGCCGCTCTCGGCCACGACCGACAGCAATGGCGTCGCGCACTTCGCGCTCCCTACCGCGCCGCTCCGCGATGACGACACGCTCGCCATCGCAACTGGGGATCGCGTGCTCGCGACCATTCCCGTCTCGGCCGCGGGACAGGTCGCGGCGCAGATGCTCCACGCCGTGCGCCTCGAAGCGGACGGTCGAGCCGCGGCTGCCGCGGTAGTGTACGACAGCGTGCTCGCCACGGACCCGACGAACGTGCGCGCGCTGCTCGGCCGCGCCGAGGTGCGCTCGCTCCAGAACAAGAACGACGAGGCACAGCGCGACTTTCTCGCGGCGCTCCACCTCGACGGCAACAACACGGCCGCGCTCACCGGACTCGGCTACACCTTCGCACGGAGCGGCGAGTACGCGACGGCGCAGCGCCGCTTCGAGCAGGCGCTACGCATCGCGCCAAACGACCCCGACGCGGCAACCGGGCTCGCCTACGCCGAGCTCTGGCAGTTCGATCCGCGTCAGGCGGCACGCCGCGGCGACGTGCTCGACGTGCTGCACCCCGCCGCGTATCCGGTCGAGGCCACTACACGGATGCGCGCGGGGATCGAGCAGCTGCGGCAGCGGAACCTCCCCGCCGCACAGTACGCGTTCACCGCGGCCATCGCCGCCGCGCCGGGGTGGGCCGATGCGTACTATAATCGCGCGATGGTATACGAAGCCGAAGGCCGGCCGGACCGCGCGCTCCCCGATCTGCAGAAGTACCTTCAGCTTCGCCCGGATGCGAGCGATCGCGCGGCCATCACGCAGCACGTCGGCGCGCTGCACGTCGGCGACCCGGGGACGGTGCTCACGCACGGGCTCATGGCGCCGGGGCTCGGCCAGTTCTCGACCGGTCGCCCCGCGATCGGCGCCGCGATCGTCGCCGGCGTCGTGGGGAGCGCGCTCTGGGCGCTGAGCACCAAGACGACGACGGAGACGCGTCACTTCACCGACCCGTTCGGGATTCCGTACACGGATCAGGTGCCCGTCCAACATCGCCCGCACCTCGCGATCGGCGCGGCGCTCGCCGGTACGGTGTGGGTCCTCGGCGCGGTCGAAGCCTACCTGCACACGATCGGCGCGCAGAACGGCGGGCCCTCGCTCCCCGCGAGCGCGGGGCGCAGCGCGCAGCTCAATGTGCACGGCGCCCGGCTCGTTCCCGTGATGTCGTTCGGACCTCAGGGCGCGGCGTTCGGCGCGGGGCTCACGATCCCGGTGCGGTAGCGAACGGCTGCCGCGCCCGTCCAGCCCCGTCCAATGACGAGCGGCGACCGCACCCTCCTCACTTCTTGACGATCGTGATCGTCGAGCTGCCGGGCTGCCCTTCGCTCGTCGCGGTGATCGTCGCCACGCCCGGCATCTTCGCCGTGACCACGCCCTTCTGATCCACGCCCGCCAGGTGGTCGTCGCTCGACGCCCACGTGATGGTCCGGCCGAGGATCGAGAGCGTGTCGCCGGCGGCGTCCGCGAGGGTCACGCGGAGCTGCGCGTGATCGCCCGCGGTCATCGTCGTGTCGGCGGGCGCGACGACGACCTTCGCGACGGGCACCGGGATCACGGTGATCGCCGAGCTCCCCTTCACTCCTTCACTCGACGCGGTCATCGTCGCGGTGCCGAGGGCGACGCCGCTGACGAGCCCCGTCTCGGAGATCGTCGCCACGTTGGGATGATTGCTCTCCCACGTGATGCTGTCGCCCGAGAGCGGGTTCCCCTGCTCGTCCAGTCGTGTGGCCACGAGCTGCGCGGTACCGCCAATGACCAGTGTGTCGCTGGGCGGCGCAACGACGATGCGCGCCACGAGCGGTGGCGTGACCGCGATCTTCGCCGAGTCCGCGCGCCCCTCGGCGGAGGCGATGATCATGGCGAGCCCCGGCGCAATGCCGGCGACCGTACTCGCGGACGGGCCCGACGCCGTTGCCGTGGCGATCTGCCCGTTGCTGCTCGCCCACATGACCGTGCTCCCCTTGACCGGCTGGCCGTTGACATCGAACGCGGCGGCGCTGAACTGCACGGTGTGGTAGACGGGGACGCTCGCGGAGTCGGGCGAGATGCGGATCGAGCCGACGGGAGCGGGCGTGACTGTGATCTGCGCCGTACCCGACTTCCCTTCGCTGGTCGCGGTGATGGTGGCGCTCCCTGCCGAGACGCCCGTCACCTTGCCGTTCGCATCCACACTCGCGACGCCCGCGTTGCTGCTCGACCAGGCAATCGTGCGCCCAGAGAGCGTGTTGCCGTTCTTGTCCTTCGTGACCGCCGAGAGTTGCACCGAGCCGCCGGCCTGAATGGTGTCGGCGGCCGGGGAGACGACCACGCTCGCGACCGCCGCCTGCGTGACGGTGACGGTCGCTTTCCCCTGCGCATCGCCGCTCGTCGCGGTGATCGTCGCCTGACCGACCCCCTTGCCCGTCACCAGCGCCGTGGTCGCACCCGTCGGCGAGATGCTCGCCGTCGACTCCTCGCTGCTGAACCACTGCACGCTCCGTCCGGTCAGCACGTTGCCGTTCGCGTCCTTTGGTGTCGCCGTGAGCGTGAGCGTGTCGCCGACCGCGACACTCGGGTTCTGCGGCGAGATGTCGACGCTGGCGACGGCGACCTGGGCGACATTGATCGTCGCGAAGCCCTTCTGCCCCTCGCACGTCGCCGTGATGACCGCCGAGCCCGGCGCCTTCGCCGTAACGAGACCTGTCGAGGCGTTGACATCCGCCGCACCCGGATTGTTGCTCGACCACGAGATCGTGCGCCCGCTGAGCGGATGGCCGTTCGCATCCTTGGGCGTCGCGGTGAGCTGCTGCGTGCCGCCCACGTTGAGGTTCGCCGAGCTAGGCGCCACATCCACCGAGGCCACGGGCACCGGGTTCACGGTGATCGTCGCGTGCCCGGACGCGCTGCCGCTCGTGGCCGTGATGGTCGCCGTCCCCTGCGCGACACCCGTCACTTTGCCGTTCGCATCCACGGTCGCGATGTTCGACTGTTGCGAAGTCCACGTGATGGACCGCCCCTGCAGCACGTTCCCCTTCGCGTCCGTCACCTGCGCCGAGAGCTGCATCGTCTGCCCGATGACGATCGTCGCCGAGCTCGGTGAGATGATCACCGCGTTCGCGGGCACGGGCGCCACGCCCACCTGTGCCTTTCCCGTCTTCCCCTCGCTCGTCGCGGAGATGGTGACCGTCCCCTGTGCAACGCCGGTCACGAGCCCGGAGGAGGAGACGGTGGCGATCCCGTCGTTGCTGCTCTGCCAGGAGATCGAGCGTCCGGTGAGCGTCTTGCCTTGCGCGTCGAGCGTGGTCGCGTGCAGCTGGACCGTCTGCCCCACGGTGATCTGCGTCGAGCTCGGGGAGACGGTGACGCTCGCCACCGGCTTCGTGCTCACCTGCACGGTGGCGGTCGCGCTCTTCCCTTCGCTCGTCGCCGTGATCGTCGCGCTCCCAGGCGCCACGCCCGTCACGACCCCGTTCTGATCGACGGTCGCGGTGGCGTTGGCGCTGCTCGACCACGAGATGCCGCGGCCGGTGAGCGCGTTCCCGTTCGCATCGAGCGTGGTCGCATGTAGCTGGACCGTCCCACCCACCTGCACGGAGGCGCCCGAGGGATCGATCGTCACCGATGCGACGCCCGGCGGGAGCACGGTGATCGTCGCCGATCCCGACTTCCCGCTCACGCTCGCCGCCACCGTGACGTTGCCGGGGGCGACGCCGGTGACGACGCCCTGATCATCCACCGTCGCGATCTCCGGGTGCTCGCTGTCCCAGAACACCGTCTTGGCGGTGACGACGTGTCCCTGCGGATCGTGGACGACCACCTGCAGCGTCACACTCCCACCCACGCGCACGGTATCGGCTGCCGGCGTCACCTCGACCGAGGCGACCGGCCCGCTCGGTCCCACCGCGTCGCTGCTCCCGCCACACGACAGCGATGCGACGATCGGTGCCAACGTCAGAAGGCAGACGGTCCTTCGCGAAGCGTGCATCTCACCACCAGGCATTCAGCGGGCAACTCAGCACCCTCGCCTGGACGGCGGCGCCACGGTCGAACCACCGTCCACGGGGCACGCGCACGACCGCGGAGGACGAACCACGTATCGCGCGTCTCGACGGAGCGGGCAATGCAAGTGGTACGCCAGTTCCGACCGGCCACGGACAGTCGATTCCGTGCACTAATGCAAATCCACGGTGCTCTCCCGTGGCCGTACCCGCGTTCAGACGCACCAATTCGTGGCTGCACTTGACAGGTCACTGAAAAGTGACAAGTTCGCCTCGGTCACCGGAAGGTGACCACCCCGTGTTGCGTCACCCTCCGGTGACTCGATGCCCCTCCCCTCGCACGGCCAACACGCTCACAACTACCGCAACTCGTTCCGTACCTACCACATCCACCACATCTACCGCATGCCACGCGATCGATCGACCACACGCGCCAGAATCCTGGCCGCCGCCGAGCAGCTCCTGGCCACCGACGGCTTCAGCGCGCTCGGCGTGAACGCCATCGCCGCCCGGGCCGGCGTCGACAAGGTGCTCATCTACCGCTACTTCGGCGGCCTGCCGCAGCTGCTCGCCGAGCTCGCCCGCGATGGCAAAGTGTGGCCCCCGCTCTCCGAGGTTGCTCCGGAAGCGCCGAGCGCCGACGACGCCCGCACGCACTCCCTCGGCGCGCTCGCACTTCTCCTCCTCCGCGCCGAGCTTGCCGCGTTGCGCGAGCGCCCGCTCGCACAGCAGGCGCTGGCTTGGGAGCTTGCCGACCGGAACGCGCTCACCGATGCGCTCGCCGCCGCTCGTGCCGCCCGGCACGATGAGATGCTCGACACCGTGCGTGCCGGCCGCCGCGTGCCGCCCTATGTGGATGTCCCGACCCTCATGGCGATCCTCGGCGCGGGACTCACCTACCTCGCGCTCATGTCCCGCACCTCCGGCACCTACCTCGGCCTCGACCTCTCGAGTGACGAGAGCTGGCATCGCGTGGACAAGACGCTCGCCGCGGTGGTGCGGGCGGTGTTGGAGACGAGGGAGATGTGAGTTGTGGGTTGTGCGTTGTGGGTGGTGAGTAGGCTCTGAGCTTCGAGCTTCCTGGATGGACGAGCTCGGAGCCCCGCTCACAGCTACTGGATCAAAGGGGTCAGAGTCGATTGATCGCGTGCGATCAATCGACT
>DASVCF010000006.1:0-26919 GCA_036381735.1 Gemmatimonadaceae bacterium | reverse complement strand
TTCGAGCAAGGGCGGCAGGAGGCGTGGAAGAAGGAGCAGGAGCTGCTGGAGCGTTTGCGGGCCCTGCCGGACGGGGAGCGGAAGGCCGAAGAGGCCAAGCGGATGATCGACCGCGTCCGCACCTTCATCGGCTACCGCGAGTATCCGAAGTACGGGATGATCAGCCGCTACTTCGTCTACAAGCAGGCCTTGCTGGAAGAGGCCGAGCGCCTCGTGCGGGCCCATGTGATTCGTGAGAAGGAAGACATCTTCTATCTCACGTTCCAGGAGCTCCAGGATGTGGTGCGCACGAACCAGGTGGATGACCAGCTCATTCGCGAGCGCGAGGACGCATTCAGGTCGTATCAGACGCTCACGCCGCCCCGGGTGCTCACGTCGGACGGCGAGGCCGTCTCTGGCTCGTACCGACGCGACGACGTGCCGGCCGGCGCGCTGGCCGGCCTGCCGGTGTCCGCCGGGACCGTCGAGGGACGGGCCCGCGTCGTCCTGGACCCCGCGGATGCGGAGCTCGAACCGGGCGACATCCTGGTCACCGCATACACGGATCCCAGCTGGACGCCGCTGTTCGTCGCGATCGGGGGGCTGGTGACGGAGGTGGGGGGACTGATGACCCACGGTGCCGTGATCGCGCGGGAGTACGGCTTGCCGGCCGTGGTTGGGGTGGAACGTGCCACTCGGCTGATCCGCGATGGGCAGCGGATCCGCGTGCATGGAACGGAAGGGTACGTCGAGATGCTGCCCTAACGGGCCATCCAGGCGACAGCCGGAAAGTGGGGCCGTGCGCGCACCGCCAAGCAGCGGATCGGCTGAACCGAACTCGATGTCGTGCGACGTAATGACGTTGGACGCGACATCAGGGTGATTACTCGCAGCGATGGAGCGGCGGTCGAGCGGATCCGTCAGTCGGTGAGCCAGCAGCCAGGCAGTACCGCTGCAAGTCGCCACCGCCGAACACGGGGCCCGAGAAATACTTCCCCACGCCTGCCACGAACGTGGCCGGATCGGCCGGGTCCCAGTGGTACAACACGACCGACTTCACGTGGGCCGTGGCCGCCATCTGTCCCACATCCTTGATGTCGAGGTGCTCTTCGGTCAGGTGGGCCTTGAATTGGTTCCGGCGTTCCGGCGACCAGTGGTTCTGCTGCGCCATCCGATCGACGAACGCGCTGACGGCCGCGAAGTCCTCGACCTCCGAGACGAGCACGTCGGCGCCCTCGGCAAGTCGGACCACCGCATCGCTCGGTCCCGTGTCGCCGGTGAACACGATCGTGCCGTGCGGTGTCTCGAAGCGGTAGGCGTACGACTTCATGGTCGCGCGGGAGGCCGGCGGCATCAGCGCGTAGTGCGTGTTCTCCACGGCGACGACGCGGATCTTGTCGTCCTGATATATCACGCCCTCGCCGATCTCGTGAACGGAGAACGGCGTCGTCACGGGCACGCCGCCTCTCGGCCCGCCACCATCGGCCGCGAATACCGCGTACGCAATGCTGATGTAACGGTACGCCGCGTCGACGAGCGCCTTCGTCCGCGGTGGTCCGTAGATGCTGATGGTGTGATCCGGACCGCTCCGGTCCTGCTCCTGAAAGTCGTTCGCCAGCACATCGGCCAGCCCGAGCGTGTGGTCGGGGTGCAGGTGCGTGAGGAAAATGGTGCGGATCGTTTCCGAGCCGATGCCAGCCTTCACAAGGCGCCGCGCCGTGCCGATACCGCAGTCTATCAGGTAGGGCCGGCCGTCGACGATGAGCAGCGTCGCGGGCTCCGACCGATCCGCACGCAGCGGTGGACCGGCCGCGGTGCCGAGTAGGAGAATCTGCGTCCCGCTCGGCGGCTGGCCGGGCACAGACCGTTGCCCGGCCAGCACGCCCGGAGCGACGACGAGCGCGAACACAGCGGCTGCCCTGACGAAGTGCCTGGACGTAATCATCAACGCCTCCATTCATTTCTTCGCCGCCGACACCGAGGGGGGTCCTCCAACGGCTGGCGTGGACCAGCGCCGTATGCGTCGAGAGAGATCGAGAGGCCGGGAACGAGTAATCGGGCCATTGTGTCACGCACTGAGCTGAAGTGTCAGAGACTCGGCGCGGACGACCACGGCGCCGCTAGTGTGGCGAAGCGCCTCGGCTCTCCTCGAGCATGCCGTACACGTCGGACACGACCCAGCGCTCCATCAGCTTACCGCTGTCCACCCGGTAGATGGCGATCCCCTTGAGCGTGATGGCCCGGCCCGTGGGAGCGAGCCCGCGGAATTCGCCCTTATGTGTGCCAAGCAGTCTCCACCGCACCACCACTCTGTCACCTTCCGCAATCAGATCATCGACTTCATAGCGGGCGTCCGGTACCGCTGACCGTATGGCTGCATAGTAATCCCGGAATGCCTGCGGGCCGGTTGCGCCTTCCGGCCAATCGTGGGATGTGAACTGCGGCGACACTACCTTGTCCGCCAGCGCCATGTTCCAGTCGACGTAGACCTCCTTGTAGAATCGGCGGACAAGTTCTTTGTTCGCCGCTGCGATCGCGTCGGCCACGTGTCCCTCCTCCCATCCGGACGGACGGTGGCGCCTGCACATCCCGCGCCCTCGATCGACGGGCCAGCAACGACGAGTGCAAAGCACGAACATGGAAAGCACGAGACATGGGCACGCCGAGTGGAAGGCCGAGTCCGGTACTCGTCATCCCCGCAACAACGGGATGAGCACCGTCGCACCGTCCATCAGCGCGTGCGCGATCGCGAACGGGAGCACCCGGCGAAGTCGGAGATACAGCAGCGTGTCGAAGAGCGTGTTCGGCACCGAGGCCAGCAGCCGATACGCCATGAACTTCGCATCGAATGTCAACGGCATGAATGCGTGCTGCGCCGACCAGGCGAACGCCACGACGGCGACGGCCACGCTCGTACTCCGACTGAGAACCTGGAAGCGCGGCAGCAGATAACCGTTGTAGGTCATCTGTTCGGTGAGCCCCCAGATGAAGGGCCACACCAGCACGCCATAGAGCGAAGCCCACAGTGGCAGCCCTCCCAGGAAGTACGGCTGCTGGACTGCCCCGTACACGATCCAGCCGGCCGCATAGGTGCCAGCGAAGATGAATACGAGACTCGCCGGGATGAGCGCCAAGCCCAGCAGCACATCGCGGGCGAGGCGTGAGCGCACGAAGCCGACGAGGTCGAACAGGCCGATCCCCTCGCGGCGCGTGAGTCGCCACAGCAGCGCCAGGCATCCGGCGTCGATCAAGGTTCCGTACACGGGCAGCCACGGCTCGGCGTCATGCCATGGAGTGCGCGATGCTCGTAGAGCGAAGACCGCCGCAACAACGGCTTGCGCGCCCACGGCGAACGCTGCTCGCGCAAAGAGCATCAGCGCGGGTCCACGCCACGTCAGCGTTCCCGCGTCCCGCCGGCCAACGAGGGCCTCGTGTGAATTCGGGTCCACGAGCCGAATCGTAGATTCCTTGGTGAAGATCTGCACGGGTGCGTCTCCTGCGATCCCTGACGGATCGAACGACCGGTGCGGATGTCGACACGGGCATCCTGTCACGACCACCATCGAGCCAGGGAGATGATGCGCACATCGAACGCGAACCGTCCGCCTGAGCCACCTCGCCACGACTCCGCTGGTGTGATCGCTCCGCCACCGCTGCTCTACGGTGCGGCGATCATCGTCGGGCTGGCTCTGCACGTCCTGCACCCTCTCGCCATCACGTCGCGCTTCGTCGGCGTGCTGCACGTGGTGGGCATCGTGCTGGCCGTGCTCGGACTCCTGCTCAGCGCCACCGTCGTGCGCGCGTTCGGGGCGGCGGGGACGCCGGTGACGCCATGGCGCGGTACGACTCGTCTCGTCCACGCCGGTCCCTATCGCTACAGCCGCAACCCCGACTACATCGGACAGACGCTCGTCTATGTGGGGATTGCCCTCGTGGTGAACAGCTGGTGGCTCCTCATACTCCTCCCGCCGGTGCTGCTCGCCGTGCAACTTGGCGTGATCCGGCGCGAGGAGCGATATCTCGAGGCGAAGTTCGGGGCGGAGTACCGCGACTATACGACGCGGGTGCGACGTTGGTTGTGACTCGTTATGACTCGAGGAGGAGCAGCATGACGCGTATCGCCGTGGTCGCCGACATCCATGGCAACCTGCCCGCTCTGCGGGCCGTCGTCGCGGACATCGCCCGGCGAGTCGTCGATGCCGTGGTCAACCTCGGCGATACGGTGTCTGGTCCGCTCTGGCCATGCGAGACCGCGGCCTTCGTGATGGGGCAGCCGTGGTGTCACATTGCCGGCAACTGCGATCGGCAGGTTGCACGCGACGCACCCGAGCGCCAGGGCCCGTCGGACCGTTTCGCTTTCGATCGGCTGACGGCGGATCAGCGTGCGTGGCTCGCATCGCTTCCGACAACCGCGGTGCCGCACGATGAGGTGCTCGCCTTCCACGGCACGCCGTCGAGCGACTCGCGCGCGCTGCTGGAGACGGTGGAGCGAGGCGCTGTTCGCCTTGCCCGCCCGGCCGAAATCGCGGACCGGCTCGGCGGCGCCTCGGCGAAGGTCATGCTGTGTGCCCACACGCACGTGCCGCGCATCGTCCGGCTCGGCAACGCGCTGATCGTCAATCCGGGGAGCGTGGGCCTGCCGGCCTACCACGACGACTCGCCGGAACCGCACGCCATGGAGACCGGAACGCCCGATGCCCGCTACGCCATTCTGGAGCAGCACGACGATGGCTGGCGTGCCATGCTCGTCGCCGTTCCGTACGATCACCGGGAAGCCGCCGCGCAGGCGTTGCGCAACGGGCGACAGGATTGGGAGCGCGGGCTGAGCACCGGATACATGACGCCCTGACCGCGTCGCACACGCGTCACGGGCCCAGCTCGCGCACCAGTCATCCTGTTCAGAGGATGAATGCGATATCGTCAACTGCGAGTCGTCGTCGCGCCCGCGCTCACGTGCGGCCGGCCGCCATGCAAGCGTCGGCGAACGCCTCGATGGCGGCGTTGAACCGCTCCCTGTGCGTGAGGTACAGGCCGTGCGGTCCGCCCTCGTAGACGATGAGCCGGGCGCCCGGGATGAGCGCCGCCGTGCGCTGCCCCGTCAGCTCCAGTGGCGCCGACCGGTCCACCGTTCCGTGGACGATCAACACGGGTACACGCACACGGGTGAGCTCGTCACGGAAATCGGTCTCCACCATGCTGTGGTTGCAGGCGATCAGCGTGCTCAGCGACGGCTGCATCATGTCGTGCCGCGTCCACTCCACGAGCTCCCACGAGACCGAGCAGCCGGGTACGCCCTCGCCGAAATAGGGGCCTGCGTTCGCGGTGAGCCAGGCCGGATAATCCTCCATCCACAGCGCGCGCGTCGCCTCGAACATGTGCGGCTCGAGACCCTCCGGATTGTCGGGCGTCTTCAGCGGGAACGGCAGCGTCGGCGCGAGCAGCAGCACGCCCGCGATGCGCGCATCGCCGTGACGTGTGAGGTAGCGGATGATCTCGCCGCCCGCCATCGAATGGCCGATGAGTACGACGTCATCGAGGTCCAGCTGTTCCAGCAGCGCGGCGAGGTCGTCCGCCATCGTGTCGTAGTCGTAGCCGCGTCCGGGATCGTCCGAGCGGCCGTGGCCGCGGCGGTCGTAGGCGATGCAGCGCACGCCGCGCGCGGCGAGATGCGCGATCTGGTACTGCCACATCGCGGAGCTGAGTCCCCAAGAGGCGAGGAACACCACGGGTCGCCCTTCTCCGACATCCCGATAGAACAGCGTGGTGCGGTCGTTGGTCGTGATGGTTGGCATACGGTCCTCCATGTCGTGTTGGTCCTCGGCACGATAGGGCCGTACTGGCGCGATGTCGATTACGTCGCGGGTAATGTCCCCGGCGTGGGGCCGTCCGGGGGCGACGCCTGGCGCAGCAGTGCGTCGCTGGCATCGTCCGCCGGGAAGAACAGCTCGACGGACAGCTCCGCGAGGGTGATGTCGCGCGGTGTGCCGAACGTCGTGAGCGTGGTGAAGAGCGAGAGCTCCCGGCCGCCGCCCGCATCGAGCCGCAGCGGCACCAGCAGCGTCGGTTCGTCCGCCGCCGGCCGCGACTGCACCGCGCCGCCGGCGACGGTCGGGTAGGCCATCACTTCGTCGAGAAGACGTGAGAGCGCCGGATCGCCGGTGAGCGCGGCCGTGCGGCTCATCTGCTCCAGCAGATACGCCGACCACTCGGCGAAGTTGCGCGTGCGTGCGGCCAGCCCGTCGGGGTGCAGGCAGGCGCGGAACACGTTCACCGGCGGCCCGAGCAGATGCGGCGGCAAGTCCGCGACCAGCGCCTCCGCCGCCCGGTTGGCCAGCACGATGTTCCACGCGCGGTCGATGACGACGCCGGGGTACGGATGGTGGGTGTCGAGCATGCGCTGCAGCGCGGCCCGTACGCGGACCAGTGCGGCGTCGCCGAGCGCGGACTCGGTATAGCGCGGTGCGTACCCCGCCGCGAGCAGCAGCACGTTGCGCTCTCGCAGCGGCACCGACAGCTCCTCCGACAGCGCGAGCAGCAGCTCGGCACTCGGCCGCGAGCGGCCGGTCTCGACGAAGCTCAGGTGGCGCGGCGAGACGCCGACGTCGAGCGCGAGCGCCATCTGGCTCCGGCCGCGCCGGGTGCGCCAGTGGCGCAGGAGAGTGCCCACGGCATGCTCGGACATGATCCAACGATAGAAGCGGAGGCGCGCGGGTGCCACTCCGTGCGCCGTCCGCGCGCTCACGGATACGCGACGAGGACCACCATGCTCACGGCGAGCAGCGCACAGAACCAGCCGAATACCACCAGTGCGACGCGCACCATGTTGCCGGCCGCCCACTGCCTCGCCGCGGTGTCGAGTACGTTGGCATCGATCGTCGTCGGGGCGTCGAACATCAGGTGGTTGCGTGGATAGTGGAAACGGAAGGTGATGACGTCGGCGAGCACGAGCGCGAGCAGCGCCGCACCCACGAGCCACCGGCACTGCTCGATGTGCCAGGTCGCGATCAACGTCAGCACCAGAAGGACCTGCGTCGCCGGGGATGCGATGCGAAAGAGGTTCGCCGGCGTGGCGCGCGACATGAAGAGCCGGCCGTGCTCCAGGACGTCCGGGCCGCCGCGCATGTTCGGCGCGAGCACGAGCGCGTCGTACATCGACGCGCCGAAGAGAATCGACAGCCCCGCCAACGCGAGCGCGGTCAACAGGAGCTCGATCTGCACCACGGTCTCACCTCCAGTGTGATGACACGGGCGCCCGATCTCCGCGGCTGAATTCGGCATCGAGCGCGGATGGGCAGTGGACGACCGAATGTGCGAATTCGAGCTTCGGCGCACAACCGCATCGCCGCGCGCGGGCGGACGACGGACGCATCACGAGCGCCCGCCCCACCCTGCTCAGCTCAGGGATAGATCGTCTCTCCGCGCGCCAGCATCTCGACGAACTCGCGGATGCGCTTCGCCCGCGTGTCCGCCCGCTTCGCGGAGTGGATGCGGAAGAGGATCGCGTAGCGGTTCTGGCTGTTGAGCGTCTCGAAGAACGCTTTCGCGTGACGGTTCGCATGGAGTGCCGCGTGCAGGTCGTCGGGCACGGCCATGCGACTCGGTCCATCGTATGCCGCATCCCATCGGCCATCGGTGCGCGCGCGCTCGACCTCCGCCAGACCGGCGGCTTTCATCTCACCGCGCTCGATGAGCGCGAGTGCCTTCTCGCGATTGCGCTTGGACCAGATGCTCCGTTTGCCGCGCGGCGTGAACTTCTGCAGAAAGTACTCGGCGTCGTCGCGCTTCTTCGTGCCATCGATCCAGCCGTAGCACAGCGCGACGTCGAGCGCCTCGTCGTAGGAGACGGACGGCAGGCCGGACGATTTCTTCGCCATGCGCAGCCAGACGCCAGCAGAGGTGCGGTGGTTGTCGTCGAGCCAGGCGGCCCAGGCGCGCTTGTCGTGGAAGACGAGCGTCGGCTTCTCTGGTGTGGGAGCTGAGTTGCGGGGCATGTACCGAGGGATGTGAGGTCGTGAATTCTGCTCTTCTACCAACCCTCGAGGTGCTCGGCCACGAACTCGTCGTCCATGAGCTCGGGATACGCGCGCCGCACCCGCTCGATCTCCTCCACCTGCCCCGGCGACAACGCCTCCCGCTCGCTCAAGCACCACGGCCCGCCGAGCAGCCCCTGCTTCCACAACACGTACTGAATCCCCGCGATGCTCCCCGCGAAGTCGTGTCGCACGTCGAAGATCGCGCCGTTCGCATCCGTGAGTGCCGCCGCGCGCGTGAGCCACTCCGCGCTCAGCTGTCCGTCGTCGCGCGCCGCCTTGATCTCGTCGAGCAGCTGCACCGCTCGCCGCGTCCACACCGCCCACTGGCCGAGCAGCCCGCCCACGATGCGTGGGGCCGCGACGCGCGATTCGCCGTGGCATGGAAACGCCGTCAATAGATCGATGACGATCTGATCGTCGTTCCCCGTGTACAGCGCGATGTCCTCGCGTCCCGACTCCGCCACCGCGCGCACCACGTCGATGGTCTGATACCGATTGAACGGCGCGATCTTGATGGCGACGACGTTCGGGATCTCCGCGAACGCGCGCCAGAAGTCGTAGCTCAGCACGCGCCCGCCCACCGCGGGCTGCAGGTAGAACCCGAACAACGGGATGACCTCGGCCACCGTGCGACAGTGCGCGAGCATCTCACCCTCCGTCGCATTGCGCCACGCGCCGAGGCTCAACAGTCCAGCGTGATAGCCGAGGTCGAGCGCGAGCTGTGCTTCGGCGAGCGCCTGCGTCGTGCGTCCACAGACGCCGGCTATCTTCGCGAACGGGCGCGAGGGCGAGTGCGAGTGCGCGGGCGAGTGTCGGGGCGCGGGCGCGGCCGATCCCGCGCGCGCCGCCATCGCTTCGTCCGCCGTCTGCGACGCGAGCGCCAGGACGGGCTCGAGCAGTCCGTGCCCGCGGATCTCGAACTGCGTCGTGTGCACGCCGACCGCGATGCCACCCGCGCCCGCGGCTATGTAATAACGCGTGAGCGCGCGCTGATGCCGCTCGTCGAGCCGGCGATCCTCGGTGAGCGCGAGCGGATGCGCGGGGATGACGTGCCCCGCGAGGAGATGCGCGCGAAGGTCCAAGTGCGGCGAGCCGGAGCCGGCGGGTGCGTTGGCGGTAGGCATGGGTCGCCTTCAATGATAGCGACGCGGCTCGCTATTGCGCCTCCAGTCGTACGCTGCGATACTGCTAGCGCGAGCCGGCGCCGTTCCGCGCTCGTTCTTCCCTCCCGTACGTCCCACCTCTGCACTCGAGCACGACACCATGAGACCCGGCGTCGCCCTCCTCGCGCTGCTGCTGGCCGGCTGTTCGTCGGCCGTCGCCGCGGCACCCGCGCCCATCGCTCCGCATCAGCAGCAACAACAGACCGATACGGCCGCCCCCGCCGCGTCCGCGCGCCGAGCGCAGCGCAGCGGTCCCAGGCCGTACGACCGCGTCATCACGAAGGACGCGATCACGGCGCACGGGCTCTTCACCACGCACCGCATCGGCGACAAGCTCTACTACGAGATCCCGCGCTCGGCGCTCGGTAAAGAGATGCTGCTCGTCACGCAGATCGCGAAGAACACGCTCGGGGCGGGGTACGGTGGACAGGCGGCGGGCGATCGCGTGCTCGAGTGGGAGCGCGCGGGCGATCGCATTCTCCTCCGCAGCATCTCGTACGGTATCACCGCGGACACCACGGAGCCCATCTACGCGGCGGTGCAGGACGCGAACTTCGCGCCCGTCGTCGCCGCGTTCGACATCGAAGCGTTCGGCCCCGACAGCAGCGCGGTCATCGATGTGACGTCGCTCTACACGACCGACTCGCCGGAGTTCGCGGTGAGCGGCACGCTGCGCGGCAAACTCGATCCCAAGCGCAGCTTCGTCGAGCGCGTCGCGACCTTCCCCACGAACGTCGAAGTCGAGGCGACGCAGACGTACGCGGTGGCACCCGCGCCGCAGCGCCCGGGTCAGCCGCGCCGGCCGAGTCTCGCGCCGCGCGGGCCGCACACGGCGAGCGTGCTCATGCACTGGAGCATGGTGCAGCTCCCCGAGCACCCGATGACGCCGCGCCGTTTCGATGATCGCGTCGGCTTCTTCTCGATTCACACCGAGGACTACGGCACCGACGAGCATCGCGCGGCCGAGCGGTCGTACATCACGCGGTGGCGGCTCGAGTGCCCGACCGGCGAGAGCACGCCGTGCACGCCGGTGAAGCCGATCGTCTACTACGTGGATCCCGCGACGCCGATGCAGTGGCGCAAGTGGATCAAGAAGGGGATCGAGGACTGGCAGCCCGCGTTCGAGGCGGCAGGGTTCAAGAACGCGATCATCGCCAAGGATCCGCCGAGCAAGGCGCAGGATCCGAACTGGAGTCCGGAGGACGCCCGCTACTCGGTGGTCCGCTGGCTCCCGTCCACGATCGAGAACGCGATGGGGCCGAACGTCCACGACCCGCGCACCGGCGAGATTCTCGACGCGGACATCAGCGTGTACCACAACGTGATGAAGCTCGCGCAGGACTGGTACTTCTCGCAGGTGGGCCCGCTCGATGCGCGCGCGAAGGTGCTGCCGCTCCCCGATTCATTGGAGGGACGGCTGCTCGAGTACGTGGTCGCGCACGAGGTGGGGCACACGCTCGGGCTGCAGCACAACATGAAGGCGAGCTCGATGTATCCCGCGGACTCGCTGCGCAGCGTGTCGTTCCTGCAGCGCATGGGGCACACGCCGTCGATCATGGACTATGCGCGCTTCAACTACGTGGTGCAGCCCGAGGACCACGTGCCGCCGGAGCTCCTGATCCCGCGCATCGGCCCGTACGACACGTTCGCCATCAAGTGGGGGTACACGCCGATCGCGACGACGTACAGCGCCAACAAGTCCGCGTCCGAGCAGGAGCTGCCGACGCTCGACTCGTGGGCGCGCGAGCAGGACGACAAGCCGTACCTGCGCTTCACCGTGGTGGATGCGGGCCGCGCCGATCCGGGGCAGGAGACGGAAGCGGTGGGTGATGCCGATGCGGTCTACTCCACGCGCCTCGGCGTGAAGAACCTCGAGCGCGCGGTGAAGATGCTGATCCCCGCGACGGTGAAGCCGGGCGCCGACTACGACGATCTCAAGTCGATGTACGGGCAGCTGATCAGCCAGTGGCGCACCGAGATGACGCACGTCGCGGCGGTCGTGGGTGGCGTGGAATCGCAGGAGAAGTACGGCGGGCAGCCCGGCGTGCGCTTCACGCCGATCCCCGCCGAGCGGCAGGAGCAGGCGGTGGCGTACCTGAACGCGGCCGCGTTCACGACGCCCGCGTTCTTTCTCGACACGGACATCCTCCGCCGCATCGAGGTGGATGGCGCCGTGGAGCAGATCGGCCGCGTGCAGGCCGGGTTGCTCCGCAGCCTGCTCGCCGACAGCGACCGCGCGCAGCGGATGATCGAGTTCGCGACGCTCGCGAGCCCGGGCGACGAGGTCTATTCACTCGGCGCGATGTTCGTCCAGGTGCGCGACGGCGTGTGGAGCGAGCTCGCCAACCGCTCGGTGAAGATCGACGTCTTCCGCCGCAACCTGCAGCGCGCGTACGTGGACATCGCGGACTCCGTGATCAACTCCACGTCGCACCCCGGCAACCCCGACGCCGCGGCGCTGCTGCGCGGCGACCTGCAGACGATCGACGCCCGCATTGTCCGCGCGCTCCCCCGCGCCGGCGACGAAATGACGCGCCGGTACCTGCAGGAAGAGCATGTGAGGATCGGGAGGGTGTTGGAGCCGAAGTAACGGCGAGGGAGGAGGGAGGAGGGAGAAGGGAGGAGGAACGGCCGACACATGTCATCCCGAGCGCAGCGAGGGATCTCATTCGTTCGGCGAGATCCCTCGCTGCACTCGGGATGACAACTCCTCCCTTCTCCCTCCTCCTTCCTCCCTAGAACTTCCCCCCTCGCTCCTCGAAGTGCGTCGGCTTCCCGAGCGACGCGCCGCCGCGGAGGACCCAGTCGGCCACCCACGACATCATCTGGCCGATATCGATGGCGGGCGGGCCGAAGAGCTCGGCGGAGCGCGTGGCGTTGCTCAGCAGGGCGTCGGGGGCCTCGGTGCCCTCGATCACCGGCGTGCGGTTGAAGACCTGGCCGAAGTACTCGGCGATCCCGCGCACGGCGAGCGTCTCGAGGCCCGTGACGTTGACGACGAAGGGCGGTGACGCGGCGAGCGGGAGACACTGGATCGCGCGGGCGCTCGCGTCGCCCTGCCAGATGACGTTGACGTAGCCCATGCGCACATCGACCGGCTCCTTGCGCAGCACCTTCGTCGCGATGTCGGTGAGCACGCCGTAGCGCAGGTCAATGGCGTAGTTGAGGCGCACGATGGCGACGGGCGTGCCGTTGCGCGCGGAGTAGTACTCGAGCACACGCTCGCGGCCGACGCACGAGGCGGCGTACTCGCCGATGGGGGCGAGCGGATCGGACTCGAGCGAGCCGCCGCTGGCGGCGGGCGTCAGCGCGTAGACGTTCCCCGTCGAGAAGGCGACGATGCGCGAGTGCGCGTAGCGCTCGGCGGCGATCGCGGGGACCACGACGTTCATCATCCAGGTAGCGGCCGGGTCGTCGCGCGTACCGAATTTCTGGCCGGCCATGAAGATCACGTTCGGCGCATCGGGGAGCGCGGCGACGGCGGCACGGTCGGTCAGGTCGCAGCGGATGGTCTCGACGCCGGCGCCGGCGAGCGCGGTCGCAGCGGCGGCGCTCGAGAATCGCGAGACCGCGATCACCCGTGCGCCGGGACGCGCGATGTCGAGCGCTCGGCGGAGCATGCGCGCGAGGGTGGGTCCCATCTTGCCGCCGGCGCCGAGCACGAGGACGTCGCCCTCGGTGTGCCGCAGCGCGTCGATGACGCCGGGCCTGGGCTCGGAGAGGAGGCGGTCGAGATCGGCCTCGGTGGTGGGCGGCGGCGCCCCGATCGGCGCGCCTGGCGTGCGACGGACCTCAGTGCGGAGGGGCATCTCGGGGCTCGGGGCTCGGGGTTAGGGGCTCGGGATGCGGGATGCGGGATGCGGGATGCGGGACGCGGGAGGCGCGAGCGCCGCGCCGCGTCGCGGGATCACCTCATCGCCATGCGGCTCATCTACGTCGCCGAGGTTTGGGCGGCTCTGGCGTAGCCCTTCAAGCGTGTGACCATCGCGGTGAGACCGACCTCGCGCGCGGCGAGGCCAAGATTCTCCATCATCAGCGGGACGAAGTCCGGCGGGATGGCGAGCGTCGTCTCCGGCGGATGATCGTTGACCGCGGTGAAGAGGATCGCGAGGAACGCCGCGATCGTCGGCGACTGCCGGACGTTGACGTCGGCGTAAAAGTGCAGCTTCCCGTCGCGCTGCTCGGGGACGATGTCCACGCGCGTCTGGCACTCGGGGATCGCGAAGTTGCTGCGATCGATGGCGGCGTAGCGCTCGGGGAGCGGCTCGAGCTTGCGCGCATAGGAGAGCAACGCCTGCATCTTCTCCTCGCGGCTGAGCGCGCGGAACGCTTTCATCACGCGCTCGATCGAGGGCGGGAGGGCGCGGGCCGGGGTGGATTCGTCAGACATAGTCGAAAATATACCCCGGCCGCGTGCCCTCGAGCCCTCGCGGAGCGCGCCCTACGGGAGCGGCTCCGGCGCGCGTGGCGTGTGCGGCGCTTGCGGGGCGTGCGGCGGTTGCGACGACTGGTGGTGCCGCAGCTCCTCGGGACGCGCCGGCCGGAAGACGAGGTCGAACGCCAGCCACAGCGTCTTCGACAACGGATAGAAGAGGATCGGCGCGATGATCATGAACGGGACGCCGACGTCCTGGAACAGATCCCAGGGGATGTTCGGCCACGCGAGCACGCCCCAGAGGATGAGCCCGAACACGAACGCGAGCTCGACGACGATGATGTTGAGCATCATCCCGCCGAGGAAATAGTCTTCACTCTCCTGTCGCTCCAGCGGGAGCCCGCACGTCGGGCACCGCTCGCGCAGGCGAAACCACGATTTGAAGATGCCGCCGCCGCCGCAGTTCGGGCAGCGGAGCATGAACGCTCTCAGAAACAGTCGCAGAATTCTCGTCACGAAATGCACTCCAAGTGCGACAGCGCTGCTGGAGCCCGATGGCTCACATGCGCTGCGCCAACGAATGAAATTTACCGAAGCGGGAGTCGACAGTACATGCGGAACCCCTCGAGCGCTGCCTCAGCGCAGGACATTCATCGCGCCGTGCAGGCGCAGTTCGGCCCGGCGGCGGCGGCGTACGGCACGAGCGCGGGGCACGGCGATCCCGAGCAGCTGGCGGAGCTGGTCCAGCTCGCGCGCCCCCGGCCCTCCGATCGCGTGCTCGACATCGCCACGGGCGCGGGGCACGTGGCGCTGGCCTTCGCGCCGCACGTGGCGCACGTGACGGCCTACGATCTGACGCCGCAGATGCTCGACGAGACGATGCGCCGCGCGCGCGAGCGCGGCCTCGCCAACGTGAGCGTGCGCGAGGGTGCCGCGGAGGCGCTCCCCTTCGATGACGCGACCTTCGACGTCGTCTCGGTGCGCCTCGCCCCGCACCACTTCGCCGACATCGAGCGCGCCGTGCGCGAGATGGCGCGCGTCGCCAGACCCGGCGCGCGCGTGGTGGTCGCCGACACGACCGTGCCGGAGGACGACGAGCTGGACCGCGCGATCAATCACATCGAGACGCTGCGCGACCCCTCGCACGTGCGGAACTATCGGCCGAGCGAGTGGACGTCGATGCTGGAGCGCGCCGGCCTGCGCGTGGTGCACACCGCGGTGAACATGTACACCGAGGGCGGCCGCATGCGATTCGCGGACTGGACCGCCCGCATGCGCACCCCGGCCGCGGATGTCGCCGAGCTGGAGACGCTCTTCCGGACCGCGTCCCCTCGCCTCGTGGAAGCGCTGGACATCCGCATCGATGGAGATGCGATCACCTTCTGCCTGCCGAAGGTGACACTCGCCGCGCTGAAGGGCCGCGGATCGGACCGCGGGTAGTACAACAGAGAGCGGCCGCGGAGGGCCACGGGGGGCCGCGGATCAACTACGACAGCAACGGCAACGGCAACTGCGGAACGCGGATGGCGCGGATGAAACGCGGATCGATCGCGACCACGGAGAGGCTCGGGACGCTGAGGCCGAAAGGATTTTTGGGGGGATAGGGCGAGGGCTGGTAGCGCGAGGCCAGCCCCGTGTGAGGGCGGGCCTCGTTCGGGCTCGGCGCTGGCCCTGGTGTTCGAGGCTCACCCCGCGCACCCCTAAAAAATCAGTCAGCTCTGGCGGATCGGAGTTCTCGCTGTGTCCCGATCGATCCGCGTTTCATCCGCGTTGATCCGCGTTCCTGCCGTTGCCGTTGCTGTTGTCGTATCCGCGTGCATCCGCGGCAATCCGCGGTTCCCTCCTGTAGTTGCAGTCGCCCTATCCGCGGCCACTCGCGGCCCTCTTCTTCTTCGCATCCGCGGCCCTCCGCGGCCTGTTGAGCCGCCCGGCCATCGCCGCGGTCACGCTCCGCGGCACGAAGCGGGCTCCGGCGGCGAGGAGCTTGTTGAAGAGGCCGGGCACCACGAGGCGCTTCCCTGCCATCAATCCGCGGTAGCCAACGCGCGCGACATCCGCGGCCCGCATCACGTTCGCCACGCGGAACAGTCGGCTCGTCTGCATGTGCGCCGCGGCCTGGAAGCCGGTGCGCGTGGGGCCGGGGGCGAGCGTCGTCACGGTCACGCCGGTGCCGTCGAGCTCGTGCGCGAGCGCCTCCGAGAAGGAGAGGATGTACGCCTTGCTCGCGTAGTAGCCGGCCATGTAGGGACCGGGGACGAATGCGGCGGTGGAGGCGACGTTGAGGATCCGTCCGCGGCCGCCCTCGATCATGCCGGGGAGGAGAAGCTTGGTGAGCGACACGAGCGCGCCGACGTTGAGCTGGAGCATCGCGAGCTCCGCGGCCGGATCGGTGTCCGCGAAGGGTCCCGCGAGCCCCACGCCCGCGTTGTTGACGAGGATGTCGATGGTGATGCCCAGCTCCGCGAGCCGGCGAACGATCTCCTCGGGCGCTTCGCGGCGCGACAGGTCGGCCGCGAGCACGAGCGCGCGCGTGCCGTAGGCGGTCGAGAGCTCCCGTGCGAGCGTCTCGAGCTTCGGAACGCTTCGTGCCACGAGAACCAGATCGAAACCATCACGCGCGAACAGCACGGCGAGCTCGTAGCCGATGCCGCCCGAGGCGCCGGTAATGAGCGCTGTCTGCCGACGCGGAATCTCGCGGGGCGCGGTCATGCGCGGCATCTCTGGACCGTGACTCGTCGCGTGATCATGTGCCTCGGCCGTGGCACCGCGCGCGGTGCGACGAGGCGAGTGACGACGTGCCGCGACACCGGCGTCGACACAGCGCGAAAAACGGTGGACGATCGCACCGGCACGTTGCCTCGAGCGCGCGAGTCGAAGATCTTCCGATTCGATGGTCTCGAATCACCACTGCATGCACACCTCGATCCATAACACAAGGAGTTGACGATGCCGACGCGGAATGCGACTGCGACGTGGGAGGGCGGGCTCAGGAACGGGCAGGGGACGTTCAACGGGGAAAGCGGAAAGATCAGCGGTCAGTATTCGTTCGGCTCTCGCTTCGAGAATGCCGGCGGCACGAACCCCGAAGAGCTGCTCGCCGCCGCCGAGGCGGCCTGCTACAGCATGGCGCTGAGCCTGGGCCTCGAGCAAGCGGGAAAGCCGCCGAAGCGCGTGGAGACCCACGCCGCGTGCACCATCGAGAAGGTGGGTGACGGCTTCAAGATCACGACGATGAAGCTCAACGTGCGCGCGAACGTCCCCGGAATGGACAAGGACCAGTTCATGAAGATCGCCGAGGCGACGAAGACCGGATGCCCCGTGTCGGGAGCGTTCAAGGGGAATGTGAAGTTGGAGCTGCAGGCGGAACTGCAGTCGTGAGCTGTGAGCTCTGAGCTGTGAGTGGCTGTGAGTCGAGGCCGTGAGCTCGACCGTCCAGGGAACGTCCAGCTCATAGCCCACTCACAGCCCACAGCTCACAACTCAGAACTCACAACGTACGGTCTCAACCCGAACCCTCCCTGTGGCCATTCGCTTCGTTCACGTCTTCGACGCCGACATCGAGGCGCGACGGATGACGGAGGTGCAGCGCATCTTCCGCACCTACTTCGGCGCGCACTACGGCGATTACGCGGACCGCATCCCCGATCTGCTCCGCAAGCAGAGCGAGCTGGGGCAGCGGACGATCCTCATCACCGCCGAGAATCCGCAGCAGGGGCGCGTGCTCGCGTTCGCGCTGGCGTTCCACTACTCGGACCTCAACGCCACGCTGCTCGACTTCATCGTCGTCGATCCGACGGTGCGGCAGCGTGGGATCGGCGGCGCGCTGTACGAGGCACTGCGCGAGTATCTCATGCGGCTCGGCTCCACGGGGCTCTATCTGGAAGTGCGCCCCGATGCGCCCGACTTGGAGCCCGATCCCGCGCGCCGTCGCGAGAATCGCGCGCGCATTCGCTTCTACGAGCGCTACGGCGCGCGGGTCATCGCCGGCACGAACTACGAGAAGAAGCGGCCCGGCCGTAGCGAGGGGGAGCCGTACGTCATGTTCGACGCCCTCGGCGCCGAGCGGGAGCCCACGGCCGATGAGGTGCGCGACATGTTCGCGGCGATCCTCTTTCGGAAGTACGGCTACGCGCCAACCGATCCGTACGCGAACGCGATCATCGCCTCGGTGCTCCCGGGGCAGGTGTCGTTGCAGCCGGCGCACGTGCGCGCACCGGCCACCCAGAAGGCGCCCGTCAAGCACGACATCTTCCGCCCGTTCAAGGTGCTCGTCACGCCGCAGCATCAGATCCATCACGTGCGCGAGCGCGGCTACGTGGAGCGTCCCGTGCGCGTCGACCGCATCATGCATCAGATCCGGATGCTCGCGGGGATGGCGGTGGTCGATGTGCAGGAGCACGGCGTCGAGCCCATCACCGAGGTGCACGATCCGGACTTCGTGCGCTACCTCGAGGAGGTGAGCTCGAAGATGCCGACGGGGCAGGCGGTGTATCCGTACGTGTTCCCCATCCGCCATCGCGCGCGGAAGCCGGTGGATGAGGAGATCCAGGCCGGCTACTACTGCATGGACACCTTCACGCCGCTCACGCACAATGCCTACCTCGCGGCGCGTGCGGCGGTGAACTGCGCGCTCACTGGCGCCGAGCTGCTGCGGCGCGGCGAGCAGCTCGTCTACGCCATCTGCCGGCCGCCCGGGCATCACGCCGAGTCGGGCGTGTACGGCGGCTTCTGCTACTTCAACAACGCGGCGGTCGCGGCGAACGCGCTGAGCGTCGATGGGCCCGTGGCGACGCTCGACATCGATTTCCACCACGGCAACGGGACGCAGGAGATCTTCTACGACCGCGCGGACGTGCTCACGATCTCCATCCACGGCGATCCGAGCTACGCGTATCCGTACTTCGCGGGTTTCGCTGACGAGCGCGGCGAAGGAGCGGGCGAAGGGTTCAATCACAACTTCCCGCTCCCTGAGAACGTGACCGACGACGAGTACCTGCAGACGCTCGAGAAAGCGCTCGAGTTGATCGAGCACTTCGCGCCGCGCTACCTCGTGCTCTCCGTGGGGCTCGACATCGCCAAGGGCGATCCCACCGGCGCGTGGACCATCACGCCCGAAGGGTTCGAGCGAATCGGCGGCGCGATCGCGGGGCTCGGCCTTCCGACGCTCGCCGTGCAGGAAGGCGGCTACGACACGCGCACGCTCGGCCGCAACGCGCGGTACTTTCTGTCGGGATTGCAGCGGACCATCTACGAGCGGCGGCTGGAGCGGCGGTCCGCGGCGGCCGATGCGCTCGCGCCGTCGGCGACACCGGAACGGTAGGGTTGTGAGTTGTGAATTCCGCGCGAACATTATACGGATGGCACAGACAGGTGAGTGAACCCATGAGTACGTCACGTACCGCGGCGGGGACGCTGGATCACCTCGATGTCCCGCTCACGCGCGACATCTTCCTGCGCACCCTCGTCCGTGAGCTGGCTGGTACGCTGCAGGACGTCGTCGGCCTCGATGAGGCGTCGGGCTTCGTCAGTGTGGTCGGGCACGCCATGGGACGCGAGATGGATGGCGAGTATCGCAAGGCGCTCGGCGTCGACCGGCTCACACGCGAGCAGGTGGCGGAGGTGCTGGTGGACCTCAAGCGTCGCATACATGGCGACTTCTATATCGTCGAGCAGGACGACGAGAAGATCGTGCTGGGCAATCGCGCGTGCCCGTTCGCGGAGAAGGTGCTCGGCCGTCCGGCGATGTGCATGATGACGTCGAACGTCTTCGGTTCGATCGCCGCCGAGAACCTGGGCTACGCGAAAGTGGAGCTCCGCGAGACGATCGCCAGCGGAAGTCCGCAGTGCCGCGTCGTGGTGTACCTCAAGCCCACGCCCGAGGGAGCCGCGGCCTCCGGACGCGAGTACGTGCGAGGCGAAGCGGACGCGTGACGCCCGACCAGGCGCTCGATGTGCTTCGCGTGATGCCCGAGCCCTGCTTCGTCGTGAGCGGGCGGGGTGACCTCCTGGGCGCCAACGCGGCGGCTGTCGCGCTGCTGGGTCGTGAGAGTACGTCGATGGCCGATGTGGCGTTCGCGTCGCTCACGCGCGATCCGCCCGAGCGAGTGGCGGCGTACATCGGCGCGTGCGCCCGCAGCCGCTCGATGATGCTCGGCGCGCTGACGTTCGCCAATGCCGAGGGGCAGTCGATCCGGTGCCGGTGTCAGGGGGCCGTGCTGCAGCCGGCGTCGGCGACGGAGCACGCGCTCGTCGTCATCCGCTGCACTCCAAGCGAGCGTGCCACGCGCGACTTCGCGCTGCTCAACCGGCAGATCGCGAGGCTGTCGCGCGAGGTGCGTGTCCGGCAGCAGGTGGAGGCCGAGCGGGCGGAGCTGCTGGCGCAGGCGCGCGACGGCCAGCGCCGACTCGCGGCGCAGACGGAAGCGCTGGAGCGGTCGTACGCGCGCATGACGCGCTTGCAGGCGGTGACCGCCGAGCTGTCGCGCGCCCTGACACCGGTGGAGGTGGCCAACGCCGTGGTCGAGCAGGCGACGGCGTTCCTCGATGCGCAGGCGGGCGCCGTCTATCTGCTGAGCGCCGATCGCACCCAATTGCGACTCGAGCATGCGGTGGGCTATCCGCCCGGCGCGCTCGATCCGTTGACGCACATCGCGCTCGACGCGCGGTATCCGGTGGCCGAGGCGGTGCGCACGACCATGCCGGTGTTCATCGAGTCCGAGGCGGAGTGGAGGGAGCGGTTCGATGTGTTCGCGCCGCACCCGCTGCCGCAGAGTGGATTGTCCTGGGCAACGCTCCCGCTCGCGATCGACGGGCGTGTGCTCGGCGCGCTGGGGCTGCGATTCGCGCGGCCGGGGTCGTTCAGCGTCGAAGCACGTGTCTTCATGCTTGCACTCGCGCAGCAGTGCGCGCAGGCGCTCGAGCGGGCGCGGCTCTATGTGGAAGCGCAGGCCGCGAACCGCGCGAAGAGCCGGTTCCTCGCCGTCATGTCGCACGAGCTGCGCACACCGCTCAACGCGATCGCCGGCTACGCCGAGCTGCTCGAGATGGAGGTGCACGGACCCGTGACCGCCGCGCAGCGTGAGGCGCTCGGCCGGCTCCGGCGGAGCCAGCGCCGGCTGCTCACACTGGTGGACGACGTGCTCAATCTCGCGCGCATCGAATCGGGGACGGTGGAGTACGAGGTGCGCACGCACGTGCTCGATGACGTGCTCTCGCCGCTCGAAGCGTTCATCGCGCCGCAGGCCGCGCAGCGTGGCGTGCGGTACGTGTATCGCCGCGTCGATCGCGCGGTGGAGGTGCGCGCCGATGCGGATCGGATGCAGCAGATCGTGCTCAATCTGCTGGCCAACGCCGTGAAGTTCACCGAGCCCGGCGGCCTCGTCACGCTCGAGGGCGAAGCGCGTGAAGCAGACGTGGCGATCCGCGTGGCGGACACCGGGTGCGGCATCCCGGCGGGCAAGCTCGGTGCCATCTTCGAGCCCTTTGTGCAGGTGGACGCCGAGCTCACGCGGCGAAGCGAAGGGACGGGGCTGGGGCTCGCCATCAGCCGGGACCTGGCACGCGCGCTCGGCGGCGATCTCGTCGTGGAGAGCGTGCTGGGGAAGGGAACGACGTTCACCCTCACGCTCCCGCATGCGCAGGGCGCGTCCGCGCCGGCCCATTCTGAGGGGTCGATCGCGATCGATGAGCGTTCGACCTCGCCGACCGCGGGCGCGTAGCTGGCGCACTGGACGCCGCGTCGTATCTTCTCTCCCGTCCACGCCGCACCATTCTCCCGCCACAATCCGCCGAGGCGCCTTCGATGATGAACGCCGTCCGCGTCAAGCTGTCCACGATGATGTTCCTCGAGTTCTTCGTGTGGGGCGCCTGGTTCGTCACGACGAGCACGTATCTCGGCAACACGCTCCACTTCGATGGCACGCAGGTCGCCGCCGTCTACGGCGCCGTCGCCATCGCGGCGGTGGTGTCGCCCTTCTTCGTCGGCATGGTCGCGGATCGGTTCTTCGCCACCGAGCGGATTCTCGCGATCCTGCACCTCGCGGGCGGCGTGCTCCTCTGGTGGGCGTCGACCATCCACGACTTCTCGTCGTTCTACATCGTCATCATCCTGTACGCGCTGACGTACATGCCGACGCTCGCCCTCACGAGCTCGATCTCGTTCGACAACATGGAGGACTCGGCGCGCGACTTCCCGAAGATCCGCGTGCTCGGCACCATCGGGTGGATCGTCGCCGGGCTCATCATCGGCGGCATGCATCTCGATGCGACGGCGGTCCCGCTCCGCATGGCCGCCGTCGCGTCGATCGCGCTTGGCCTGTTCGACGTCCTCCTCCCGCACACCCCGCCGCACGCCGCCGGCAAGCGGCTCTCCGTGCGCGACGTCCTCGGGCTCGATGCGCTCTCGCTCATGAAGGACCGCTCGTTCGCGGCGTTCATCATCGGGTCGTTCCTGCTGTGCATCCCGCTGCAGTTCTACTACACGTTCGCGAACCCCTTCCTGAACGACGCGGGGATGCACGCCGCGGCGGCGAAGATGACGCTCGGGCAGTTCTTCGAGATCTTCTTCATGCTCCTGCTTCCCGTGCTCCTGGTGCGGATGGGCGTCAAGAAGATCCTCATCATGGGAATGGCCGCGTGGGCGATCCGGTACCTCGCGTTCGCCTACGGGAACGTCGGCTCACTCGTGTGGCTGTTGTACCTCGGGATCGTGTTGCACGGGCTCTGCTACGATTTCTTCTTCGTCACCGGGCAGATCTACGTGGACCAGCGCGCGAACGCGAAGATCCGCGCGGCGGGGCAAGGGTTCTACACGCTCATCACGCAAGGGCTCGGACTGCTCGTCGGCTCATGGGTGTCCGGTCACGTGGTGGACATGTACTCGTACGTCACGACCGCCGGCGCGACGGTGCACGACTGGCACAAGATCTGGCTCGTGCCGGCCACGATGGCCGTCATCGTCCTCGTGCTCTTCCTCGCGTTCTTCCGCGGTCAGAGTACACCCGTGGACACGGAGGCGGTCGCGGCGCAGGCGGTGTGATCGCCGCTCGGGCCATCCGATCGCCGCGTCCCGCAGGCGGTCCGATCGCCGCGTCTCAGCCGATGCGCTGATAGGGCACGCCGTCCAGGAACAGTGTCGTCGACTGCACGCCGAACTGGATGGTGTACGGCACGCGGAGGATGATGAACGACGGCGCGCCGAAGTCGAGCAGCAGCACGCCGACGCCGAGCGTCCACTTCGCCTGCACGGAGGTCGTGCTCAGCACGGAGCCGAGTGACGTGAGCGTCGTGATGGTGCGCGTGGCCGCACCGCCGCTCTGGAAGGTCCAGGTGGTCTGCGTCACGAGGCCGACGTTTCGCACGTCGTTCGTGATGTTCGTCCACTGGCCGATGAGTGCGTCGGGGGTGAGGGCGAAGGCGTTGCCGTTGAACGTGCCGCCCGGCCCGAGGCTGGCCGCGACGTCCCCGCTGCACGCGGTGAGCAGGAGCGCGAGCGCGACACAAAACACTGTGGTCCATCGTACAAGGCGTGACGGCATGGGATCCCTCCCTGCATCCACCGTGAGGGGAGCCGTTCGCGACCATCGCCGTTTCACCGCGCAACTCGTGCCATCGAGTCGCGCCCCGCGAGCGTTGACATCCGCCGCCCGCCCCGCCAGTATCGTCTGCCTGGTCGTGCGCGGCGGGCCGCGCGCGGAGCGGTACCTGAACCGACAACTTCGTGTCGAGGGGGTTCTGTGACGTCGTATACCGTGACGCTCTTCCTGCACCTGCTGGCGGTCATGGCCGGCTTCGGTGCCACCGCCGTCATTCATCTCGGCCTCATGCGGATGCGCAAGGCCGAGCGCGCGAGCGATGCGCGCGATGCGCTCATGCTCGCCGGGAGCACGGCGAAGGCGATGCCGCTCGTCGGTCTCGCGCTGCTGCTCACGGGCGGCTACATGACGCAGACCCGGTGGTCGTGGAACACGCCGTGGATCGATGTATCGATCACGGGCCTGGTTCTGATGATGATCATCGGCGGCGGGGTCCTGGGCCGGCGCATGCGCGCCCTCGGGCCGCAGCTCGGTCGTGCCGGCGACAGCGCGATGGACGACGCGCTCATCTCGGCGGTGCGCGACCCGTCGCTGTGGATCATCGCGCAGCTCCCGCCGCTGCTCGCCATCGGCGTCATGTTCGTGATGACGACGAAGCCGACCATGGGGCTCGGCTTCGTGGAGCTCCTCGTCGTCGCCGCACTCGGCGTGCTCGTCGCCACGCCGTCGTCGCGGCGGGTGAGGGCGGAGAGCGGGGTGGCGGTGGAAGAGTGAGTCAGGAACGGCAGGGGCCAGAAAGCAGAGAGCAGAAAGCAGAAAGCCGAGAGGTGTTCCTGCTTTCTGCTTTCTGCTCTCTGCTCTCTGCTCTCTGCAGTATCTGACTCACTGACTCACTTCTTTCCCCTCTCCCAACACGCTCTTCGCGATCATCATGTGCACGCCGACGTTGCCGTCCACGAGCTCGGTGATGCGCAGGTTCCCGGCCATGCTCGCCAGGCGGTAGGCCTCCACGCGCGGGAGGTGCTTCTTCATCATGAGGAAGTTCACCATCTGCTGCACGCAGATCTGCGTGGCCTTGGTGAGATCCTTGTCCATCCCCATCACGATGTAGTCGGTCGGCGTCTCGGCCATCGGCCACGCGAGGTGCATGTCCTTGCGCACGATGAGCTGCAGGCGGCCGGTGAGCGATGTCTCGATCGCCGTCTGGTCCACCTCGCCATCGCCCTGCGCCGCGTGGCCGTCGCCGATCTCGAGCAGCGCGCCAGGCGCCCACACGGGGATGTAGAGCGTCGTCCCCGCCACGAGCTCCTTGTTGTCCATGTTCCCGGCGTGGATGCTCGGCGGGTTGCTGGAGACGCGCCCCGAGTCGCGCGGCGGTGCATCGCCGATGCTGCCGAAGAAGGGGTGCAGCGGGATCACGATCCCATCGCCGAGTGATGCGACCATGTGCGTCGTGTCGAGATGGATGAGGCGCGTGCGCGGGTCGCCGCAGTTCTCGCGGAGGAAGCCGCTGCACCCGTTGTACGCGTACGGGATCGCGAGGTGCACATCGAGGAGGCGCACCTCCAACACGTCGCCGGAGTCGGCGCCCGTCACGTAGATCGGACCCGTGAGGATGTGGCCGCCCGGTCCGCGGTCCTTCACGGAGTCCACGACATTGCGCAGCGACTGCTGCACCTCGGCGGGTGGCAGCCCCGCGCGCTCGAGGCCGCGTGGCGTGTTCGTGAGCAGTGTCTCCACATCCACCGTATCGCCCGATGCGACGCGCAGCACGGGAGTCGCCGTCGCGCTGTAGTAGCCGTAAGCGACGGTGTGCGGCGTGGCAGAGAGGTGATAGTGGTGCGGGGACGTCTGTGTGGCGCCGATCGCGGGCGATTGCGCCGCGGCTGTCGTGACGCTGGCGGCAAGCGTGGCGATGGCGAGCGCCGCTGCGCGGCGCACCGATGCGATGGTCATGTCGGGAGAGTGAAGTGTACGGAGCGACGGCGAGTCACACCGGAAGCGTGCGCGCCGCGCGCCTCCAAATGGGCGATCGACAATAGCGCGGCGCGCGGAGGGCAGCAAGCGCGTGGCGTACTCGTCCGTCCCGTTCGATGCGGGTACGCCTCCTGCAGGCCCTGCTCCGCTCGATGATGGTTGCCGGCCACGCGACACGCGGCTGCTGTCACACGCGGTCGTGCTCCTCCGTCTACCCGTTAGCACCCACGAGCAGCCCGCGCGCCATGGCGGGCGAGGAGCAGCAATGAGTGTTCGAGTCGATGACACGACGGCGACTCCTGTCGCCGAGCTCCATGACACCATGCGGCATCCCGCGCGCGCGACCGATCGCCCGGATCGCGCGCATGCGCCCACATCCCGCGCGACACGAATCGTCGTGCTCGGCGGCGCCTTCGGCGGACTGATGACGACGCGCCACCTGGAGCGGATGTGCCGCGGGCGGCTGAACGTCGAGATCACGCTCGTCAGCCGCGACAACTTCTTCGTGCTCACCCCGCTGCTCTTCGAGGCCTGTTCCGGTCGATTGGAGCTGCGGCACTGCGCGCAGCCCATCCGTCCCGCGCTGCGTCGTGCGCGCTTCGTCGAGGCGACGGTCGAGGACGTGGACGTGGAGCGGCGCGTGGTGCGCGCCGTCGCGGCCGATGGCGGCGTCTACCACCTTCCGTACGACCAGCTCGTCATCGCGCTCGGCGCGACGCCGAACGAGTCGCTGATCCCCGGCTCCGCGACCGCGCTCACCTTCAAGACGATGGCGGACGCGCTGCTGCTGCGGAACCACGTGATCGAGCAGTTCGAGCGCGCCGATGCGACAACGGACCCGGCGGTGCGGAGCCGGTGTCTCAACTTCGTCATGGTCGGCGGCGGGCTGGTGGGCGTCGAGCTGCTCGGCGAGCTGACGGCCTTCGCTGTGGATGTGCTGCGCTACTATCCGCGCATCCGTCGCGACGAGCTGCACTTCCACCTGTTCGAGGCGGGGCCACGCATCCTGCCGGAGATCGATCCCAGGCTGGCGGCCGTCGCGCAGCGCGTGCTCGAGCGGCGCGGCGCCGACATCCGCGCCGCGACGCCGGTCCGCGCGATCGAGCCGACGTGCGTCCACCTCGCGAACGAGCACTTCCATGCCGGCACCATCGTGCTGGCGACGGGGATCATGCCGCATCCCGTGGCCGCGCGCATCCCGGTGGCGCACGACGCGCGGGGCCGCATCGCGGTCGATGCGACGATGCGCAGCCAGAGCCATCCAAACGTGTGGGCGCTCGGCGACTGCGCCGAGATCCCGGGACCGGACGGCCGCCCGTACCCGGCGCTCGCGCAACACGCCATCCGCGAGGCGCGGCAGCTGGCGCGGAACATCGCGGCCGTCCTCGCGGGTCGCACGCCCGCGCCCTTCGTCTTTCACTCGCTCGGCACGCTGGCGTCGCTCGGGCACTCGCGGGCCGTCGCGCAGATCATGGGCGTGCGAGTCACGGGCGTTCCGGCGTGGTGGGTGCGGCGCACGTACTACCTGCTGCAGATGCCGCGGTGGGACCGCCGGCTCCGCATCATCCTCGACTGGACGGTCGCGCTCTTCTTCCGCCCGGACATCACGAAGGTGGACCTCACGACCGAGCCGCCGCGCACCTGGCGCGAGTGCGTCGAGCGCGCGTCGCCGATGTCGCGCACTGGATGACGAGGACGTGTTCGACGGCACGTCGGCGGTGAGCGCACTCGTCGCGCACTAGCGCTGAAGCGCGCCGGGCAGTGGGCAGCGCGTCGCAGGAACCGGGTCGCTCGCACGCCGTGTCGGCTGTAGACTTCGTGGCGCGGGCGGACGGCCGCGCCGCTGCACGATCAATCGG
>DASVCF010000005.1:0-4068 GCA_036381735.1 Gemmatimonadaceae bacterium | reverse complement strand
ACGGCTGCGTCGACCACCGGGAGGGAATCGCCGACGACGAGACACACGCCTTCTTCACCCGTCTCATGGACGAGAGCGGGGCGATGCTGTGGGGCCGAGTCACCTACGAGATGATGGAGAGCTACTGGCCGGCGGTCGCCCGCGGCGACGAGGAGGCGCCGCCGGCTTTGCGCGAGTGGGCGGTCAAGCTGGAGGCCAAGCCGAAGTACGTGGTGTCGTCCACGCGAACGGACTTCCCCTGGAGCAACAGCCATCACATCGCGGGCGACCTGCGCACGGGCGTGCAGAAGCTCATAGATGCGACCCCGTCAGGGGGTGTGCGGATAACTGTGTAAGTGGCCATGATCGTAACTCACTCTCACACTGGAGAGGGACGTCATGGCCGACGAGAACAGCAGGATATGGATGCGATGCTGGACCGGCTGCTGGAGGGTAAGCAGCCGGAGGAGATCGTAGGGAGCGGGGGCCTGCTCGAGGATCTGACGAAGCGGGTGTTGGAGCGCGCGCTGGAAGGCGAGCTCACGGACCACCGCAACGGCGGCAACTCGCGAAAGGGCCGCACCAAGAAGCGCGTGAAGACGGACGCGGGCGAGGTGGCGATCAGAGGTGCCTCGGGATCGGCAGGGCACGTTCGAGCCGCAGCTGGTGCGTAAGGGCCAGCGACGTCTGCCGGGCTTCGACGAGAAGGTGATCGCGCTCTACGCACGTGGGATGACGACGCGCGAGATCCAGGCGCACCTGATCAAACGCGTTGGCTAGGGCGCGTCGCTGAGCTCGGGGAAAAGCGGAGTCGTTCCGAAAGCGGGGGGTCGGGCTGGATTCGTTCCATGCGGCCACATTCGAAGAGGCTCGGTGCCGTAGACCCGCGACCTGAGCCGTGCTGCGTGCGGCCGGCCAGCGAACGCGATGATGCCTACGTCAACCCACTCGACGATGTCGGCGTGCCTCCGCTACTTGCTCCCGGCGCCGACTGGAATTCCGGAGCCGCTGCCCGGCGCCCCACGTCGCCTGGGCCGGCGGACGGTTCGCACGGTCCCGCTCTTCCCTCCCCCGCAGAAGAACCGATCGCCGCCGTCGGAGTCGAGCCCGGACACGCCTGTGCCCGCCGGCATCTCGAGCTGCTCCAGCACTTCGCCCGTTCCTGGATCGATGCGCCGCACATCGGCCTCGTCACCCTCCCACGTGCCGTGCCACAGCTCGCCGTCCATCCAGGTGACCCCGGTGACGAAGCGGTTGGACTCGATGGTGCGCAGCACCTCTCCCGTGTGCGGATCGATCTCATGGATCTTCCGCTCCCGATACACGCCCACCCAGAGCGCCCCTTCGGCCCACGCGAGCCCCGACTCGCCACCGCCGCCGGGCGACGGAATCGTGTCGAGCACGCGGCCGCTGTGCGGATCGATCTTCTGGATGCGTCCCTCGGCGAGCTGGAACAGGTGCCGGCCATCGAAGGCGGTCCCCGCGTGCGCGGTGACATCGATGGCGCGCACCATCTTCCCGCTCGCCGGGTCGAGCGCGGTCAGCGCGTGGCCGGTGGCGAGCCACACGTGCTGGCCGTCGTAGGTGACGCCGCCCACCTGGTCGACGCCATCGAAGGGGCCATACTCGTGCACGATCTCGGCGGGTGATCTCGTCATGCGTGCATCCTAATCGATCGGCAGTGGAGCGGGGAGTAACAACGTTGTCGTGAATCCCGGCACGGGCGGCGTCATCCACCGGCGCGCTCGGCCGCGGCCGAACGACTGCACCTTGCCCTCGGCCGCCAGCGTGTCGAGCGATCGCTGCACGGTGCGCTGGCTGGCGCCCATCGCGAGCGCCAGCGCCGAGCTCGACCACGTCTCACCATCGGCGAGGAGGGCGAGCAGCGTCGCGTGCTCCTCTTCCACGGGGCGCGCCAGCACCACCACCTCTGCCGCGCCACGCGGTACCAGCACAAACCCCCGCGTGGTGGCGTTCACGCCGGCCAGCGCTCGCAGCTCCGAACGGAGTCGCCCGACTTCCACCCGCAGGCGCGCGCGGTGTGACTCGTCCACGAACTTCGCGCCGAACGCCCGCGCCAGGAGCGCGCTCCTCGGCACGTCTCCGGGCCACGCTTCACCCAGCGCGCGCGCCAGCGCGAACAACACCGGGCGACTCGCGAGCGACACCACCGTCTGTGCGTGACGCACCACGTTGCGAGACGCGTCCACGACCAACGCATTCGACTGCAGCAGCGCTTCCACATCCCCGAGCAGGAGGGGCCGGTCCTCGCCACGCGCGATCAGCCGCGCCGCGGGCGTGTTCAGCATGCGGGACGCGCTCTCGACCTCGGCCATGAGCGCGGGGATGTCTGCGTGACGCGCCAGACGCTCCGCCCGAGCGAGCGCCGCGCGCGCCGGCGTCGTGCGCAGGCGCCTGATCGCGATCCCCGCGACCACCAGCTCGTAGCCGGCCAGCGCCGCCGGCGGGAGGGGCGCCGGGTCCAGCTCGACGAGCGCGCGCTCGGCATCATCGAGGTGCCCGATCAGGAGAAGCCGCCGCACCTCGAGATAGCGCGCGTAGGCGGCGTTCACCCGGTCGCCGTGTGCCTCGAGCGTCGAGCGTGCCGATTCGAGCGCCCGGGCGGGCCACCCCAGATCGCGCGAGGCGAGCGCGATCTCCGCCTCGGCAACGACGCACCGCGCGCGTGCGACGGGCTCGCGCGCACCGAAGGCGCGTGCCGCGCGTCGCACGAGCACCTTCGCGCGATCGAGATCACCGAGCTGCGCCATGGCGATCCCACGCAGCGCGAGCGCGGGCGCGTCGGCGCGCAGCGCGACCCGGTTCAGCGCGCCGAGTGCGTCACCCGCCGCGAGCGCACGCGCCGCGGCCGCGATCACTGCGTCCATCGGAATCCCGTCATACTTGTTACTCACACCCTCCGAGTGGCCGGGACTAATCTACCGCTCGACCACCAATCAATGCGTCGTATCGAGACCGAGCGACGCACGACACCAACGGAGGGAAGTATGACCACGACTCAGATGATCGGCACGCGGGAAGAGTGGCTGGCGGCACGGCTCGATCTGCTCCAGGCGGAGAAGGAGCTCACGCGGTTCAGCGACGAGGTGGCGCAGCGGCGGCAGGAGCTGCCGTGGGTGCCGATCGACAAGGAGTACTTGTTCGACACGGATGACGGGAGCGCATCGCTGGCGGACCTGTTCAGGGGACGCTCGCAGCTCCTCATCTACCACTTCATGTTCGGGCCGGACTACACGGCAGGATGTCCGGCCTGCTCGGCGATCGCGGATGGCTTCGACGGCTCCGTCATCCACCTCGCGCATCACGACGTCACGCTCATGGCCGTGTCGCGCGCGCCGCTCGAGAAGCTGCACGCGTACAGGCGGCGGATGGGTTGGAGCTTCCCGTGGGCGTCGTCCTTCGGCAGCGACTTCAACTTCGACTTCAGTGTCGGGTTCACCGAGGAGCAACAGTGCGAGGAAGGGATCGAATACAACTACCGGCGTGAGCCCGCGCTCCAGGTGCGCAGCATCGAACGACCTGTCGCCACGATCGCGTCGCGCACGACACCCGACGGGTCCGTATCGTTCGCGGCCATGTCCGGAGTCGACGCGGCCACCTACGCACGCGAGCGGCCGGGCATGAGCGCATTCGTGCTCGAGGACGGTGTGGTCTACCACACCTATTCCACGTATTCGCGCGGGCTGGATGGCCTCTGGGGCATGTACCAGTGGCTCGGCCGCGCCCCCAGGGGACGCAACGAGCAGGGCGTCTGGTGGCGCCGTCACGACGAGTACGGCGGACGGTGAGCCAGATCGTGGGTGCCGTCGGCGACATCAGAGACGTGGAGACCTCACGGCGCATGGTGTCATGGCGAGCCTCCCGGCTCACCTTCTTCACCGTCTCGGCGCTGATCTTCGCCGCGAGCGCGACGCTGACCATCGTCTGGTGCGCGCAGATGTCAGCGATGGGCAAGATGCCCATGACCGACGGCTGGTCGATGTCGATGCCGTGGACGCGGATGCCGGGCCAGTCGTGGCCCGGCGCCGCAGCCTCCTTCCTCGGCATGTGGGTCGCGATGATGGTGGC
>DASVCF010000004.1:0-2384 GCA_036381735.1 Gemmatimonadaceae bacterium | reverse complement strand
CGTACTCGCGAAGTTCGGCGTCCAACTGCTCAGGTTCGCATTCCCGACTGGGGATGTGCCGTTCTACGTCTCGCTCGACATGGACGGCCGCGTGCTCATCTTCGCCGTGCTCGTGTCGGCGGTCACGGGGGTGATCTTCGGGCTCGTACCGGCGCTGCGCGCTACGCGCATCGATCTCAACACCGCGCTCCGCGACGGGGGGCGCGCCGAGGCGGGCGGGCGGAGCGGGGGCCGGCTCCGCAACTCGCTAGCCGTCGCCGAAGTGGCGCTGTCTGTGGTGCTGCTCGTCGGTGCGACGCTCCTCCTCCGCAGCTACGCTGCGCTCATCGGCACCGATCTCGGCTTCGATCAGCGCGGAGTTCTCACGGCGGCCATCTCGCTCCCCGCCACGACGTACGACAACGACGAGAAGCAGCGTGCGTTCTACGAGCAGCTCTACGCGCGGCTCGCGGCGATCCCTGGGGTGCAGGTAGTGGGCTCGGCGAACGGGATCCCGTTCAGCGGGTGGAACGTGCAGTCGTACATGTCCATCGAGGGGCGTCCCCCGCGCGCGCAGGGGAAGGAGCTCGACGTCCACCATCAGAACATCAGCCCCGGGTACCTGCCGGCTATCGGCGTGCCGATCGTGCGCGGGCGTGGGTTCACGGCCGCCGACCGCGACTCGTCGGTGCACATCGGCGTGATCAACGAGGTGCTCGCGCGCCAGGAGTTCGCCGGCATCGACCCGATCGGCAAGCGCATCCGGTTTGGGGAGGACGGATCGGACGCTCCCTGGATCACCATCATCGGTGTGGCGAAGGAGTTCAGGCACTACCGCCTGCCGCAGCCGATGGGGCCCGCGATCTATCTCCCCCAGCTTGCCTCGCCTTCGGCGTCACAGACGCTCGTGCTGCGCACCTCGCTCCCCGATCCGATGGCGCTCGCGCCCGCAGTGCGCGAGGTGCTGAAGGAGCTCGACCCCGACGTCCCGGCGTTCCAGTTGCAGACGCTCGAGCAGGCGGTGTCACGCTCGCTCTGGCGGCAGCGCTTGCAGGGGCAGGTGCTCGGAACGTTCGCCACGCTGGCGCTGCTCCTCGCGGCGGTCGGGATCTACGGCGTGATCTCCTACGCCGTGGCGCAGCGGACGCGTGAGCTGGGAGTGCGCATGGCGCTCGGCGCGACGCGCAGGCAAGTGCTGGGACTCGTGCTCGGCCAGGGGCTGCGGCTGGCGGCGGCCGGCGTGGCGATCGGCATCGTCGCCGCGCTCGCGCTCTCACGCGTCGTGGCGAGCCTGCTGTACGGCGTGAGCGCGACGGACCTCGCGACATTCGCGGGCGTGCCCGTGGCGCTTGCCCTCATCGCGATGCTCGCCACTCTCGTCCCCGCCCGCCGCGCGACGCGCGTAGATCCGGTGGTGGCGATGCGGACGGAGTAGCGGTGGCGGTGTTACGACGCTCGTTACGGTGAATGCGGCGCTGAAGCTCGGCTGATTCTCTGCCGCTCCAAAGCGAATAGGCACACCCGTTCGGGTGTGCCTATTCGTATGGCCAGGGACGGAATCGAACCGCCGACACGCGGATTTTCAGTCCGCTGCTCTACCAACTGAGCTACCTGGCCGAACTATTTCTCAGCCCTGAATCGTACCAAGTCAGGTACGGCATTTCAACCCTCCTGGGACCGTTGGGCGCCCGCCACCGGCCTCCGCATCCCGCGCACGCAACATGCTAGAGAGCGGTGGAGGAAGCAAACATCCCCAGGAGCTGTTCCATGAAGTCCCACGCAGCACTCTCGATCGCCCTCATCGCATCGGCACTCGCCTGTTCCACCAATCGGACCAGCGAATCGACGGGCGAGGTCGTACCGCGCACCGACACCGCTACGGTGCCGGCCGACACCATCACCACCCGCACGCGGGACGACACTCTGAACCTGCAACGCGACACCGCCGTGGTTCGCGATACCTCGCTCATCTTCCGCGACACCACCACCGGCGTCTATGGCGATACGACCACGAGACGCACCGTCCGCGATACGGTCATCCTCCAACCGCGCGATACCTCCGCGATCCCGCCGGATACTTCGCGCTAGACGGGCTGGCGGCGCCGCGAGCGCGCGGCGATCGTACGGTGATGACGCTCCGCACCCTCGAGCGCGCCGCCATAGCCGGGCTGCTCATCGGAGTCGGACTGCTCGCGGTCGACGCGCTCGAGCACCATCCGGCAAACTTCTTCCGTTACATTCCGCGCTTCCGACCCGGACGCGGCGCATGGTGGCAGCTGCAGTCGCTCTGGCACAACCGCCCCGCGCTCCTGCTGGGTTTCATCATCCTGTGCGCGGCACTCCTGCTCGCGCTCGGCGTCATGCTGACGGCATTCGTGCGTGGCGTCGGCGCGCGCGATGAAACC
>DASVCF010000003.1:0-4103 GCA_036381735.1 Gemmatimonadaceae bacterium | reverse complement strand
GAACGGTGTGCGGACGGTGCGCGAGGTGCTGGCGTTGCGCGACGGCGCGCGCAACATCGCCGTGGCGGGGCTCGTCATCTGCCGTCAACGACCGCACACCGCGAAGGGGTTCGTGTTCCTGTCGATCGAGGATGAGACGGGGATCGTGAACGTGGTCGTGACGCCGAAGCGCTTCGACCGACAGGCCGCGCTCATCGCGCACGAGCGGCTGCTCCTCGTGCGCGGAACGCTGCAGGTGGAACGCGGCGTCGTGAATCTGCGCGGTGAAGACTTTCGCGCGCTCGACGTGGAGGCGCGAGACGCGTGGGGGCGGGGCCACGACTTCCATTGACCCTGGTGGTGATCCGGCGGATCATCCTCAAGGCGCGGGTGACCGCGCAACTCGGTTCACGCTCGCATTGCCACGCCACCACACCGGTGCATCGGTGCATACCGGGCACGCGCCCCGCGCCCACAGGAGAACGTCATGCCTTCAGCGACGGAAGAATTCGGGCTCCATCGCATCCGCCAGATCGCCATCACGGTGCAGGACATCGAGCGCGCGGTCCACTTCTACCGCGACACGCTCGGCATGACGCTGCTCTTCCAGGCCGAGCCGGGGCTCGCGTTCTTCGATTGCGACGGCGTGCGCCTGATGCTGTCGCGTCCGGAGGGGATCGGCGATGAGCAGCGAACGTCCATTCTCTACTATGCCGTCGACAACATCCAGCGGGCGCATGGCACACTCGCCGCGCGCGGCGTGCCCTTCGTCGACACGCCGCACTGCGTCGCACGGCTCGCCGACCGCGAAGTGTGGCTCGCGATCGCCCGCGACAGCGAGGACAATCTCTTCGGCCTCATGAGCGAGGTGCCGGCGTAACCGTCGCGGCTCGACGAGAGAAGCTTGTCATCCCGAGCGGAGCGAGGGATCTCGCTGGCTGACCGCGATCCCTCGCTGACGCTCGGGATGACTCGCATCGATCACTCGCGCAGCGCGTCGGCGAGCCAGGCATCGACGAGCACGCGGGCAATCGAATCGCGCCGCGGGAGCCGGAAGCGCGCCGTCTCGTCGCCCCATTCGCCGAATGCGGCCACCTCGGCGGCGGTGAACCATCGCGCGTCGTCGAGCTCCTCGCGGTCGACGGTGATCGCGTCGTTCTCCGCGGTCGCGCGGAAGCCGATCATGAGCGACGATGGAAACGGCCAGGGCTGCGTCGCCTGGTACGTCACGCTCGAGACGCGCACGCCCGTCTCCTCCCACACCTCGCGCGCCACCGCTTCCTCCAGCGTCTCACCGGGCTCGACGAACCCCGCGAGCGTCGAGAACGCGCGTGGCGGCAGTCGCCGATTGTGCGCGAGCAGGCACCGTCGCGGCGCGCCGTTCGCGGGACGATGCTCCACGAGCATGATGACCGCCGGGTCGGTGCGCGGAAAGTTCTCGATGTGGCAGCACGCATCGGTGCACTGCCGCATGTGGCCCGCGTGGCACGACTCGGTGGCCGCACCGCACGTAGCACAGTAGCGATGCCGGCGATGCCATCCCATGAGCGCGCGGGCGTACGCGAGCAGCGCCGCATCGCTTGCACTCACCAACATCCCGACCGTCCGCAAATCCGCGAATTCGGCCCCATTCGTCGTGAGCGATGTCAGCGCTTCATCGCTCGCCTCCGAGACATCGACGGTGAAAACCGGCGTCTCATCCTCGAGCCCGAGGAACGCCCAGGGAAGCGTCCCATCCACGGCGAGAACGCCGCCGTGCGGATCGACGGGACATCGTGCCGCGCGGGGCGCCACACGCGGCGCCGCGTGCGACGGCTCCCCCTCGCACGGCATCCCGACGACGAGGTTCTTGTCACGCCACACCGGGACGACGCGCGCATCGGATCGCGCGCGCATCGACGCCACCCACGCTGGATCCTTCCGGTGCTCCGCGGCGCGGTCGAGCCGACCACCCGCGTAACGAATTGGTGACGCATCCTGCACGTCGGAAACTCCTCTGCATGACATGGTGAAAGCCGCACACGACGGATGCGCTACGATGCAAGTGGAGTGCGGGTGGTGCACCCGCGGGCGAAGACGGACGCTCGCACACCGGCGTCCGCACGCTCGCACTGCGCTCACATCGAAGGAAGGGCCGGCGGATCGAAACGGTGGTGGTCGCGACGGCGGTCGTCGCGGCGGCGGTCGTCAGTCATCAGCTCTCAGTCGTCAGTGGTCGTCAATCTGCAGTCGTCCGCTCGGGCAGAAGCCGCCCGAGGGTGTCGCGGACGACGGACGACTGACGACTGACGACCGCAGTTCTGACGACCGCCCTTCTCACGCCGAACATCGCACCTGCACGATCACCCGTCGCCAACTCGCGACGTCATCCGTGCCGACCTTCTCGACGCGCGCGCTGCAGCGGCCGCCGGCAAGCATGAACGGGACGAGCCAGCGCGAGAGCTCGAACGGGAGATGGCCCACCACATCGCCACCGCTCGCGTGGACCCAGACGGCGGGGTTGTCGGTACCGGGCGGATCGGGGACGAGGATGAGCGCGTCCCCTACACTGAGCCGATGGACCACATCCATCCGGTGGCCGAAGACGGTCCCGTAGACGGCGCTCCGGAAGCGCTCGGCGGTCGAGGGAACTGTCGGTAACGTCATGTCCACGCTCCGTGCGGGTGAGGCAGATCGAGGACCTCTCTCGCAACCTCGCGCTCCGGCCCCCCGAGGTCAAGCTCGTCGCTCCTCGCCGCCCCCCGTGACACGTGCCGCCCGTGACCAGTTCGGTGTGAGCATCGTCACTGACATGAGCAACGGACGGCGCACCCCGCGGGATCGCGCCGCACCCCCGCGGCTCTGCTCCGCACAGGGAGCATTCACGCTCGTTGCAGACAGTCGGCCTCCCTTCTTCCGAACGAGGAATTTGTCCATGCGCACGGTCCGGTGGATGGCGTCCGGACTCGCCCTCATGGCGCTGCTCCCCAGTATTGGCGCAGCACAGTCCGGGCGTTTCTTCGACAACTCGTGGTTCTGGGGCGCGAAAGGCGGGATCGTGTCGTTCTCGACCACCTCGGGCGCGAGCACGGTGAGCCCGCTGGTCGGCGTCGAATGGTTGATCACCCGCTCCAAGGGCGCGCTCTACGTCTCGGGCGATCAGGCGTTCTTCACGTCGACGTCCACCGTCCCCGACGACAACGGCCAGCCCAGCATCGTCGGTATCCACAACCTGCGCCGCTACACGGCCGCCCTGCTCGCCTTCCCCGTCGCGTACGGCACGCTCCGTCCGTACGGCGGCATCGGTCTCTCGCTCAACGTGATTCAGGGTGTGAGCACCGCGGACACGACGGCGGCCGGATCGAGCACCGTGATGGCCCGCGCGTTCGACGAGAAGGATCGCGCCGCGTTCATCGCGATGGCGGGATTGCAAGCGCAGCTGCAGCGTGTCTCCGTCTTCGGTCAGCTGACGTACATGCCCGCCAAGACGAACTTCCTGCTCAACGGCCGCACCACGTACTTCATCGAAGCCGGCATTCGCTACAACGTCGGGACGTCGCGCGAAGATCAGTAGTCCAGCACCCGCATCACGTTCCCGCCGAGGATCTTCGTCACCTCCTCGTCGCGGTATCCGCGCTCGATGAGCTCGTGCGCGATCCGCGCGAGGGCGGTGACGTCCTCCATCCGGGCCGGCGTCGCGCTGATGCCGTCGAAGTCGCTCCCGATGCCCACGTGGTCGATGCCGGCCACCCTGGCGATGTGATCGATGTGATCGATCAGCACGGCGAGCGGGATGGGCGGGATCGCGGCGAGCAACGCCGCGCGCCGCGCGGCCGCCTGCTCCTGCACCCGCGCCGCGTCCTCGCCCGCCGCGCGGCGCCCATCGGACTCCGCGCGGATCGTCTCGTCCATCGCGTCCATGTCGCGCGCGAACCGCTCGTCGAGGAAGCGCGGGTAGAAGTTGACGCTCACCACGCCGCCCGTGTCGGCGATGGCACGGAGCTGCTCGTCGCGCAGGTTGCGCGGGTGGTCGCTCAGCGCGCGCGCGCTCGAGTGCGAGGCGATGACCGGCGCCTCCGAGACGGCCACCACATCGGCCAGCGTCTCGTCCGAGACGTGTGAGACGTCGACCAGCATGCCGAGGC
>DASVCF010000002.1:0-5258 GCA_036381735.1 Gemmatimonadaceae bacterium | reverse complement strand
GGGAGTATGGCATCGGCGTGCGTGTCTGGCGGCTCGCCGTCGAGTATGGCGTGGTCACGCAGGGTCGCGAGTACCACGCCGGTCCCCATGCCCACGCGTACGGCGGCTTCACCATCGCGTGGCGAATGACACCGTAGGGGCGCGTCGCCTCTTCGCCCGCCCTTGCATCCCCCGCAGCCCGCATCGATCGTATACAGTATCCATCGACCGTCGCCCGACGGCCGCCCCCCCTTCGAGATCTCCACTCGATGATGCGCCCTCTCCGCTACATCTCCGCCCTCCTCGCCCTCGCCGCATTCGCCGCCCTCCCCGCCGAGCTCGCGGCGCAACGCCAACCCGGCCACCCGATCGGCAAGGTCACCGTCATCGGCAACCTGATTCACCTCGAGCTCGACAGCGGCGCCGTCGCGCCCGCGCGGCTCTTCGATCTCGATCACCGCACGCTCCGCTTCACACCCGATGGCGCCGGCTACCGCATCGAGACCACGGCGCTGCAGTGGGACCCCGACTTCGGCCCCGCGCTCACGCGCGACACGGTCGCGCTGCAGCACGTCACCTTCCCCTTCTCGGGCAAGCAGTGGGACACGCTCAACGTCGCCACCGGCGCCATCACCTTCGGCACGGTGCAGACGGGCGGGACGCGTGGCATCGTCGGCGGGCCGCCGGTCGGGAATCACACCGGCGCCGGACTCTCGGGGCGCGCGGGCTTCCTCATGGAGCGCTACCCCTCGCTGCAGACGGTGGGGCGCACCTTCATCAACATGATCCCCGGCATCGCGGCGTTCGTGAAGCCGAATCTGCGCGGCGAGCGCTACCTCAAGGAGCTCGCCGATCGCGTGGTCGTCACGTGGACGCTCACCGAGCCCTATGGCACCATCCAGTCCTTCACCTGGACGCCCACGGTGAATCGCATCCAGGCGGTGCTCCACACGAATGGCGTCATCGAGCTCTCGTACAACGATGTCTCGGCGCGCGACGCGGTGGTCGGCATCTTCCCGCTCGTCACCGGCAACACCACGAAGACGCTCGCCACCATCTCCGACGCCGAGTACGCCGCGGCGGCGCCCAACGTCGATGTCACGCGCGTGAAGCTCTCGGCCATCGATGGACTCTTTCTTCAGGCCACCATCCAGACGCGCGGCGCGGTGCTCCCCGAGGGTGATTCGAGCATCGACGGCGTGACGTATCGCATCGCGTTCGACACGAAGAAGCCGTCGAGCGATCTCGACAAATCCGCCGTCGTGTGGACCGTCCGCGGCGTCGCGGGCCGGCGCTTCGGCAACGGACGCGGCGTCCCCCCGCGCTACATGGCATCGGGCGACGGCGTCGAGCCCTACGTCACCGTCGCGGGGAACACCATCACCGTGCGCGGCATTCTCCCGCTCGCGCTCTCGGGCGCCGCGCGCGTCTTCGTGTCCGCCGACGCCGCGAGCGGCACGCCGTCATCCATCGTCGATCGCGTCACACCGCAATCGGTGTCGCTCCAGAACATCCACTCGCCCGAGCTCGATCTCTCGGCCACGAACGAGAAGGCCGGCCCCTTCACAGTGGCCTACGAAGGCTTTCACTGGCCCAGCATCCCGCGCATGCAGGATGTCGCCTGCTCGGTGATCACCGCGCTCGGCGACCACTTCGACTTCATCGCCTCGTACTCCGACTTCCGCGTCGACAACCCCGAGGGCGGCACGCCGAGCAACGGACCGCGCGGCGGGAACGTGACGGGGATCGGCACGCGCACGAACGGACTCGAGAGCTACTGCAGCAAGGGCGAGCTGCAGTGGATGTACGTCGAGCCCGTGTCCACGTCCGCGGTGCAGATCGACGAGCGCTCCCCCGATGGCCGCATGACGAACTACGACTACGCCATGTCGCAGATCGGCCACGAGCTCGGCCATCGCTGGGCCGCCGACGCGAGCGCCATCGTGAACGGCGACACCATCCAGCTCGGCCCCGTCCACTGGGCCACCGGCGTCGACCTTCCCGCCGCCTTCCCGTACAACCGCTCCTACGAAGCGGACGCGATGGGCGGGAGCACGTGGAAGGACAACGGCGACGGCACGTACACGCAGCTCGACCGCGACTACTACTCGCCCGCGAAGGGGTACTCGTGGCTCGGCCTCTACCTCATGGGGCTCGCGAAGCCCGAAGAGGTGCCGCCCTTCTTCATCCTCCGCAACCTGCACCGCACCGGGCGCACCGATGCCGATGGGCATCCCATCTACACGGGCGACAAGACGGTGATCACGATCCAGGACGTGATCGCCGCGATGGGTCCGCGCGAGCCGGACTTCGCGCACGCGCAGAAGAAGTTCAACACGGCGTTCGTCGTCATGACGCTCCCCGGCCAGCAGCCCTCGGCGAAGCTCATCGCATCGGCGAACGCCATTGCCGAGCACTGGATCGCGTATTGGTCGAAGACGACGGGCGGGCGGTCGGAGATGACGGTGAGTCCGCGGTAAAGGAGATACGTGCGTACCACAGGCCTGTCGCCCGAGCGCCTCGAGCGCATGCACTACGTGTTGGCCGGCCACGTCGAGCGCCACGAGATGCCGGGTCTCGTGGCGCTCGTCAGCCGGCACGATGATGTTCACGTCGAGACGCACGGCACCCTCGCGTTCGACGAAGTGACCCCGATGCGGCGTGACACGATCTTTCGCATCGCGTCGAACACCAAGCTCATCACCGCCGTCGCGGCGATGATCCTCATCGAGGAGTGCCGGCTGCGGCTCGATGACTCCATCGAGCCGTGGCTCCCCGAGCTCGCGAACCGCCGCGTGCTCCGCGCCATCGCGTCGGAGCCAGACGACACCATCCCCGCGCGGCGCGCGATCACCGTGCGCGACCTGCTCACGTACCGCATGGGGTTCGGCAGCGTGATGGCCATGCCGGGCACGTACCCCATCCAGAGGCTCATTCGTGAGCTGCGCATCGGCGGTGACGGGCCGCCGCGCCCGCTGGAACAGCCCGGCACCGACGAATGGCTGCGGCGACTCGGCTCGCTCCCGCTCATCGCGCAGCCCGGCGAGCGGTGGATGTATCACGTGAGCGGCGATGTGCTCGGCGCCCTCATCGCGCGCGTCTCGGATCAGTCGCTGGGCACGTTCATGCGCGAGCGCATCTTCGAGCCGCTCGGTATGACGGACACGGCGTTCCACGTGCCCGCCGAAAAGCTCGATCGTTTGCCCGAGCTCTACGTCCTCACCCCCGGGACGAACACGCTGGACGTGTTCGACGGGACCGCGAACAGCGAGTGGCGCACCGAGCCCGCGTTCGAGTCGGGGGGCGGCGGGCTCGTCTCGACGATCGACGACTACTTCGCGTTCTGCTGCATGATGCTGAACAGGGGGCGGTACGGCCGCGAGCGGATCCTCTCCCGCGCGAGCGTGGAGCTTATGACGTCCGATCAGCTCACGCCCGAGAATCGCGCGGGCGCCGAGATCTTCTTCGGCGATTACTCCAGCTGGGGCCTCGGCATGGCCGTCGACATCGCGCGGCGCGAGATCTTCCACACGCCGGGCCGGTACGGCTGGACCGGCGGCTTCGGAACGACGGCGTACGTCGATCCCGCCGAGGAGATGATCGGCATTCTCTTCACCCAGCGGATGATGGACTCGCCGCGGCCGCCCAAGGTGATGAGCGACTTCTGGACGGTGGCGTACGGCGCGATGGAGAGCGCGTACTGACACAGGAGGGCGCGCATGGCTACCCGGAGCGCTCGGCACTCGTCGGGGCGGCATCCGTCTCCCCATCGCCCGTGCCCGCTCTCCGCTCCCCCTGCTCCACCGCGAGGTAGACCACCGTGTCCCACGCGTTGCGAATGCCGAGGAAGAGCAGCAGCAGTACCACCGCGCCGACGATGAACAGCGTCGCCTCGGCATCGCCGGGCATCACGAAGGCGGCGACGATCAGCGCGATATATGCGACGAGCGGGACGATCGAATACCAGATCCAGTCCTCGAGCACTGGCGTGTAGCTGCTCTGACGCCGCGATCGCGTCATGGCCAGCACCATGTACACCACCCCGATGGCGCCGGCAACGCCGATGGCGATCGCGGGTCCGGTGGACGATGACCACGGCGCCACGAGAATGCCGGCCAGCAGGAAAACGGTGCAGAAGTGCAGGATGGTCGGCGTCCCGAACGCCGACACGCTGACCGCGCTGGCGTTGCCGCCCCGTCCGGTGTCGGGCAACAGCGCGATGACCACGAACTGCAGGCCGATCAGCACCGCGGCGGACGGCCCGGTGATGAGATAGAAGGTCTCCCATGCGGAGAGGTGGGATGCCACGGCGGCGTCCATGGGGAAGCCCTATCTTTGCGCGCGAAGGCGGAGTCGATGTTACGTTGGTCCAACATGCGGCCGCCGCCGCGGGGGAGCAAGATCAGCATGCGAGAGAGAGTCGATGCCGACGTCATCATCGTCGGCGCGGGCGCGGCCGGCCTCGCTGCGGCGAACGTCCTGTGCGACGGCAGCACCGAGTGCATCGTGCTCGAGGCGCGCGAGCGCATGGGCGGGCGCATCCACACCGAGTGGGCGCCCGATCGCATGATGCCCATCGAGCTCGGCGCGGAGTTCGTCCACGGCTCCGCGCCGCCCATCCAGCGCCTCACCGAGCGCCACGCGCTGCGCGTGCTCGACATCGCCGGCGATCGCTTCGTGCGATCAGGCAGTCGTCTCCGCCCCGCGCACGACCTGTGGGCGCGCATCGATCGCGTGCTGCACCGTCTCGATCCCGATCGCGACCCCGACCGCTCGCTCGCCGAGGCGCTGCGCGCGCATCGTCGCACACTGAGCTCGGCGGACCGCACGATGACCGCGCAGTTCGTCGAAGGCTTCGACGCGGCCGATCCCAAGGTGGTGAGCGAGCAATGGCTCACCCGCACATCACCGCCCGGACACGACGTGCACGCCATGCGCCTCGGGCGGTTGGTGGATGGCTACGGCGCGCTCATCGACGCGCTCGCGCGCCCCATCGCCGAGCGCGTGCGCCTGAGCACCATGGTGACCGCGGTGCGATGGACGCGCGGGCGCGTGGAGGTCGAGTACCGCGCAGGCCGCGCCGCGCGCCACGGCCGGCTCGCCGCGCGCGCCATCCTCATCACCGTCCCGCTCGGCGTGCTGCAGGCGCCGCCGGGATCCACCGGCGCCATCCGCTTCGATCCCGCCGTGCCGGCGCTCGAGCGGGCCAGCGCGGCGGGCGTGATGGGTCCCGTCGTGAAGGTCGTCATGCGCTTCACGGATGCGTTCTGGCTCGAGCC
>DASVCF010000001.1:0-4225 GCA_036381735.1 Gemmatimonadaceae bacterium | reverse complement strand
CTCCCTCCCCCCTCCTCCCTGTCGTTCTGACTCACTGACTCACTGACCCACTGATCTACTAACTCACGCCCCCACCGGCAGCCGGAGCGTGAACGTGCTCCCTTGGCCGAGCGCGCTATCGAGCTCGATGTCGCCGCCGAGCAGGCGGGCGAGGCGGCGGGCGAGCGGGAGGCCGACGCCGTAGCCGCCCTTCGCACGGCCGGCGGTCGTCTGATAGAAGGGCTCGAAGATGCGCTCGCGTTCAGCGGGCGCGATGCCGGGGCCACGGTCGCGCACATGGACGAGAGCATTGTTCTCGCACGCCTCGAGGCGGACATCCACGACCGAGTCCGCGGGTGTGAACTTGAGCGCGTTCGAGAGCAGATTGAGCACGATCTGTCGCACGCGGAGTGGGTCGGACGTGATGATGAGCGCGCGCGCCGGCTCGAGATCGATGGCCACGCGCGACGCGCGCGAGCCGGCGCCGATCTCCGCGACGATCTCGCTGACGAGCGATGCCAGGTCGAAAGGGACGAACTCCACGGGGAACTCGTCCGTGTCCAGCCGCGCCGCGTTCAACAGATTGTCGGTGAGCGTCAGCATCCCCTGCGCGCTCCGCTGGATGCCGCGGAGCAATCGCGCCTCCATCTCGGGCGGAACGATCACGCCGTCATCGGGGAGCAGAAGGTCGGTGTAGCCGAGGATGGCGCCGATCGGACCCCGGATGTCGTGACTCACCGCGCGAACGAACTCGGTCTTCATCTCCACCATGCGCGCGAGCTGGCGGCGCTGCTCCTCGACCGCGAGCGTGCTTCGGATCTGCCGCGCCACGAGCATGGCGACGCCGATGAGCGCGATCGCGGAAAGCGAGCGGTTGATGAGGGCGAGGGTGAAATTGCTCGGCGGCGGTCCGAACCAGAGGAAGAGATAGTTCGCCGCCACCATTACGGGTGTCAGAATGTAGACCGCCCGCACACTCCGCAGTCCGACCCCCGCCAGGATCGGGAGCACGTACAGCACCCCGATGCTGACATCGCCCGGAAAGACGATGTCGATGGCGATGATCAGCGCGATGAGCACGACGAGCCCGATCAAAGCTCCGCCGTTGTCTGGCCGGGGCGGCGACTCGGGTGCGGAGGGCTCGGGCATCGCGGGTGAAGGCTTCGGGGCGCGTGCGAAGGTTCTGAGTTCTGGGTTCTGAGTTCTGGGTTCTGGGTTGTGAGTTGTGAGTTGTGAGTACGGGACTCCGTACATGCTCCCGCTCACAACCCATTCATAACCCACTCACAACTCACAACCCACAACCCATCACTGCCTATTCCCCAATTCATCCCACAGCATCGCCGCCGTCCGCATCCCCTTCACGAAGTTCTCGTCACTCATCCATTCGTTGGGGGCGTGGGCGTTCTCGCCGGGGAGGCCGAAGCCCATGAGGAGCACGGGGGCATCGAGTATCTGCTGGAAGTCGACGACGACGGGGATCGAGCCGCCCTCGCCCGTGATCACCGGTTCGCGCCCGAACGTCGCGGCGAGCGAGCGGCGCGCTGCCTCGAAGAGCGGTCCGTTCAGCTCCGCGCGCCACGGCTTGCCGCCGTGCAGCGGTGTGACCGTCACCGTCACGCCCTTGGGCGCCACCTTCGCGACGTGCGCCGCGAACAGCCGCTCGATCTCGTCCGGATCCTGATCGGGGACGAGACGGCAGCTCACCTTGGCCATCGCCTTGGCGGGGAGGACCGTCTTGGCGCCTTCGCCCGTGTAGCCGCTCAGGAGTCCGTTGATCTCGCACGTCGGTCGCATCCAGAGCCGCTCGAGCGTGGAGTACCCCGCTTCGCCGCCGAGCGCCGGTGCGCCGACTTCGCGCAGGAACTCCTTGTCGCTGAACGGCAGTCCGCGCATCTGCTCGCGGGCCTGCTCACCCCAGTCGCGCACCTTGTCGTAGAAGCCCGGGATCGTGACGCGGCCGGAGGCATCGTGCAGCGAGTCCAGAATGTGCGCGAGCGCCGCCGCCGGATTCACCACCGCACCGCCGTAGATCCCGGAGTGCAGATCGCTCGTCGGCCCCTGCACGTCGATCTGGAAGTAGGCGAGCCCGCGCAGCGACGAGAGGATCGAGGGCAGCCCCGGCGCGAACATCGACGAATCGGAGATCACCACGCCATCGCACCGGAGCCGCTCCGCGTGCGCCCCGATGAAGCCCGCGAGGTGCTCGCTCCCCACCTCTTCCTCTCCCTCCGCGAGCACGACGACGTTCACCGGGAGCTCGCCGCGCGTGGCGAGGTGCGACTGCAGCGCCTTGATGTGCAGGAAGAGCTGCCCTTTGTCGTCCACCGCGCCGCGCGCGAAGATCTTCCCGTCGCGCACCGTGGGCTCGAACGGCGGCGACGCCCACAGCTCGAGCGGCTCGGCGGGCTGCACGTCGTAGTGTCCGTAGACGAGCACCGTGGGCGCATCCGGTCCCGCCTCGCGCCACTCGCCCACGACGATCGGATGTCCCGCCGTCGGGAAGATTTCCGCGGTGAGCCCCGCGTCGCGCAGCGAATTCGCCACCCACTCGGCGGCGCGCAGGGTATCGGCGTTGTGCTCCGACCGTGCGCTCACGCTGGGGATGCGCAGGAGCTCGAAGAGCTCGTCGTGGATGCGCGCGTTGTGCGAGGTGAGGTACGTGTCGAGGTCGGACGCGAGGGTCGAAGTCATCTCATGGGTCTCGTAGAGGTGCATCCAGCAGGGCGGATCGCCAGGCATGGGAGCGATGTCCGGATGAGAGGTCGAGCACGCAATCAGTGTACGCGTATGACGTAACTTTCGATGGGAACGCGATGCGCGGCAAGTCGGAGCGGCGTCGACTCTGCCGCGCCGCTCTGATGATGGTGATCCGGCGCTACGTCGCGATCAATGCGATATCGCGGTCGCGGGCCACGATCCGCGCCATCCCTCGAACATCCAAACGCGTCGGCGCGAGCGAACATCATCACCGCGCCCCAACGCAACGAGCGAGCCGCGGCGCACGCTCTCGAAGTGCGGGATCAGCGCTTCGACCACCGGCGATCGGCCCCCTTCCCCGCCCTCGGGCGGCGTGAGCACCACCACCAGGTTATCTCCCGGACGCGCCGCGCGCGTGAAGCCAGGCCAGAGTGCGTACTGATTCTGGCGACTGTTCAGGTTGAGCGAGAAGACGGTGGGATGTTCCGGCAGGTGAAAAGCCAGCTCGGCGGCGTCTTGATACCGGTCGCCCGCGACCCAGGTGTTCACACCGGCGCTCGGCTGGATCTCCGACTGCGCCGTATCGACGCTCGCCGCGAGCGACGTCCATCCGTACGCTTGCCCGATCGGATCCTTGCCCGACGGAAATGGGAGAATCGGTACCAGCGCGTGCACGTAGATCACCGCCACCATGATCGCGCCCAGCACGCACCCCGCGCTCGTCCACACTCTCCAGCGTCCGCGGTCCGCCACGAGGGCGAGCAGCACGGTCGCGGGGACGTACGCGATGGCGGGCCAGTTGGCCTCGACGCGCTTGTCGAGCGCGCTGCCGACGAAGAAGAGGAACATCACCGCGGCGACGACCGCGAGGAGATAGCGGCGCTCGCCGCGAGGCGTCTCATCCGCCGGCGCATCGCGCAACGTGCGCGCGACGGCGATCGCCATGAGTACGAAGAGCACGGGCGAGGCGAGCGCCAGCTGTCCGCCGAGGAGCTCGAGCTCGTGCTGCACCGTGTGCCCCGTCGGCGCGCCGAGTCCGTGATGGAGCTGAAAGGTGAACGAGATCCAACCATGGTGCGCGTTCCACGCCAGCACTGGCGCGAAGATGACGAGCGCCACCGCGACCGCGACGTACGGACCCGGCGTGGCGAGCCGCTCGCGCAGCGGGCGACTGATCAGGAAGGCGATCAGCACACCGAGCGGCAGCAGCACCGATGTGTACTTCGACGCGAACGAGGCACCAAGGCACGCACCGCTGATCACCCACCACGTGAGCGCATCGCGACTCCGCGCCGGCGCCTCGAGCGCGCGATCGACAGCGACGAGCGTCAGCGCGGTCGTGAGCAGGAGCGGCGCGTCGGGCGTCGCGACCACGAACCCCGCGCCCGCGAATGGGAGACACGCGGCGATCAGCGAGGCCCAGAGTGCCGCGCCGTTGCCGCCGAGCCGTCGCGCGAGGACCATCACGGCGAGCACCGTACCGAGCCCCGCGAGCACGGACACGCATCGCACGCCGAACGGTGTGGTGCCGAAGATCGCGACGCCC